>JAGZXV010000149.1 GCA_018378255.1 Clostridiaceae bacterium | reverse complement strand
GGAGTGACCCTGGGCGGTGTTGGAACCCAGAAAGGCAAACGCCACCCAACCCTTGGCAATAACGTGACCGTTGGGGCGGGAGCCAAGATTTTAGGCTCATTTGAAGTCGGAGACAACTGCCGGATCGCAGCCAATGCGGTTCTGTTAAAGCCTCTTGAAAACAATGTAACCGCGGTAGGCGTTCCGGCCAGGGCGGTGAAAATCGATGGGGTTCCCATCCCTAAAAAAGAAGAAAAGATGGTATCCATGGAACACTACTGTAAGATGGAGGCCAGGGTGGAGCAATTGGAAGCCGAACTGGAACAGTTGGAGACGCGGCTGAAAGAACTATTAGCGAAAGGAAACGAATAGAATGGAAGACCGTTGCCGTGATATCGAACGGAGCATAATCAAGCAGTATCGCAAAGATATCTGGCGGCCATTTGTAAAGGCACTGAATGAATACGACATGATACAGGAAGGCGACAAGATTGCCGTCTGCATTTCCGGAGGAAAGGACTCCATGCTGCTTGCTAAGTGTATGCAGGAGATCCGCCGCCACGGAAAGATGGATTTTGGACTGGAATTTATCGTGATGGACCCGGGCTACCATCCGGACAACCGGGCGCTGATCGAAGAGAACGCAAAGCTGATGGGCATTCCCATCCGGATCTTTGAATCCGACATTTTCAATGTGGTGGTGGATGTGGATGAATCGCCCTGCTATCTTTGCGCCAGGATGAGAAGAGGTTATCTTTACGCCAATGCAAAGGAACTGGGCTGCAATAAAATTGCCCTGGGCCATCATTTTGACGATGTGATTGAGACTATTCTCATGAGCATGCTCTACGGCGCCCAGGTGAATACCATGATGCCTAAGCTGCACAGCACGAATTTTGAAGGGATGGAGCTGATCCGGCCTTTATATCTGGTAAAAGAAGCCAACATATTGGCCTGGAAGAACTTTAACAACCTGAGATTTCTCCAGTGCGCCTGCCGGTTTACGGAGCAGATCGCAAAGGAACGGGCTTTGGAAGAGGAGGTCCATACCTCCAAGCGGCAGGAGATGAAGGAGCTGATCAGCCAGTTTCGGAAGATCAATCCCCATATAGAGATGAATATCTTTAAAAGCGTGGAAAATGTCAATCTGGACGCCTGTATCGGCTATGTAAAGAAGGGCGAACGCCATCATTTTCTGGAGAATTACAATCAACAGTCATAATAGAAAAAGCACTCACATAAACTTTCTTAGAGTAAATAAGAAGGTAAGGTGGGTGCTTTTTATGGTGGAGCTGATTAAGAAAAATATACATATGAACCGCTGGAAAGGAAATGCCGCGACTCAGATCACTCTGGATGATGATTTTATTGTGCCTGATACCATGGATGACATGGAACAGGTGATTATGGACACAGGAGAAGTGCAGATTGAAGCCGTCAAAAATATGGGAGAAAAGCTGTCCATCAAAGGGAAGGTGGTATTTCAGGTTCTCTATGCGAAAGCAGAAGGCGGCATGCAGACATTGGGAGGCACGATTTCATTTGATGAAATGGTAAATGTTCCGGGTTTGGAAGAAAAGGACTATGCCGGTGTCAGCTGGGAACTGGAAGACTTAAATGCGGCGATGATCAACTCCAGAAAACTGAGCGTTAAAGCTATCGTCACTCTGGACGTGCGTGTGGAAACATTATATGACGCACAGGCGGCCGCCGACCTGACATCCAATGTCGACCGCAATGGAGAGGAAGTCCAGGTCGAGGTGCAGAAACGGAAGACGGATGTGGCCTCCATCGCTCTGCGGCGGAAGGATACCTACCGCATTAAAGAAGATATTACTCTTTCAGGCAGTAAGCCCAGCATGGACGCGGTTTTGTGGAGTGAGCTGAAACTGAGGAGTGTCAATACAAAACCATTGGACGGAAAAGTACATATTGACGGAGAAGTCATAGTCTTTGTTATCTATACCAGCGAAGGGGAAAGCGCGCCGGTGCAGTGGCTGGAAGAGAGCATTCCATTTTCAGGAGAACTGGATCTTCCGGAGGCGTCGGAGGAAATGATCCCCGCCATTTCGGTCCGTCTGATCCATAAAGACGTGGAAGCCAAGCCGGATGCGGACGGAGAGCTGCGGGAACTGGAAATCGATGCGGTTCTGGAACTGGATATGAAGCTGTATGAAGAAGAAGAAATTGAACTTTTAAGCGATCTGTACTCCACCAACCGGGAACTGTCCCTTCAGACCGGCCAGGTGTGTTTTGAGCAGATACTTGCCAAAAATACAGGAAAATGCAAAGTGACCGATAAGGTGAATGTGGACGCGGAACCCAGAATTCTTCAAATCTGCCACAGTGAAGGAAGCGTAAAAGTCGATGCGGTCCAGGTGGAGGAAGATACGTTACGGATCGAAGGCGCTCTGGAAATCCAGATCCTGTATCTGACCACCGATGATAAGGAGCCTGTCAGATCCTATGTCACCATGCTGCCCTTCCATTATACATCTGAAACTCCTGGAATCACAGAGGAGAGCATTTACCAGCTGGATACCGGATTGGAGCAGCTCAGCGCAGTCATGCTCAGCACCGATGTAGTTGAAGTCAAGGCTGTAGTCGTGCTGGATCTTCTGGTATTGCAGCCGGTCTGCGAAAATGTGATAGAGAGCGTGAGCGTAGAACCAATGGACGTAAAGAAGCTTCAGGAGATGCCGGGAATTGTCGGCTATATCGTCCAGCCGGATGACACATTGTGGAAAGTTGCGAAAAAATTCCACACCACAGTGGAAAATGTAATCGATACCAACGGGCTGACGGAAGAAAAAGTATCTCCGGGCGATAAGCTGATCCTGATAAAAGAAATTGCGAAAGGCTGAGAAAAATGGTATAGTGGAAATACTGAATGGAATGGATTGACCGTAGAAACGCATATTTATGATGCGTTTCTACCGTTGGCCGACAGGCTGCGGCAATGTTATTGCTGCGGTGCAGATAAACGACAGATCTGAGGGCTGTAGAGTGAACATAAGAAAGAAGATATGTAAGATTGTAATCTGTCTGACTGTATTTTTATGCTTGAATTTAATAAGGGTACAGGCGGATGTGGCACAGGCAGCGGAGAATGCGCCGGCGGCGGAGGATACACATGCGGCGGAGAATGTGCCGGCAGCGAAGAATGCCCAGGAGGCGGAGAATGCGCCGGCAGAAACGGTACGGGTTGGATATATACAGATACCCGGTTATTTCGAACGCAATGACAGCGGAGATTATTTTGGTTACGGCTATGATTTTTTAAAGGAGATTTCCCAGTATACAGGATGGGAATACCAGTTTATAGAGGCCACGTGGGAAGAATGTCAGGCTATGCTGGAAGATGGGGAGATAGACCTTTTAGGTCCGCTGATCCGGGATACGGACAGAATGGACCAGTTTGATTTTACAAAACGGGAGATCGGAACCACCTATCTGCAGATTCTGACTGAGGAACAGACGGACAAATATGCTTTTGAAGACTATGAGAATTTTGACGGGAAAAAGGCCGGGGCTTTGTTGGGCTGTTACGGCAAAGAAAGCCTGATAGAATATGAAGAACTCCATGATTTTACAATGGACCTGGTATATTACAGAACCCAGGAAGAGTTAAACCAGGCGTTAAAATCACATGAGATAGACCTGATTTTCAGCATTGGTCTAAGAAAAAACAAAGATCAGAAGGTGGTGGCCGCTTTTGATATCAGACATTATTATCTGGCGACAACAAAGGGGAACACCAAAATTCTAAACGGGCTTAATGAAGCGCTTGACCGTATCTATTATCTGAATCCTGAGTTTCAAACGGATATTTACCGCAAACATTATAAGAGGAATAAAGAAGGACTGCCTGTATTCAACAGAGAGGAACAGGAATATATTATGGAACATCCTGTTTTAAAAGTAGCCTATGATCCGTTCTGGGACCCGCTGGAGTATTATGATGCAAAGCTGGGAACGATGCAGGGAATCACCAGGGATCTTTTTGATTTGATCGCTGAATTTTCCGGCATACGGTTTGAGTTTGATAAGGCTGAAAATTACAGCGATGCCCTGACCCTTTTAAATGAGGGAAATGTGGATATTATCACTGCATTTGCCAATGATTATAACTGGGCGGATAAGAAAAATGTGAAGATATCTTCCGTATATATGGAATTGCCCATGACTTTGGTCAGTAAAACCGGGATTAACAATCCTGATGAGCAGGTAATCGCCGTTCCGGAACAGTATTACGCCAGCTATCAGATTCCTTTGCAGAGCCAGAAAACCAGGGTAGTTACATTTAAAACGGTGGAGGAATGTTTAAAGGCTGTTCAGAATGGGGAAGCGGATGCCGCCTGTGTTAACGTATATTCGGCCAATCAGTGGCTGCAAAAAGACGCTTATTATGACTTAAAAACAGCCGGTCTCAATGATTTCAACCTGCCTCTGAGCATAGCGGTTTCCCAGGATACAGACAGACGGCTGCTGGACATCATCAATAAATGCATTTTTTATGTGTCACAGGATGAATGGAATGAGATTGTGGCGGTTAATACGATGAAACCGGAAACTATAACGACCCGGGAGCTGCTGCGCCGCAATCCGGAAGCCATGCTGTTTATCATCGGCGGTCCTCTCGTGTTAATCATCCTCTGCCTTGGCATGATTACCATACAGAAGTCCAGGACCAATAAAAAGATCACCCGCCTTTTATACATAGACACTGTGACCGGCCATGGAAATTACAATAAATTCACCCAGGACATGAAAAAACGTCTGCCTCTGGCAGAGTATAAAAATGCCCTGATCTACGTGGACATCAACAATTTTAAATATATTAACGACGCGTTCGGATATGAAACCGGCAATGAGATGCTGAAAGTATTTTCCAATATTATTCAGTCGGCCATTGAAGAGGATGAGTTGTTTTCCCGCATTTTTGCAGATAATTTTATCCTTCTGGTTCATTTTAAAGATAAGAACAGCCTGGAGCATCTGGTTAAAAAGATCCGGAATGAAGCGCAGAACTTTATGGATGAACTGGGAGTGGTCTATCGTCTGACTGTGAGCTGCGGCGTGTATATTGTGGATTCCGACCTGACTTCTGTGGACAAGCTGGTAAACCGTTCCCGCTATGCCAATGAAAAGGCGAAAATCCAGGGCGGACAGGCTATTGTCTATTATTACGACGATCTCATGAGCAGCATGATGAGAGAGAAGGAACTGGAAGCCATGATGGAAAAAGCGTTGCAGGAGCACCAGTTTGTCCCCTACTATCAGGCTCAGTATTATGCGGCTGACGGAAGGCTTGCAGGAGCGGAGGCGTTAGTCAGATGGTTTCATCCGGAACGCGGAATGATCCAGCCGGGAGAATTTATTCCCCTATTTGAAAAAAATGGTTTCATTGTAAAAGTGGATCTGGCCATGTTCGAGGGTGTCTGCCGGCAGATGAGGGAATGGATGGATCATGGAATTGAAATCTGTCCCATAGCCTGTAATTTTTCCCGCCTCCACTTATATGATGAAGGGTTCCCAAACCAGTTGAGGAACATAGCGGACAGCTACGGTATTCCGGCTTCCCTGCTCACGGTTGAAATTACGGAAAATGTTGCGATGCAGAATATGGATGTTTTTTTATCCTGTACGGCAAAGCTGAAAGAGTATGGATTCAGCATTTCCATCGATGATTTCGGAACCGGATATTCTTCCCTGGGAGTTTTACAGAGACTGGAAATCGATGAACTGAAGCTGGATCAGATTTTCCAGAGAGGCGGATCAGTAACAGAAAAGGACAAAATACTGATAGAGCTGATCATAGAAGCCGCTCATAAACTTAATTTACGTGTCGTTTGTGAGGGCGTGGAAACCCAGGAACAGGTTCTTTACATGAAACGAATCGGCTGCGATATTATCCAGGGCTATTTTTATTCAAAACCGGAAAAGACTTTATTTCCGGATGTATGATTTGCCCGGTTCTGGGGATTATGATAGAGAACATACACACATTTAAGGGTTTACGTATATTATACATTATAGTCGGATTTCTTCGGGGCGCCAATCCGCATCCAGCTGGTGCTTTAGATAGATACAGGACTTTAATTAAAACCTGGGCGGTAATTGTGCTATTGCAAGGCACAGTTGCCGCTTACATAGTTTTTTATACTATTTAAAGTCTATAGCGGGGATTGGCGGGAGAAACGCTATGAATCATCGGAATGCGCTGTAGTACGGGAGATGGGCGGAAGTCTTGGCTTCCCGCTGCAGGTGATTCCAGCCCTTCGGGGACGGTCCGGGGCCAGGCAGGATTTGGCGGATGGGGCCGGGAGCACAGGAGACTGGAGTACGTTTCGCAGTCCCAGCTCATGGTTCCAGCCGGGGCGGCTCTAGAGCGGAAAAAAAGGAAAATAAAGGGTACCGAGAGCATTCATTGAGAATTTCTGAAGAAATTCTCAATTCAGGCCCTCTAAATCGCTGACTTTGAGGTCAGCGATTTCCCCTTTATTTTCCTTTTTTTCCGCCCAAGAGCTGCCGACGGCTGGAACAAATCGCTGGGACCGCGAAACGTACTCCAGTCTCCCGTACTACAGCGCATTCCGATGATTCATGGCTGGTGTCTGGCCGATTAGGGAAAAGACTTTGGCAACGAGGTGGAGTTCAACTTTTAACATCAAACGTGAAGGTTTTTTCCAATAAAACTTATTTCCCCCCAATATTATGCCACAAACCGATACATCATGATATAATGACAAAGACTTCCCCCCATCACGAACAGATGGAAAATTTCATGGGATCCGAAATTTTTATGATTCGTATTAAAGATTGGCAGTTTCAGGGCATATATTATGCCGCCGATGGTATAGATAATGCCCCCGGCCAAAAGCCATCCAAACGCTGCGGGCGGAAGAGCTTTGATGATTTTTGTAAAGGCCAGGACACAAACCCAGCCCATAGCGATGTAAACAACGGAAGAAAACCACTTGGGACATGTGATCCAGCAGGCCATGACTATGATGCCCACGATGGCAATTCCCCAGACCAGAGCCAGCATATTCCAGCCGGTTTTGTCTCCCAAAACGATAACGCAGATGGGAGTATAAGTACCTGCGATCAGGATGAAGATCATCATATGGTCGATTTTTCTCAGGATTTTGTTGACTGACGGTGAGATGTCGAGAGTATGGTAGATGGTGCTGGCCGCGTAGAGCAGAACCATGCTGCTGATAAATATTATCATGGATATAATCCTGATTCGGTCATCCGGCTGATATGCCTTCATAATCAGCGGCGCAGCCGCGCAGGCCGCCATAACCATTCCGGTAAAATGAGTGATGGCACTTCCGGGATCTTTAATTTTTAAACTCATAAAAACACCTCCAATAGAATTTAATAATATGTAATGTAGTTATCAAAACTACATGCTGTCATTTACTATACTATACAACTTTTTAGTAAAATATGCAAGGAGAAAATAAAATGCCGAATATTTTTTTTGAGGACCAGCAGATTATAGTGGTGGAAAAGCCCGTAGGCATAGAATCACAGTCCGCCCACAGCTTTGAACCCGATATGGTCAGCGAGATTAAGAAACATATTAACAAGTTATCCACGTCCAAATGTGAACCATATGTGGGAGTTATCCACAGATTAGACAAACCTGTGGGCGGTGTCATGGTCTATGCAAAGACGCAAAAAGCCGCTGCAGTACTGAGCAAACAGGTGGCTGCCGGTGAAATGATAAAAAAATATCAGGCAGTGATTTGTGGAAAACCTGTGGATAATGTGGGTAACTATGTGGATTATCTGTTGAAAGACGGGAAAAACAATACTTCTAAAATTGTGGATAAGGGGATAAACGGTGCAAAACCGGCAAAACTGAACTATAAAGTGATTCAGACAATCCAGGATGGGGAAGAAGTTCTTTCTTTGGTGGAGATTGAACTTCTGACCGGACGCCACCATCAGATCCGGGTTCAGATGTCAGGACATGGAACCCCTATATGGGGAGATAATAAGTATAATCCCGAATTCAGCCCTGTTGCGGGCCAAGCCAGAAAGAGAGGGAGCATTGCTCTTAGCTCCTGTTATCTGTCATTTATCCACCCGGCAACAGGAAAGAAAATGAGCTTTCAAATGAAGCCGGATTATTCGGTATTTGGTAAATTCCAGTGATATCTTGTTGACTAGGCTGATACATATCCTATATAATGTGAGGACGTGCGGTGCGCTTGGAGACGGAACGAGTAGACAATGGCTGCCTATCCGCTCTGCCGGTTCACGAAAATTTTTGGAGGTATGTATCATGAAACCAAACGCAGCAAAAAAAGAAAAGCTATCGCTTTTCGGCCGTTTTTTAAACGGTGTGGAAACTATGGGGAACAGGCTTCCTCACCCTATTACGATGTTTGCTATGTTAGCCGTGGCTATCGTATTAATTTCCGGTCTCTGTTCTTTATTAGGGGTGTCGGCAACGGGAGAGATGATCGACAGCAAAACCCTGGAACTGACAGAACAGACGGTCGGTGTTGTCAGCCTGATGAACAGAGAAGGCCTGACATATATGCTCACTCATATGGTCAGCAATTTTACAGGTTTTGCTCCTTTAGGAGTTGTTCTGGTAACGATGCTGGGGGTTGGATGCGCGGAAGGAAGCGGATATCTGTCCGCTTTAATGAAAAAAGCCGTGTCCGTAACTCCGGCTATGATCGTAACGCCAATGCTCGTATTTCTCGGAGTCATGTCCAATGTGGCTTCTGATATCGGTTATGTTGTATTGATTCCCATTGGGGCTGTTGTATTTATGGCATATGGAAGGCATCCGATGGCCGGTCTTGCGGCAGCATTTGCCGGAGTGTCGGGGGGATTTTCCGCCAATCTTCTGGTGGGCACGTTAGATCCCATGCTTTCCGGGATCAGTACGGAAGCGGCCAGGATGGTGAGGGCAGATTATGTGGTTCAGCCTACATCCAACTGGTATTTTATGATTGTTTCCACCTTTGTGATCGTGGCAGTGGGAACATTTGTAACCGATAAGATAGTGGAGCCGCGGCTGAAAGCCCACCAGCATACCGGAGAAGATGTGAAAGAGGCCACAGCCCTCAGCGACAGAGAGAAGATGGCGCTAAAGTGGGGGAACCTTTCCCTTCTGGCTGTTGTGGTTCTGATTGCAGCGGCAGCGTTTCCTCAGGATTCATTTCTGCGCAATGCGGAAACGGGCAGCCTGATGAACGATTCACCCTTTATGTCCGGGCTGATCGTGCTGATCGCTCTGTTATTTTTTATTCCTTCCATCGTGTATGGACGGGTGTCCGGAACTTATAAGAGTGAAAAAGATGTCTGTGCCCAGTTAGGCACCAACATGTCTTCTATGGGGGCCTATATTGCTCTGGCTTTCGTTGCAGCTCAGTTTATCAGCTATTTTAATTACACCAAACTTGGAACCATATTGGCGTTAAAGGGCGCTGACTTTCTGGGAACAGCCGGGGTGAGCGGTCCGGTACTTATGGTTATTTTTATCCTGTTTTCAGGTGCGATCAATCTGCTGATGGGTTCTGCATCCGCAAAATGGACCATTTTAGCTCCCGTATTTGTTCCCATGTTCATGCTTTTGGGATACTCTCCGGAGCTGACGCAGGTGGCATACCGTATCGGTGATTCCTGCACCAATCTGATTACCCCATTGATGTCATACTTTGCCATGGTAGTTGTTTTTGCTAAAAAATACGATTCCGAATCGGGAATTGGAACCCTGATTGCAACCATGCTGCCATACAGCATCTTCTTCATGATCGGCTGGTCGGTTCTTTTGATTCTGTGGATGGTATTGGGACTTCCGCTGGGGCCGGGGGCCAGCCTGATGATTTAGGCTGCGAAGACAGATTCCAAAACCAGAACTGATGAAGTGAAAAATAAAGAATAATAAAGATTAAAAATTAGTTGACATAAAGATTAAAACGTAGTATTCTGCTGATTAGGGCGTGTTGACAGTTTGTTTTGGGAAAGGTGATTAAAAGTGAACAGAGAGTTTTACCAGACGGTAACAGATATATTGGAGAATGAAGATTTCAGGAAGCTGAGTGCCTATGTGCAGCATAAATCCAGCACCAGGCTTCATCACAGCATCCATGTGGCATATATTTCGTGGAAGATTGCAAAGGCAGTGGGAAGCGATGAAGTGAAGGCGGCCAGAATCGGCCTGCTTCATGACTTTTTCTTATATGACTGGCGTACTGATGAGACCCCTCAGATGCATGCATTTTATCATCCGAAACTGGCGGCAGTGAACAGCCGCGCTTATTTTAAGGTGAACGACAGGGAAGCCCGGGCGATTGAAACACATATGTTTCCATTGGGGCCCATGCCGACTTCTTCTTTGGGCTGGATCGTCACACTGGCTGATAAGGTTTGTGCGGTTAATGAATTTATGCCCTGGCATGAGAAAGAACAGTGGGCTTTGGCCGCGTAGCGGATCATCCATTTTTGATAATAGAACCTCTGGGCGCTTGGTAAAAGCGCCGGGGGTTTTTGTTTTTCAGATAAACATTTCTGGAAGAAAAAAGAAATTAAAAAAATTTCACATAAAATCACCAGGACAGCACATAATAAATTTTGTACAAATGAAGTACAAAACAGAAATAGGTGAGTCCATGGTGAAACCGAATGAGAAACTGAAGAGGATACTATTAATTACAGGGGTTACGGGAGTGGTTTATGCAAGTTTTAAATACTTGCTGCCTCTCGTAATTCCTTTTTTCATTTCCTATGTGATCGCTCTTGGGCTGTATCCGACCGCTTCCTGTATCTCCAGGAAAATGAGCGTTCAAATTGGCAGAAGGAATCTGCACCTGCCCGTAGGAATTGTGGGAGCGCTGGAACTGCTGGTTCTCCTGTCCGTTCTCGGCATCTGGGTTTATGCCGGAGCTCAGCGCCTGTATATAGAAGGCCGTATGCTGGTGGACCAGATTCCGATATGGATCAGCCAGCTGGATCTGTGGCTGACAGGAAAATGCCGCATCTTTGAGACCGCTCTGTCGCTAAAGCCGGGATGCCTGGTAATCATTGTGAGAGACATGTTAAGAGGCTTGGGCAATTCCGTAAAAAATGGGGCCATGCCCTATCTGATGTCAAATTCCATGACCATATTCAAAGGCATGATCCAGGTAACGGTGATCTGGGTCGTCGGCCTGGTTTCCATCATGCTTTCCCTGCAGGAAATGGAAGAACTGAAATACCGCCGGGATAACTCCATTTTTCATGAGGAGTTCGCTCTAATCAGCCAGCGTCTGAAAATGATGGGTAACGCCTATTTGAAAACCCAGGGCCTGATCATGATTCTGACAACAGCTGTTTGTATTACCGGGCTTTTTCTTATGAAAAATCCATATTATATTCTGGCCGGAATCGGAATTGGAATTTTAGACGCCCTTCCCATATTCGGCACAGGAACAGTTTTTATTCCCTGGGTGATCATTTCCCTCTTTGGCGGCCAGGTAGGGACCGCCCTGGCTCTCATGGCAGTCTACCTGATCTGCTACTTTTTAAGGGAGGTTATGGAGGCCAGGATGATGGGCAGTAAAGTTGGGCTTTCCGCGCTGGAAACCCTGGTGTCCATGTATGTGGGGCTGAAATTGTTCGGCGTGTTGGGATTTATCCTGGGACCGGTTGGACTTTTGCTGATTGAAGATTTTGTGGAGCTTTATAAAGGATCAGGTTCCGGTTCCACCTGAAGCTGCAGCTCCGTCAACTGTTCGTCCGGATATCTGGAAGTATGGATATCGATCCACAAGAGTTCCAATAAGGGCCCGCAGGCGGTCAGTCCATGGTTCCGGGCGTGTTCAAAAAGCTGCGGAATATAGACGTCATTCTGGCTGCAGTCGCCCCTGTAGCAGACCGAAAGGAAGGTTCCGCCCTCGATTTCATGTTCCCCCTTTGGATGCAGAATAAAAACTGCGTCATATTCCCGGCAGTTTCCTGCCTGGGCGGAGGGCAGATTCAGGAAAGATCCCATCTGGTTGTTTCCTATTATATATAACTTTTCACGGTCAAAATTAACCAGCTGTTTGATCAGGATATCCATCTCCTCGTCTGTTTTATACCCCTGCATAATTCTGTGACAGGGACGGGCGGGGAGTTCTTTTTTTGTCACAACCCCGAGGGGCAGTTCCTGAGCTCTGGAAATGGTCTGCTTCCGTGACAGGATATTGGCCCTGAGTCCGGTCAGCTGTTCTAACTTTTCGTCAATTGCCGTCAGTTCCTGGTCTAATAGGGTCAGGCTGGAAGAAATGCTCCGTTCCTTTAAGTAAGTCCGGATCTGTTCCATGGAAAATCCCAGCCCCCGCAGGTCCCGGATCACATTCAGACACCACAAATCCTCGGTCCGGTAGACCCGGTAGCCGTTGGGTGCCCGGCGGGGCACTAAAATTCCCAGGTCTTCATAATACCGCAGCACATCCGTACTGATCCCATAAAGTTTTGCCAATTCCCCGATTTTATAATAAGTTGACATAATATCAAAAACTCCCTTCCAAACGGTTCAATATCCGTAAAATACCGGCATCATTGCCCGTTTTCCCCCTATTTTAAAAATAATTCTCAAAAACTTTTGCAAAACCTCTTTACTTTGGTATTATACCAAGGTTTATACTCAAAGTACAACAAAGCAAATATTGAATTTCCGCATTTTTCATGGAAAACACCGTACTTTCCATATAAAACGCAAAATACCGGCCGGTCCATGCAAAATGCGAATGTTCAAGCAGCAGGAAAAGAATTGGAGGAATTATTAATTATCATGAATTATGATGGAATGTCACTGAAAAAAAACTTCTGGCGGTTTATCTGGCCGTCGGTCATCGCGCAATGGATTTTCGCCCTCTATACCATGGTGGACGGGATGTTTGTGGCGAGAGGGGTATCAGAGGTGGCCTTGTCCGCAGTAAATATTGCTTCGCCCTTTGTTAACTTCCTGTTCTCGGTATCCATTCTGTTTGCGGTAGGAGCTTCCACGATTGTGGCAATCTACCTGGGACAGGGGAATCATGAGGATGCAAACCAGGTTTATACCCAGAACATGATCGTGTTGTCGGTGTTATCTTTTCTGATTATGGGGGTGGTGATCTGGCGTCTGAACGATATCGCTGTTTTCTTAGGCGCAACGGAAGTTACCATGGACTATGTAAAATCCTATTTGCTGTCGGTGGTGCCGTTTACCTGGTCCTTTATCATTTCTTATTCCTTTGAAATCCTTGTAAAGACAGACGGATATCCCCGGTTTGCCACCATTGCGGCTACCACAGGGGCGGTACTCAACTGTATTCTGGACTATCTGTTTGTTATGGTATTTCATTGGGGCGTTGCGGGGGCCGGAGTTGCCACGGGCATTTCCCAGACCGTGCTGGTAGTCATGTATCTGACCCATTTCCTAAGCCCCAAGGCTACTATTAAATTTGTAAAAGTGGTATGGAGTGCAAAAGAGCTGGTTCGGGGGATCAAGATCGGTCTGGCGTCCGGCCTGACGGAATTTTCGGCCGGAATTACGGTATTTCTCTTTAACCATGCAATTCTGACCAATATAGGGGAGGACGGGATTGTCAGCTATACGATCATCGCCTATGTGAGCACCATTGTCGTCATGTCCATGGCCGGAATCGCCCAGGGCACCCAGCCGTTAATCAGTTACTATTACGGAAAAGGGGAGAGGGAGAAATACAAAACTCTGTTCCAATACGCCCTCACCGCCACAATCGGTCTGGCTGGTGTGGCTTTCGTTTCCGCCTGGTTCGGCGCTGATCTGCTGGTAGGCGTGTTCGTATCACCGCAACTCGGTGAACTGAGGGCTTATTCCTCCCATGTATTCAGGATTTTCAGCATTTCATTTCTCATTATGGGCTTTAATGTGGTGTCCGGCGGCTTCTTCACGGCTATTGAACGGCCCAAATCCTCGCTGGCCATCTCTTTAGGCCGTGGGTTTGTAATGCTGGTTATCGCGCTGAAGCTGTGTGTGGGAATTGCCGGAGGCGAAGGAATCTGGTGGGCATCCACAGTTTCTGAGTTACTGTGCCTGCTGGTGACGGCCGGGCTCATGTTCCGGTACACAAAAACGGAACGTAATACTTTAGCCGAAGAAAAGAGCATCTGCGGAAAAACACATACGAAAACACATAAAAAAACCAAGTATTCCGGCGTATCGGATACTTGACAACTGATGGAAAATGACGTAGAATCAAGAATACAGCAAATTGAAGCTAAAGACGGTGAAGAGGGTTATTAAGCGGTTACACACCACAGAGAGGGGATCACATGGTGGAAGGTCTCCGTGTCCATGGCTGCCCAACCTGCCTCGGAGTCCCGTATGAAAATACGGCGTATATCTGGCGTTAACAGAAAAAAGAGAGTTCACCGCCCGCAAGGGCAGGACTAATTTGGGTGGTACCGCCGAGTCATTCGGTCCCTTGTAATTCAACAGGGGCTGAATGCCCCGGCGTTTTTGTTTTAAGAGCGCATTTCTTTATTACACAGATTAGGGTGTCAAAAGACATATATTTAATTGCCTGATTGTAGTTTGTACCTTGAAAATTTAACACGATTTGGTTTTAGATGATGGAAGATTAAGCTA
>JAGZXV010000148.1 GCA_018378255.1 Clostridiaceae bacterium | reverse complement strand
GCTATGGAAAAGGCCTGTGAAGAAAACAATATTAAGTTTGAATATCTGGGGTTTGACGGTGGGGCCGTACAGATGGAAGCTTATGAATCCTGGGATATTGGGGTGACGGGAATCGGCGGTGTATTATCCGGTACGGTTGGGCATGATGCGGTTGTTTTGGGGGCGTGCCTGACCGACAGTGCCACACAGAATTTTTACGCTGCTTCTGACAGCGCGATCGTAAAGGCGGGCCAGGGAAATAATACGATTTCCGAAACCGTCTATGGGGATGCAGAAAGCTGGAAGAATGCGGAGATTCTAAGCGGTTATGGCGATGTCAAACATTACTGTCTTGCAAAGACCCTGGAAGGATTCGGGCTGAAGATTGAAGATGTGAATGTGCTGTGGATGGATCCGTCTACCTGTATTACGTCCTATTTTGGGGGACAGGGCGATGTGGCAGCCGTATATGGGGCGATGACATACAATCAGGATGTGCAGAAACTTACAAAGGTCATTTGCGGCAATGACATGGATCTTGGATTGATGGGGAATTTAATAGGAAATGCTAAAAGTATAAGTGACCCAAAGAAATATGATGCCATGAAAAAAACAATAAAGCTCTATTATCAGAACCTGGAATGGATCCGGGATAATAAAGAAGAAGCGAAAACGTATATGGAGGACTACTACAATTACATAGGCGTAGAGTATACGGATGAAAAAGCGGAAAATGTGCTTAATAATGAACATTATTATACGCTGGAAGAGAATATAAAAGATTTACTGGTTCCGTCCTCCCAAGATAATAATATCAATGTGATGCAGCAAAAATTGGCGGATGTGGCACGTTTTTATGAAGGTGTGGATGTTTATGAGAAGGGCACGGCCGAGAAGTTTCTCAAACCTGAGCATTTTAACTTTAATATGATCACAGAAATATATAACGAAAGATAGCGATATGAAATTGTACTGATGAGGTGAAAAATGAACGCTTTTCAAACCGCTGTTTCTGATGAAGATTTAGCAGGCATAGTTCTCTATAGAAAAGGCCTGCGGAAAAGAAAAAGACAAAAGGTATTGCTGTCCCTGACTGGTATAGCCATATTTCTGATCCTTTGGCAGGTGGTTTCAACCTCTGGGTTTGTGATTTCAAAGTATCTGCCATCACCCATAAAAACGCTGGATACTTTTTTCTATAAGCTCAGCCATAAAGCGCCGGACGGCAATGTTATGCTGGATAATATACTGGCAAGCGCCAAGGTATCCCTGCTTGGTTTTTTCCTGGCTGCCGGAATCGGAATACCTCTGGGTTTGTGCATGGGATGGTTTAAATCGATCGACAGATTTGCAGCGCCGGTTTTTGAGCTCATCCGTCCGATTCCTCCCATCGCCTGGATACCGGTGATAGTGGTGCTTCTGGGCGTAAACATTAAAGCCAGAGCATTCATCATTTTCCTGGCCACGTTCGTCCCATGTGTGCTCAACTCTTATACCGGAATCAAACTGACCAATAAGACATTTATTAATGTGGCAAAGACATTTGGGGCAGGTAATTTTGAAACGTTTTGGAAAGTCGGTATACCGTCTGCAATGCCGATGGTGTTTACCGGTGCTAAAATATCCCTCGGCGGGGCCTGGTCCACTCTGGTAGCAGCGGAAATGCTGGCCTCCAATGCCGGATTAGGTAATATGCTGAGCGCCGGAAGAAAGCTGGCTCGGCCGGATATTGTTGTGCTTGCCATGGCTGTTATCGGAGCGATCGGAGCTCTTTTGATGCTGGTACTTAACAGGTTGGAAAAGCGCATATTACGATGGAAAAAAGGGAGGTAGTGGAGCTGTGTTCTATTTATATCAACGTGAGTCAAGAGCATATAAAGTCCTGCTGTATATTCTGCCTGTTATTTCCCTGTCCCTTCTGGCGGCCGTTTATTTTCAGATGGTTCAGGCAAATCCTGAAATTATGCCGCTGCCTTCTGAAATCTGGAACCGTTTTGTAAAATTGCTGACTGTGCCGGTTAAGGGAGTAAATATAATAGGACATATCGGTACAAGCCTGTTGAGAGTTCTCACCGGCGCCATGTGTGCATGGGTAATCGGTATCGCGTTCGGGATTCTGATCGGATGGAATGAAACCTGTGACGCCCTGTTTGGCAGTGTTTTTCATCTTCTGAGACCGATTCCGCCGATTGCCTGGATTCCGCTGATTATCATGATGTTTGGAATCGGCGAATTTCCGAAAATACTGCTGGTATTCATCGGATGTTTTTTCCCGATGGTATTGAATACTTACGGCGGCGTAAAGCTGGTAGACTTTGAACTCATAAATGTGGGCCGTATTTTTGGGGCGAACCAGCGGGAGATCTTGTGGAACATCGTTATTCCGACTGCATTGCCGTCTATATTTACAGGTATCCGCAGCAGTATTGACAATGGCTGGAAAATAATACTGGCAGCGGAGATGATGGGGGCCACGAAGGGAATCGGTTCATTGGTATCCCGTGGCTGGAATGAATTGGACATGGCCATGGTTTTGGTGTGTATTATCCTGATTGCGTTAACCGGTGCGGCGCTTTCATTCTTGCTCATCCGAGCGGAAAGGATGTTGACTCCATGGGAGAGATGATAAAACAGCTTGTGGCTGAACACGTTACCAAATGTTTTTACAGCGATAAAAGTGTGGTTAAAGTGGTGCAGGATGTAAGCTTTGAAGTCGCCGAAGGCGAGTTTTTGGTGGTGCTGGGACCGGGACATTGCGGTAAATCGGTGCTGCTCAATATAATTGCCGGACTGGAAGATAAGACCTCAGGAACGGTATATTATAATGGCAGGCCATTTGAGGGGCTGAATCCTGATATTGCAATGGTATTCCAGAACCTGCGTCTTCTGCCGTTTTTAACGGTGCTGAAAAACGTTATGTTTGGAATGAAATTCACAGGCAGATTTTCTAAGGAAGAGATGAGAGAAAGGGCTATGCATTATATCAGCCTCGTAGGGCTTGAAGGCTGTGAAAATGCTTATCCCAGCCAGCTTTCCGGCGGGATGAAGCAGCGGGTCGGTATTGCAAGGGCTTATGCCAACAATCCCAAGATACTCATCATGGATGAACCCTTTGGAGCGCTTGACGCACAGACGCGTTACGCGATGGAAGAGGAGATCAATAAACTTAGGGATGCGGAAAAACGGACGGTGATATTTGTAACGAACAATGTTGAAGAGGCAGTATATCTTGCGGATAAAATTGTGCTTTTAAGCGAGGCTCCGGCAACTGTAAAACAGATATATGAAATCAGCCTGCCGCGCCCCCGTGACCGCACGGAACATAGATTCATGGAGATCCGTTCAGAGATATCAGGCAACACGGATCTCGCAATTTAAAAGGGAGAAAAATTATGCCATTAATTAAGAATCAAAAAGATCTTTATATGCATGCAGAACATAATCATTATATCATTCCGGCATGCCATTTCTGCGAAGTGCTGACACTGCATGCCGTTCTGGATGCGGCAAAAGAAGAAAATTCCCCGGTTATCCTTCAGATAGGAGTTCCGAACAGGCCAAATTTTTCTCCCATGCCGCAGTTTATTACTTATGTTGAAGAAGTATGCAGACAATATCCGGTGCCGGTTATATTAAACCACGATCATATTTCCACGGTTGATAGCTGCCGCTGGGCAATCGATAACGGGTTTTTGTCAGTGATGTTTGACGGCTCTCATCTGCCGTTTGAAGAAAATATTGACAAAACGAAAGAAATAACAGAATACGCCCACAGCCGGGGCGCATGTGTTGAGGCGGAACTCGGCAGCATACCCGGTTTTGAAGATCTGGTTTTCAGCGAAAACAGCGTATTTACAGAACCGGAAAAGGCGGCCGAATTCATCAGAAGAACCGGATGTGATTCCCTTGCAGTTGCTGTTGGTACGGCCCATGGGGGAGTAAAAGCCGGACATCCCTTAGAAATTGATTTCGGCCAGCTTCAATCCATAAAAAAGGCAGTTGGTGATTTCCCACTGGTGTTACACGGGGCGGCTTCCCTGCCGGAATTTTTAGTCGATGAAGTAAACCGTTACGGCGGTAAGGCAGAGTATCTGGATATGTGCCGGGAAGAAACCATAGAAAAAACCCGCTATTATGGTGTGGTAAAGGCCAATATGGATGTGGACAACATGCTGGTATTTACGGCGGCGCTGCGTAAAGAATTTACGGAACATCCGGAAAAATATAATCACACCCAATATTTGAAAACAGCGGCAGAAGCCATGAAAAATGAAGTCCGCCGCAAGATGAGGGATGTTACAAAAAGTGCGGGACATGCAGCTGCATTTTGGGAGGTGGAATCTTGATGGAAGCGGGAATTATGAAAGCGGTCTGTATCAGTAAACCTGAACATGTTGAAATAATCGCACAAAAGCGTCCTGTTCCGGGGCCCAATGAAGTGGTGATTAAAGTGGTCACGTCCATGCTCTGCACCTGGGAACAGAGAGTGTTTTCGCAGGTCATGCCAATTCCCCTTCCATTTGTGGGAGGACATGAATTTGCGGGAGTCATTGAGACCATTGGAAGCGCAGTGGACGCAGCGGATTTTCCCATTGGATCCCGGTGTGCGGCATCCATTACCAATGCCTGCGGCACCTGCGAAGCCTGCAGGGCGGGAAAAGATTCCGGGTGTATTCATAAAAGAGACAACCACTATGCAGAAGGCCGCAATGGTTTAGCACAGTACGTGTTAGCAGACGCTAAAAATGTTTATTTGTTTTCAGAAGAAATACCTTTTGAAAGAATTATGTTTACCGAACCGCTGGCCTGTGTAATCTCTGCCCATGATAAATTTGATGTCCAGCTGGGCAGCCGGGTCGCTGTTCAGGGAGCAGGCCTGATGGGATTGATGAATGCCAGAATTGCGCAGCTGGAAGGTGCCTTTGTCGCCGTATTTGAGCCGGATCCCAAAAGGCGGGAGATGGCTTTGACCTCGGGGGTATGCGATGTTGTCCTGGATCCTTCTGCCCCGGACTTCCATGATAAAATACTGGAAGTGACGGACAGCCATAAATTTGATGTGGTAATCAACACTGTGGCAGTCCCTTCCGCAGTTTCGCAGAGCCTGGATGCATGCGCTCACAGCGGCACATTTCTGATGTACGGTAAAGTATTTCCGGACAAGCCGGTTCCCATTGACCTGAACCGCATTCAGGATTCCTGTATCAAAATCGCAGGGAGCATGGCGGGAGAGAAACGGGCATTTTACCGTGCGGCCAGGCTTCTTGAGATGGGGAGGCTGAAGCCGGAGAAGGATTTATTATCCGGCATATATGACCTGAACCATGCTCAGGAGGCATATGAAGCGGCGGTCAGACCTGATACGTTCCGCGTAGCAATTAACTTTTCGGATTACAAATCATCATAAAAGGTGCAGGACTGGGGGACTGGCGATGGGAGATGATACTTTAGTAAAAGTAGATGTACGGAATCTTACCAAGAAGTTTGGGGATTTACTGGTACTTGACGATATATCCTTCCAAATTAAAAAAGGCGAGTTTGTTTGTGTGGTGGGGCCGACAGGGTGCGGGAAAACAACATTTTTAAATCTGCTGACCAGGATTTATGAGCCGACTTCCGGAGATTTGTATATAGATGGGGAGAGTGCAGATCCGAAGAAACACAGCATTTCTTTTGTATTCCAGGAACCCTCTGCATTTCCGTGGATGACGGTAGAAGATAATTTGTCTTTCGGTTTAAAAATCAAACGCCTTCCCAAAAAAGAAATCAATCAAAGGGTAAATAAGATATTAGATCTTATGGGACTGCAGCAGTTTAGAAAATCTTATCCGGGTGAAATGTCTGTCAGCGCTGTTCAGAGGATTATAATCGGCAGATCATTTGTGATGGAGCCGGACCTGCTTCTGATGGACGAACCGTATGGGCAGATGGATGTTAAGGTGAGATTTTACCTGGAAGATGAAGTCATCCGTTTGTGGAAGGAGTTAAGCAGTACGGTTATTTTTATCACCCACAACATCGAAGAGGCGGTATATCTGGCAGACCGGGTGATCATTCTTTCTAATAAACCAACGACAATTAAGGAAGAAGTGAAACTTGATATGCCGCATCCCAGAAATATTACGGATCCTCAATTCATTGGATACCGTAATTATATAACCGATAAAATTAAATGGTGGTAAAAGTCAATAAAAGAGTGTTTTATGCCAGGAGATATTCTAACAGTTCGTTGAGGATATCCCCTGGCTGTTTTTCAGTCCGGTCTTAGTAAAAATGTATAAGAAACTAACTGCAAAGATGTGAAAACTGCTCAAAAAGCGAAACTGGCGCAAGATAGGATTGACAAAGTGTTATAACAGTTATACAATGTAACCAGATCAAGAAAAAAGGAGAGATGAAGATGGCAGAAGAAAACTTTCAGACCGCATCAGACGTGGCTTACCGTATTATCTCTCAGAAGATTTTAGACGGGGAATTCCCGCCGGGGATGAAATTATCCAGACGAAAGATGGCGGAGGCCACCGGCGTCAGCGTCATACCGGTTATCGAAGCTTTGAAGCGCCTTGAAGAGGACCGTCTGGTAGAATCCAAGCCACAGTGGGGATCGTTCGTTACCATTCCCACATTGGAGAAGATTAAACAGAGTTATCAGTTGAGAGAGGCCATTGAGTGCCAGTCGGCGCGGATTTTGTCCCAGTCCATGACACCGGAACAGAAGATGATCCTGATGGAGATCGCGACAGAGCTGGACACGGTTCCTTATAAAGAGGACACGGCCATTGACAGCCGTAATTCACACGTGCTGTTTCACACCAAGTTAACCGACTTTACCAATAACCATTTGCTTGTGGATACCTTGCGAAAGATCAATTTATTCTGGGTTTTATGTAAGGCCATTGGGACGAACGCACCGAAAACTGCGTATCCCAGATACTGGCACCGCTATCTGGTAGATGAGATCGCCAAAGGGGATCCGGATACAGCAGAACGGGCCATGAGACAGCATGTCAATGATTCTTTAGTCACAATTATTGCCGCAGAGGAACAGAAATGATTCACGGTTCCGAAACGGCAATAAAAAATACTCACTAGTGTTATAACAGTTATTAAAATAATAACATTAATAATAGTTATAAATAAAAAGATTTATTTAACAAAGAAACTATATAAAACAACCAATTAATAAAAAGCGGAGGGAAACAAGATGAGAAAAAGTGTTAAAAGAATGGTAGGTTTTATGGCGGCGGCATGTTTAGCAGCAGTTTCAGTGGCAGGATGCGGAAATTCCGGGTCAGTTCCGGCAGGCAGCCAGGCGGCATCCGGCGAAGCGAAGAAAGAAGAATCAGGAGAAACAAAATACATATCCATAGCCACTTCCAGTTCAGGCGGCGCTTTCTCCATCATAGGAACAGCCATGTCAGATATCATCAATAAGAATGTGCCGGGAGTTTCGGCTAACATCGAAATAACAGGAGGATCTTCCGAGAATATCTTGTTGGCGGCGAATGGGAATGTGGAATTAGCCATGACTGCATCTGATGTACTGGCCCTGGCTCTGGACGGAAAAGGAAGTTTTGAAGGAAAACAGGTGGCGAAGGAAGATATCCTGGGAGTTATGGGCGGCCATCTGACAACGCTGCAGGTATACACCTTAAAAGACGGGGATATTAAGAGCTATGCAGATTTAAAGGGCAAAAAGATCGCTGTGGGACCGGCAGGCAGCGTGGCAGGAGATGCGATGAAGACTGTCATGGATGCATATGGATATGAGATCAATAAGGACTGGACGCCGGAATACCTGGCCCATGGAGACGGAGCGGAAGCGCTGACAGACGGCAATGTGGATGCGGTCTGCATCATGAGCACTCTTCCCGCATCACCGGTAGCTACGGCGGCAGCTTCTAAAGAATTGACGCTGTTGGATCTGGATCAGGAACAGTTTGACAAGATCATGGCAGAGTGCCCATATTACATTCCTGCAAAAATTGAAGCCAATGTATATAACGGACAGGATCAACCGGTGGAGAACACGTTCGGCAGCGTAAGCGTTATGGTAGCCAACAAAGATGTTCCGGAAGAAGAGGTCTATCAGATGGCTAAAGCGTTATTTGAAAACAATGATGTGCTGGTGGCCGCATACCCTCAGTGCAATGAATGGTCTGTGGAAAATGCAACAAGAGGCCTGGACGGACTTTTGGAGATGCATCCCGGAGCAGTGAAATATTTAAAAGAAGCCGGCGCTATGAAGTAAAGAAACGGCGGTTTATGCAAGAACGCGTTTGGAACTGAGAAAGTTAAAGGAGAAAAGATTATGGGAAATGAAGCCGGAAAAGAAGATATCAAGGTGAAAATCCAAAAGGCGGCGGTCCTTGTTATCGGGCTTACGTTAGCATTATTTCATATTTATACATCATTTTTCGGGGCTTTGCCTTCTTATCAGCACAGGATCATCCATCTTGTGATGAGCATGATGCTGGTTCCCCTGTGCTATGACCTGTTTAAATGCAGGAATAATACGGGAAAAATGATATACCAGGTTATTTTGATCGGAATCCTGGCGGCAATCGGGATCTATTCTTACTCCATTGCCAATGATATGTGGAAACAAAGCGGTACAATGTCGAATATCGACATGGTGCTGGGAACCCTGTTAGTCATCATGCTCCTGTATTTCACCTGGAAAGTGGTGGGAGCGGCCATGCCGATTATCGCGGTCCTCTGTATTCTGTATGCACTTTTAGGACCTAAGCTTCCTCAGGGAATCGCCCACAGAGGTTATAGCTGGAGCCGTATTACGGAACTGCTGTTCAAAGGGACCAACGGCATCTTCGGAACTCCTCTGGGAGTTTCCTCTATCTATGTTTCCGTATTCGTAATTTTTGCAGGCGTGCTGGAAGCATCGGGAGCAGGTGATGTATTCATCCGCCTGACCCAGTCTCTTTTGGGCGGTTTCAGAGGCGGACCGGCTAAAGTGGCCGTTGTAGCCAGCAGTTTATTCGGAACGATTTCAGGCAGCGCGGTGGCTAATGTGGTGGGGACCGGATCATTTACCATTCCGCTGATGAAAAAGAGCGGTTTTAAGCCGGAGTTTGCCGGCGCCGTGGAGACGGCGGCTTCCAGCGGCGGCCAGCTGATGCCCCCTGTGATGGGAGCGGCGGCTTTTATCATGGCTGATTACATCGGTTCTTACCAGCAGGTGCTGGTAGCGGCAGTCATACCGGCGATTCTGTTCTACATAGCCTTGTTTATGATGATCGATTTGGAGGCGCTGAAGAATGATCTGCGGGGCCAGTCAAAGGAAGAACTGCCTGATTTCAAAGAAGAGCTGAAAAACGGATGGTTTCTCCTGCTTCCCTTGGTGCTGCTGGTTTTCCTTTTGGTAGGGGTCCGCTACTCTGCACAGAAATCAGCATTTTTCTCCATTATATTTCTGGTGCTGATCATGCTTTTATATCCGGGAAAGAGGAGAAAGTTCTGGGATGTGGTGAAGTTAATCGCAGGATCTTCCAAAGGTATGGTGAGTGTGGCCCTGACTACAGGTACTGCGGGCATTATCGTGGGGATTCTGATGCTGACGGGAATCGGCTACAAGCTTTCTTCACTGCTGATCGCATTATCGGGCGGACATGTGTTCCTGCTTCTCTTTTTAACCATGCTGACATCGGTTATTCTGGGAATGGGCATGCCCACTTCGGCGGCATATGTACTCCTGGCAACCTTGATTGTACCGGCGCTGGAGGAATTGGGTGTTGTTAAAATAGCGGCTCATTTCTTCGTATTCTACTTCGGTATCATGGCAAATGTAACTCCTCCTGTTGCGGTGGCGGCCTATACGGCGGCAGGTATCGCAAATGCGGATTCCATGAAGACTGGGTTAGTGGCGTGGAGGCTCAGCCTGGCCGGATTTTTGATGCCGTTTATGTTCTGCATCAATCCGGCGCTGATCGGTCAGGGAACTACTGTTGAGATCATTTTAGCCATCGCTACGGCGCTGATCGGTTCTTATGGGCTGGCAACCGCGGTACAGAGATACTTTAAGGGTAATTTAAACTGGCTTCAGACGATCATCGTGCTGGCCGGCAGCATATTCATGATGGTTCCGGGTACGATGACCGACGCAATCGGTATTGTATGCATCGGCTTTGTGTATTCTGTACAGATCGGAAAAGAGAAAAAAGCAAAGGCATCCGTGACAACCCAGATGCTGTAAAATAAATAGGACAGGTGAGAGAATATGGCTTATAAAGTGTTAATTCCCCAGGACATTGCAAAAGAAGGAAAAGATTTCCTTCTGGAGCGGGGGTATGAGATAAAGATGGGATCAGGGGCGGCGGAAGAAGATCTGATCCGCGATGTGGCAGACTGTGACGCGATTCTTTTGAGGACGGCTCCGGTGACTAAAGCGGTGCTGAGAGCCGGAAAAAAGCTTAAAATTGTTGCCAGACATGGGGCAGGATACAATAACGTGGATTTAGATGCGGCCGACGAACTTGGCATATGGGTGACCAATGCGCCGGATTCCACGACGAATTCGGTGGCGGAGTTTACCTTGGGAGCGATTCTGGCGGCGGCCAAGAGGACATTTCTCCTCAATAAGGCGCTGAAAGAGGATAATTTCTTCTATAAAAATGATCACAAAGGCGTGGATTTAATCGGAAAGACACTGGCAGTGATCGGATTTGGACGGATCGGCAGGGCGCTGGCTAAGAAAGCTTATCTGGGGCTTGAAATGAATATCATTGCCTATGATCCATACGCGAAGCAGGAGAGCGTTCCTGATTATGTGAAGCTGGTGGACTGGGAAACGGCATTTAAAACTGCTGATTTCGTCACTCTGCATATGCCTCTCACAAAAGATAACCGCGGATTTATCGGAGCAAATGAATTCGCTATGATGAAACCGACCGCCTGCTTTATTAACTGTGCCCGCGGCGAAGTGGTGAATGAGCCTGAGATGATCCGGGCCATGGAAGAAAAACAGATTGCAGGGGTATTTACCGATGTGTTCAACCAGGAACCGCCTTCCATGGATAATCCCTTACTATCCTTTGAAGATGTCAGTGTGACCCCTCATATGGCATCCAACACGGAGGAGTGCATGATGCTGATGGCGACTCAGGCAGCTTCTCAAATCGACCTTGTTTTGTCAGGCCAGCAGCCTTCATGGCCGGTTAATAAGCCGGTATTTATAAAAAAGGCTGCCTGCTGATTAAAAAAATCGTAACTGTTCAGAACGAATTTTTCAAACATGCCCTGCTTAGTACATACTTCGCCCTTTCTCTTTACCACTGTCAAAAGGAGTAAACATATGATTGACTTCACCAATCTGCTGAATCTGCAGTGTATGCTGTTTTTGTTTATGGGTTTGGGGTTTGCTGTGACCAGGCTCAATATTCTGACGCCGGAAGGCAAAAAGAGCATGACGGATCTGATAATTAATGTGATTCTGCCCTGTAATATTATCATTTCATTTTACGTGGAGATGTCTTTTGAGCTGCTCATCTCTACAGGGAAGATTTTTGTGCTGGCTTTTGTGATCCAAATGATGCAGCTGGGACTCAGCAAAGTGCTGTATCCCCATGTGAAGGGGAAACGAAAGAAAGTGATGGAATATGGAACGATCTGTTCCAATGCGGGGTATCTGGGAAACCCGGTGGTTGAGGGAATCTACGGTTCTGAGGGGCTTTTATATGCGTCGGTCTATCTGATTCCGGCCCGGCTTTTTCTGTGGTCCGCCGGCCTGGCCTGTTTTACGTCGGCGGATAAAAAGACCGTGATAAGGAATCTGGCGTCCCATCCGTGTATCATAGCGGTAGAGGCCGGTTTTTTGCTGATGCTGTCACAGATCACCCTTCCGGTTATCTTGGAAAAATCCCTGAGAAGTGTGGGCGGATGCACAACGGTGCTGTCCATGATAACGATTGGTGCGGTGGTGGCGGAGTCGGATTTAAAAACCCTTTTCAGCCGGGATAATGCCTATTACTGTTTTGTACGCCTGTTTCTGGTTCCCGGCCTGGTGCTGGCAGGAGGACTGCTTCTTCATGTGGATGCTCTGATTTTGGGGATTTCAGTGGTTTTGGCCGGAATGCCGGCGGGAGCGACAACGACACTGCTGGCATCCAAATACGATGGGGATGCTGATTTTGCATCCAAATGTACGGTGCTCAGCACCCTGCTTTCCATGGTGACCATTCCGGCATTGTGCGTCCTGATTCAAAAACTGGTATAAGAAATGAAATTGGGAGATTAAAATACTGAGATGTTTTGATATTGCCGCTGTTCTTATAGGCTGAACAGCGGTGTGGTATTAATAATACTGATTGCGGCATTATTAGAATGAATTGGTAAAATTCCGTCCTGTTTAATATAATAAGAATGAACCATTCATTACATATCGTAATTATTCTGTGAATTGTCGTGAATCAACTTCAGAATGGTCTGTTCTGCGGAATGAAGGATCATCTGGTTCCGGTAGATGATCGCTTGGTAACGGCGGGCATTGGAGGACAGAGGCAGGTAGACGACCGGCAGTTCGTGGTTAACGCAGGATTGGGGTACAAAACCGATTCCCATTCCGTTAGCCACCAGTTTTACGGTTACGGGCATGCTGTTGATTTCACATACGGTATCAGCGGTGAATTGGCACTCGGAACAGATTTCATCTGAAATTTCCCTGAGGGCGGTTCTTTTCTGGGACAGGATCAAGCCGCAGCCGCTGAGCTTTGAAAGGGCGTCTTCCCCGGACATACCTTTGGATATGCCGTTGGATGCGGCACAGGAGGCAGGGACTGCCAGATATACGGCTTCTTCTTTCAGAATCTCCAGATGATTCAGCGGATCGCTGAACTTATGGGTGGAGATCAGGGCGAAATCCAGCAGGCCTTCATTGAGCCTGGGGATCAGTTTTTCGGTGGAGCCTTCGGAGATATCAAGAAGGATACCGGGCATTAAGGTGCGGAACCGGGGCAGCACATCGGATAAGAGGTTCATCCCCCACTGGGAGGAAACGCCCAGGGCAATGTGTCTGTTTTTAGAAACTTCCGCAATCCTGGAATAGAGGTTTTCCTTGATTCCGATCACTTTTTTGGCAGCGTCCACGTATTCTCTGCCTGCATCGGTGAGCACCAGTTCATTCCTGCGGCGGATAAAGAGCGGCACATCCAGTTCATTCTCCAGTTTAGCCAGGTATTGGCTCAGGTTTGACTGGGTAATAAAAAGATTTTTAGCGGCACGTGTGATATTTTTTTCTTTGGCGATCTCTATAATGTATTCCAATTGCTGGACATTCATGGCGTCTCCTGTCATACGGTGCATAATTGATGATAACAGCTATTCAATGATTATACTAAAATATAATTGGATAGGCAATTACTTTTCCTCTGGCGGAGCGTGTCCCCCTAAAGTCTGTGTTAAAATTATTTAGCAGGCTTTTCTACATGCCCCGCCATTTCTCTGCAGAAAAGTTCAAATGCCGGAACGTGAACGGCGGCTCTGCCATGGGATTCCGGGGAGATATTCCGGAGAGAAATGGAAAAAATGATTTACTTCTGTTTTTTGAATGTATATAATATAAAATTAGCGTGTGCAAAAGATAGGGTGGAGGAATTGAGCTATGGATATGGGAAGTTTGCTGAATCTGCAGGGAAAGATGTTTTTGCTTGTGGCCATAGGTGTGGTGCTGAGAAAGCGGGGGACCTTACCGGAACAAGGAAAGAATATCCTGACGGATCTGGTTTTAGGGGTAGTACTCCCATGTAATATTATAAACTCGTTCAGGATGGAGTTCAGCCTGGACATATTGAAACGGTTTATGGTGATCATAATGGTGGCCTGCGGGATTCAGGTAGTGTGCATGATCATGGCAAATACCCTGTATAACGGATATCATGGCAAGATGAAAAAGGTGCTTCAATATGCCACCGTCGTATCCAATGCCGGATTCATGGGCAACCCCATTGCGGAAGGCGTGTTTGGAGCGGAAGGGCTGATGTTCGCATCGGTATATCTG
Source organism: Clostridiaceae bacterium (assembly GCA_018378255.1). GTDB lineage: Bacteria > Bacillota > Clostridia > Lachnospirales > Lachnospiraceae > CHH4-2. Next base: position 875 of record JAGZXV010000148.1, on the reverse strand, counting down.
ATTCCCCAGAGAATTGTGATGTGGTCTGCCGGGCTCTCTTATTTTACTGAGAGCAGCAGCAAAAAAGCGCTGGTTAAAAAGGTGGCAACCCACCCGTGTATTGTGGCGGTTTATGTTGGGCTGATTCTTTTGATCACACAGCTGCCTCTTCCTGAATTTTTGGGAAGTACGATCCGGTCTGTGGGAAACTGTACCACCCCCCTTTCCATGATACTGATCGGCACGATACTGGCCGAAGTGGATGTGAAGAGCATAATGAGCAGAACTGTGCTGGCCTATACGGGAATCCGCCTTGTGATCATACCGCTGATCGCGCTGATCGGGTGCAGGCTGTTCCATGTGGACGGGCTGATTACGGGGGTATCTGTCCTGTTAGCGGGAATGCCTGCGGGCAGCAGCACTGCTATTCTGGCGGCCAAATATGACGGGGATTATAAGTTTGCAACGAAATGTGTGGTGGTGTCCACTGTATTGTCACTGGTTACGATTCCACTTTGGTGTATGGTATTGTAAAATATTCTCAATTTGTGTACTCATCATGACAGGAATAATATTTCTGGACAAGTCCGATAATGGTTTGCTCAGCATCCGATAGCCTATAGTTGTTGGGATATGCGGCGGCGAGATACCAGTGAGGAGAGGTTGACAGTGGGAAGTAATAATTTCCTGTGTTGGACCTCCGGAAACCGGCAGGAATAAACGCTGCTCCCATACCGCTTTCAATTACATTCAGCAGTGTGTTTGTATTGCTGATTTCGTATATGCTGCCGGTGTCAAGAGGGTAGGATTTGAGAATGGAATCTTCCACCTGTCTTTTAACTGTATTTTTGGGCGATAAAAATATTTTGGCATCCTTAAGAGGGAGGAGTTCCTCA
>JAGZXV010000147.1 GCA_018378255.1 Clostridiaceae bacterium | reverse complement strand
TTTATCGCGAGTTGTTTTATTTTGATCTGCGTTTTTAGCAAAATTCCAGGGCCTTAGAAAATCTTAACTCCGAATCCAGCAGCCGGAATCCTTGGTTTGCTCCCCTCCGCCGCTCCGGTTCCCAGCCCTCGGCACATCCCCCGCCTCGCCTCCCCTTTCCAGCGTACCTTCTTCAACCAAATTCAAGTTTCCCCCTTACCTATCTGTGTAAAATAGTACACCTAATCTTTTAAATGTGGAATGTACATGGATGACTGTGTAATTTATACTAAAAATATAAAAAATGAAACCGTAAAATAGTCAATATGACGGGAGGGAGTCGTATGAAATGTAAAAAGTATGTAGTACCGCTGATTCTATCATCTGCCTTAATGATATCCGTAACCGCTGGCTGCGGTAAATCACAGACGCCGGCCGCATCTTCACAGCAGCAGACCCAGCAGCCGGCCCAAACTCAGAACGGGCAGCAGGAAAAGTCATCAGAGGCGCCTGCGGAAAAGGTAAAGATCAAGATGATCAGTTCCACGGAGTTTGAGGTGCATGAATTTGCCAATCTGGAAGAAACATTTGCAAAGTTTTCCGATATCGCTCCCAATGTGGAGATTGAGGGAGAATATATTCCATGGACAGAACTTGACAATAAACTGTTTTTAACCAATGCAGGAGGGGATTATTACGATGTGATTCTGGTGAACAACTCCACCTTGCCGGCGCTGGTGGAAGCCGGTATTCTGGCTGATATGACGGAGTTTACTCAGAAGGATAATTTTGATGTGGATCAGGTATTCACACCGGCCATGGCTGATTTATGTAAGTATAAGGATGGAATATATGCGTTCCCGTTCCAGACGGATACCAGGGTCTTGGCAGTCAATACAAAGATGCTGGATGAAGCAGGAATGGAACTGCCCAGGACAAAAGAGGATATGCTTAAAATTGCTGAAGCAGTTACCAGGGACACCAATGGAGACGGAACCCCGGACCAGTTTGGTTATTCCATGAATATATCAAGAACTCTTCCATGTGTGTATATTCAGGGGAACTGGCTGATCGCCAATGGACTGCATCTGTACGAAGTAGAAGACGACGGACAGTATGTCTGCAGACTTAACTCAGAAGCAGGGATCGACTTTTTTAAATGGGCTTCAGAAATGGCAAAATACATGCCCAATGATATGATAAGCTATGACAACGCCATGATTGACAATGCATTTGCCAGCGGTAAATTCGCAATGTATACATATGGAGCCTGGATGACAACCCGGGAAGACTTTATTAAAACAGTGGAGGAAACAGGAACGGAGTATCAGCTGATACTCAATCCGGAAGGGCTTGAAGGAACCGCTTCTACCAGCGGCGGATGGATGTTAGGGGTATCACCGAAATCACAAAATAAAGAAGCGGCGTGGGAATTTATCAAATTTATCGTAAACCCGGAAGTAAATGCGTCGATCTGTTCAGGGCTTCCTCCGGTTCAGGATGCTTATAATTACCCTCCGTTCAACACCGAAGAATATGGAATTTTGAAAGAACAGCTTCAGACATCTCAGACCGCGGTTAAAAACTTTATTCCTGAATTCAATGAACTGGTAGATATTTATGGGAATAACTTCATAGCGTCCGTACTGGGAGAAAAATCGCCGGAACAGGCAGCGAAAGAAGCGGAAGACGGGGTCAATGCATTGCTGAAGGAAAAGGGATACCAAAAGTAAAAGGATTTCTAAAGTAAAAGGGAGGGGCTGCCGCATTCAACATCAGATATGCGGCAGCCCTTTTTCAAATCAATCTATCTGTGGAAAATGAGGTGGGGAAGATATTATGGCAAAAGGAAATAAAAAGACAGTCTATCTGTTTCTTGCTCCCATGGCGGTGGTGCTGCTGGTAATGGTTGCATATCCGTTTCTAGCTAATATAGGGTACAGCTTTTTAGACTACAAACTGACTAAAATGGACAAACCGTTTGTATTTTTTGATAATTATATAAGAATATTCACCTCGGAAGATTTTATGGGGATTCTGAGAAAAACAGTGGTTTGGACTCTTGGAAATATGGTTTTGATTTTAACCCTTGGAATATCGGTAGGAATGCTTTTGGATTCCGACTTAAAGGGAAAAGTTATTCTGCAGACCGTTCTTCTCATCCCATGGGTAATCCCGGAAACAGTAACCGGTTATACCTGGAAATGGATGATGGCATCCGATTACGGCATACTGAACCGCATTTTAATGCAGATTCACATCATCGACGCCAATTTTTCCTGGTTCAGGGACGGAGATATGGCAATGCTGGCGGTTATTTTAGCAAATGTATGGAGAGCGTTTCCATTTATGTCGGTAATGGTATATGCCAAGAAGAAATCAATGCCGTTGGACTGGGAAGAGGCGGCTCTGGTGGACGGGGCCAATAAGTTCCAGATATTCCGCTATATTACGATTCCATATATTATGCCGGTGGTGGCAAGGGTGGCCACTCTGATCTTTATCTGGTCCTATAATGCTTTTGGAATTATATACACGATGACAGACGGCGGGCCACTGGGAGCAACCACCATTTTTCCTGTTTACATACAGAAAAAAGCATTTGCCAATTATGATTTTGGAATCACATCAGCGATGTCTGTGCTGATGATGGTGTCCATGATTGTGATTTTATTCGGTATAAAAGCGGGGACGAAAGGAATCAGAAGGCTGTGGGGGCTGCAGACGATAGAGGAGGAGTATCAATGACAATGAATAATCAGTGGAAAAAGAAGATATTTGAAGGGCTCCGGTATCTCTATGCGGCAGTGATCATTGTCTTTTGCATTTTTCCGTTTTCCTGGATGCTGTCGACATCCTTTAAATCGCAGAAAGATATTTTTACATCACCGCCCAGGTTTATTACATCCGATATGACACTTAACAACTATGTCAATGCGATTGAAAAAAACAATCTTCTCCTGTATACGAAAAACAGTCTGATCATAACGATTGCTACCGTAATACTGACAATTATCATAGCGACCCTGGCCGCTTTTGCTATAGGTTATCTGAAGCTGAAGGGAACAAGGATTCTGACCAGCCTGTTAGTATCCCTGCAGATGCTGCCTGTGGTGATCGCTATCATACCTCTGTATATTATTTGTGGAAAAATGGGCATTTTAAACACTTACAAAGCGCTGGTACTTTCCTATCTGGGCAGCTCGGTGCCGATTGCTGTGATCCTGCTGACCGGCTTTTTTGTGGATGTGCCGTCAGACCTGGGAGAAGCGGCCATGATAGACGGATGCAATATCTGGCAGTGTTTCTGCCGGGTAATCCTTCCGGTATCCGTCCCGGGGATTATATCGGGGGCGATCTATACATTTATCAGGATCTGGCAGGAGTTTATTATCGCCCTCTCATTTACTACCAATAAGAGCATGTATACGCTCACCATCGGCCTTAGGGCATATGAAGGCTATAATCAGACGGATTGGGGCGGGCTTATGGCTACTGCGGTGGTAATTTCAATTCCTGCAATTATTTTATTTGTATTGGTACAGAAGCAGTTTGTGGACAGTCTTTCAGGATCGGTAAAAGGCTGAGGAGGAATATATGACAGGAAGAGAACGGCTTATGAAAACCCTTAACATGGAGAAGGTGGGGGGACAGGTGCCGCATTTTGAAATCTCTATGTTTTTAACCATGGAATCCCTGGGCCGGGTCCATCCGAAACATCGGAATTATGCCCAATGGAACCAGATGAGCTTGAGGGAGAAGCAGCTGACATTGGAGGACATGGCGGATGTCTATGCAGAAATTGCAGAAAAATACGGATACGATGCCATATTCGTAAATTACCTGTTTCCAGATATCAGGGATCAACTGGAGTTTTTAAATGTGATACAGGAGCGGACCAGAGGACATTATATGATTCTCACCCATGGCGATGCTACATTTGCGATACCGGATGGAAACAAACTGGAAGAATTTTCTTACCGGCTGGTTGACGAACCGGAAGCGTTAAAAAAGGAGGCGGATTGCATGGTAGACGAAGCGTTAAAAAAGGCAGAGATCTATGAACGGTCAGGCCTTTTGGACGGATTCATGCTCTGCTCCGATTATTGTTTTAATTCAGGACCATTTTTAAGTCCAAACATGTTTGGCGAGTTTGTGACACCCTATCTGAAACGGCTGATCCGGTCTTACAGGGAAATGGGGTTTTATACCATTAAGCACACGGATGGAAATATTATGCCCATAATAGACCAGCTGGCAGAGGCCGGCCCCCATGCCCTTCATTCCCTTGACCCTCAGGCGGGAATTGATATAGGACAGATCAAAAAATTATATGGAAACAGGATGTGCCTGATGGGAAATGTGAACTGCGGCCTGATGCAGACAGGAACAGAAGAAGAGGTGAGGAGGTCCGCACTGTATTCTCTTAAACAAGGGATGTCCGATGGGAAAGGATACATATTTTCTACCTCGAACTGCGTTTATACAGGAATGCCGCTGGAACGATACGAGTTAATCGTGGATTTATGGAACACATATGGTGTTTATCAACCAATAAAACAGGAGGAATCATAGTATGCAGAAAATACATTTGATCAGCAATGCCCATCTGGACCCGGTCTGGCTGTGGCGTTGGGATGAGGGAGCAGCGGAAGCCATTTCCACATTCAGGGTGGCGGCGGAGTTTTGTGAAAATTATGATGGATTTGTGTTTAACCACAATGAAGCAGTTTTATATCAATGGGTAGAAGAATATGAACCCAGTTTGTTTAAACGCATCCAGTCCTTAGTAAAGGCTGGGAAGTGGCATATTATGGGGGGATGGTATCTCCAGCCTGACTGCAACATGCCTTCCGGAGAAGGGATCATCCGCCAGATAGAGCAGGGACGCCGTTATTTTAAAGAGAAATTTGACTGCCTGCCCACTGCAGCGGTCAATGTGGATTCTTTCGGCCATTCCCGGGGATTGGTTCAGATTCTTAAAAAAACGGGTTATGAAGGATATCTGTTCTGCCGCCCCCTCAGGGAATTTCTGGGGGAAGTGATCGATGAATGGGGATATGACAATTTTAAATGGAAGGGCTACGACGGATCTGAGGTTTTGGGGCACCGCCACTATGCAATTTATAACTCAAAACTTGGAAAAGGGGCAGAAAAGCTTAAAAACTATCTGGAAGTTCGGGGAGAAGTTCCGAAAGGACTGATGCTTTGGGGAATCGGAAACCATGGGGGAGGCCCTTCCAGGATTGATTTGACGGAAATCAATTCCATGATTGATAACATACAGGACCGGCAGATCATACATTCTACGCCGGAAGCATTTTTTGCAGAATTAAAAGGGCAGGAAAACAGACTTCCTGAGATCGCCCATGATCTGAACCCCTGGGCGCCAGGCTGTTATACCACCCAGGGAGAGATAAAGAAACGATTCCGAGAACTGGAAAGTGAACTGTTTGTGACGGAAAAGATGATATCCCATGCCGCGGCTTTGGATTTATGCCCTTATCCTGAAGAAATTATGAAAGACGCAGAACAGGATCTGCTGTTTTCCCAGTTCCATGATATTATACCGGGAACCGTGATTTTCCCTGCCATGGAAGATTCTCTGCGCAGAATGGATCACGGGCTGGAATTGCTGGCCCGGGTGAAAGCTAAGGCATTTTTTGCCCTCGCAAACGGGCAGATAAAGGCAGAGGACGGAGAGATCCCCATTATGGCATATAATCCTCATCCCTATCCGGTTGAGGGAATTTGGGAATGTGAATTCCATATGAATGAGGAATTTTCCAGAAAACATTTTATGGCGGTGCCGTTCGTATATCAGGATGGAGTTAAAATACCCAGCCAGCTTGAGCAGGAAACGTGTCAGATGCCAATGCAGTGGAGACGGAAAGTGGCTTTCAGAGCGGTTTTAGAACCCATGCAGATCACCAGATTCGACTGCCGGATAGAAAAACAGGAAAAGAAAATACCATCGGTATTTCCTTATGATAATGGCATTTACCGGTTTGAGACGGAAGAATTGCTGGTAGAGGTCAATACCAGGACAGGACTTTTGGACCGTTACTGTGTAAATGGGGAGGATTATCTTGAAAAAGGGGCGTTTACACCTCTTGTGATAGAAGATAATGACCATTCAATAGGAACCTTTGTCAAATCATTCCGGAATGTCTGCGGCAGGTTCCAGCTGACATCCGATATTGATGCCACCAGATTCTGCGGTGTTTACGGGAAACTGCTGTCTCCGGTCCATATTGTAGAGAGCGGGGAAGTCAGGGTGGTTCTGGAGGCAGTTTTTGCATGGAATGATTCGAAATTGTGCATTAGATACGATCTTCCCAAGAAGGGGATAGAACTGAAAGTGACAGTGATTGTCCATTGGAATGAAAAGAATAAAATGCTGAAGCTCAGCATACCGTCATGTTTTAAACATCCCCGCTATATGGGACAGGTGATGTATGGTTATGACAGGTTGTATGATAACGGTGATGAGGCCGTCGCACAAAAATGGACCGGAGTTTTGGATGACAGTGACGGCCGGATGCTTTCTGTCATCAATGACCGATGCTACGGCTCCAGTTTTGAATCCGGTGAAATCCGCATGTCTCTGGTTCGTTCTCCCAGATATGGATGTCTCGTCAGGGATGAAGACCGGTATATCTTATATAATGAAGGTTATGTTCCCCACACCGATCAGGGAGTTCATACCTTTAATTTCTGGATCAATGGGGAGAAGTCTCAGGCACGGCTTAAAAAGCTGGATCGAGAGGCGGCTGTACATCATGAAACGCCGTATCTCATGTCATTTTTCCCCAGTGGAGACGGAAAGAAAACAGGCAGACTTCTGGAACTGAGGGGAAGTACAACTGTGATAACAGCTATAAAGAGATGCGATTATTCCAAAAAATACCTGATCCGCCTTTATCATGGCTTTGAAGAAGCAGAGGTGGCCGAATTGAGGCTTATTGGCTGCCAAAAGACGATCATGCTGATGATGAATGCATTCGAGGTGAAGACATTAATTGTGGATTTTGGCAGCGGGGACTGGAAAGAGACCGATATGCTGGAAGATGAGTATAAGAACTAAAAGGGGGATAATAAAAATGACATCGAAACAGTTGGTAACCGACACACTGGAGTTTTGCCATACCGGACGGGTGCCGAGACAGATGTGGATATTGAACTGGGCAAAGTTGAATTATCCCCAGCAATTGGCGGCAATCTCCAGAGCATTTCCGGATGATATTGTGAGCCCGCCTGTTCTTTGCAAGGAGACCAGCAGCATTAAAAGAGGAAATAAATTTGCAGTTGGCACCTATACGGATGAATGGGGCTGTACCTTCCAAAATGTGCAGGATGGAATTGCAGGCGAGATGAAAGAACCGCAAGTCCGCGAAGAGGAGTGGGAAGATTGGGAAAATGTCCATATACCGGACGAAAATCTCACGCTGGATGTGGAGGAAGTCAACCGTTTCTGCTGCCGGAATAAAGATAAATATCTGTTGAGCGGATGCTTTCCCCGACCGTTTGAACGCCTGCAGTTCATTAGGGGAACGGAAAATCTTTATATGGATCTCATGTTTCCTCCTGATTCCATGCTTTCATTTATGAAAAAGATGCATGAACATTACTGCAATGAGCTGGATATCTGGGCAAAGACAGATGTGGACGCGCTGCAGATCATGGACGATTGGGGGGCGCAGAACAATCTTTTAATCAATCCCTCCATATGGAGAGAACTATTTAAGCCCATGTATAAAGAATACGCCGGGATTGCCCACAGACACGGTAAAAAATTATTCATGCATTCCGATGGGAACATATTGAAAATCATACCGGATCTGATTGAGATCGGCGTGGATGCCTTAAACTCACAGATCTTCTGCATGGGAGTTGAGAATTTAAAACCATTTAAAGGAAAGATTACATTCTGGGGTGAGATTGACAGGCAGAATATACTGCCGTCTCCCGAAAAAGGAATGACAAGGCAGGCTGTGGATCAAATATATGGCGCCCTGTATTCTAATGGCGGATGTATTGCCCAGTGTGAATTCGGTCCGGGAGCCAGACCTGAAAATGTATATGAGGTATTTCACAGATGGGATGAGATATCAGGATAGATATATAATAAGGAAGCGATTGCTGCAGTTACGGGAAGTTTGTACAAATCAGATGTTGTCAACATTACCTGATTCTGGTACAATATCAATGGGTGATTAAGCGCTTTCCCTTCAGCTGCTTAGAGGCGAAGCTGTGAATTACGTGAGTGTCTGACGAATAATTTTAAAGAAATATGACATTCTACTACAACAGGGTATAGGAAATTGGCGGCAGCTTAGAGAAGCCTGCTCCTTAAGCTCCTTGTGCGCGGCCGCTCAAAATGACCACGTAAAGCCTTAAAAACCTGATAAAATAAGCGTTTTTGATGAAAATGAAAAAAATAATACAAACTACTTGATCTTTCGTACTTTTTTATGTACAATGATCTGTAGGTTGATTATATTTTAACAATCATTTAAAATTATTCTTTAGGAGGAATTAATTATGGCAGTAAAAGTAGCGATCAATGGTTTTGGACGTATTGGCCGTCTGGCTTTCAGACAGATGTTTGGTGCAGAAGGATATGAAGTAGTTGCAATCAACGATTTAACAGATCCTAAGATGCTTGCTCATTTATTAAAATATGATACCGCTCAGGGTGGATATGCCGGACATTTGGGTGAAGGAAAACATACAGTTGAAGCTGGAGAGGATTCCATCACTGTTGACGGAAAGACAATCAAAATCTATGCAGAAAAGAACGCTGCTGATCTTCCTTGGGGAGAAATCGGTGTTGACGTAGTATTAGAGTGTACAGGTTTCTACTGCTCTAAAGATAAATCTCAGGCTCATATCAATGCAGGCGCTAAGAAAGTTGTTATCTCCGCACCGGCTGGCAATGACCTTCCAACTATTGTATACAGTGTTAACGAAAAAGTTCTTACAGCTGACGATACAATCATTTCCGCAGCTTCTTGTACAACAAACTGCTTAGCTCCTATGGCTAAAGCTTTGAATGACTATGCTCCAATCGAATCCGGTATCATGTCAACAATCCACGCTTACACAGGCGACCAGATGATTCTTGACGGACCACACAGAAAAGGTGATTTAAGAAGAGCAAGAGCAGGCGCAGCTAACATCGTTCCTAACTCAACAGGTGCAGCAAAAGCGATCGGTTTAGTTATTCCTGAATTAAACGGCAAATTAATCGGTTCTGCTCAGCGTGTTCCGGTTCCGACAGGATCTACTACTATCTTAGTAGCAGTTGTTAAGGGCAAAGATGTAACAAAAGAAGGAATCAACGCAGCTATGAAAGCAGCAGCTTCTGAATCCTTTGGTTACAACGAAGACCCAATCGTTTCTTCCGACGTTATCGGTATGAAATATGGTTCTTTATTCGATGCTACTCAGACCATGGTTTCCAAGATCGGTGATGATCTGTATCAGGTACAGGTTGTTTCATGGTATGACAACGAGAATTCTTACACAAGCCAGATGGTAAGAACAATCAAATACTTCGCTGAATTAGCTTAATATCGTTCTGCGGGTTAAGCCGCAAACTTTATAACGATCCATAGAAGGGTCCGGTCATTTGGGCCGGGCCCTTTTGAAGTGTATAAGAATAATGTATACAAAATTTAACCCCTGGGCCTGATTTGAATTTTAATTCCGTCCCAGGTGCAGATTTTGTCCATTAGGTATGATAATAGGAGGAAGAATCCCATGTTAAACAAAAAAACTGTTGATGATTTAAAAGATCTGAAAGGCAAAAAAGTATTAGTCCGCTGTGATTTTAACGTACCGTTAAAAGACGGTGTGATTCAGAACTACAACCGTATTGACGGAGCTATCCCAACGATCAAGAAACTGCTTGACCAGGGCGCAAAAGTGATTCTCTGTTCCCATCTTGGAAAACCGAAGGGAGAACCGGTTCCGGAGATGTCTTTAGCACCAGTTGCACCGGCTTTGTCTGAACGATTAGGCGTAGAGGTTAAATTTGTGGATGACGCTAAAGTTACTGGGCCGGAGACACAGAAGGTTGCCGCTGAATTAAAAGACGGAGAAGTTCTGCTGCTTCAGAATACCCGTTACAGAGTGGAAGAAACCAAATACGGCAAAGATGATGCAGCTGCAGCATATGCAAAAGAGCTGGCTGACCTTTGCGACGACGGTATTTTCGTAAATGATGCATTTGGAACCGCACACAGAGCACACTGCTCCAACGTTGGCGTTGCAAAATGCTGTAAAGAGAATGTTGTTGGATACTTAATGGAAAAAGAGATTAAATTCCTCGGCGAAGCAGTTGAGAATCCGGTTCGTCCTTTCGTTGCAATCCTGGGCGGAGCAAAAGTATCTGATAAGATCAATGTAATCAACAACCTGCTGGATAAAGTGGATACCTTAATCATCGGCGGCGGTATGGCATATACTTTCGCAAAAGCACAGGGCCAGGAGATCGGAAATTCCTTATGTGAAGAGGATAAACTGGACTATGCGCTGGAGATGGTGAAGAAGGCAGAGGCAAAAGGCGTTAAATTGCTCCTTCCTGTAGACCATGTGGAAGGAAAAGAATTCTCCAATGACACAGAGAGAAAAGTTGTGGAAGTGATCGATGCCGGATGGTCAGGATTTGATATCGGACCGAAAACCATCGAACTGTACAAGAAGGCTCTGGAAGGCGCTAAGACGGTTGTATGGAACGGACCGATGGGCGTTTTCGAGTTCTCCAACTTTGCGGATGGAACTCTGGAAGTATGCCGCGCTGTTGCTGAATTACAGGATGCTACCACGGTAATCGGCGGCGGAGATTCCGTAAACGCTGTAAAGCGTCTTGGATTCGCTGATAAGATGACACATATTTCCACAGGCGGCGGCGCTTCACTGGAATTCCTGGAAGGAAAAGAATTACCAGGCGTGGCAGCAGCAGACAACAAATAAAGAAACAGGGAGAATAAGGGAATGGCAAGGAAAAAAATAATCGCCGGCAACTGGAAGATGAACATGACACCTACAGAGGCAGTGGCATTAGTGAATGAATTAAAACCGTTGGTTGTGAATGATGAAGTGGATGTGGTATTCTGCGTTCCTGCAATTGATATCATTCCGGCTATGGAAGCAGCGAAAGGAACCAACATCAATATCGGTGCGGAAAACATGTATTTTGAGGAAAAGGGCGCATTTACAGGCGAGATTTCTCCGAATATGCTGGTTGACGCAGGTGTAAAATATGTTATCATCGGTCATTCTGAGAGAAGAGAATACTTTGCGGAGACGGACGAAACCGTTAACAAGAAGGTTCTGAAAGCATTTGAACACGGCTTAACACCGATCATCTGCTGTGGCGAGAGTTTGACACAGAGAGAACAGGGAATCACAATTGACTGGATCCGTCAGCAGATCAAGATCGCGTTCCTGAATGTAACGGCTGATCAGGCTAAGACGGCGGTGATCGCTTATGAGCCGATTTGGGCAATCGGAACAGGTAAGGTTGCTACCACAGAGCAGGCTCAGGAAGTATGCGCGGCAATCCGTGTGTGCATCGGCGAGATCTATGACGAAGCCACTGCAGAAGCCATCCGCATCCAGTACGGCGGTTCTGTATCGGCGTCCAGCGCGGCTGAATTATTTGCTCAGGCAGATATCGACGGCGGTCTGGTAGGAGGAGCGTCCCTGAAACCAGATTTCGGCAAGATTGTAAATTATAAATAAGATTTAGGTGAGGATTGAAAACCACAGCTGGACAGGCATTCGTCTCTGCCTGACAAGGATGTTTTCCAATTTTAAGATTTGCCACAGGATATTTCAGTATCCTGTGGCTTTTCTGTTTTAGACCTGCCCTACAAAATTGAAGTACACGTCAATCTGCTGGGTGTAGTTCTTCTTTTTCCACGGCTCGCTTCGTTCATGCACCACGATTTTCTCAATGAACTCCCGCACGATTTCCGGCGTCAGTTCTTGAATCTCCGTGTACCGCTGTACCACCTTGAGAAAGAGGTCTGCATTCAGCATTCGCTCTTTCTCCGTGTTGATTTCCTGTTCCAGCATTTCACTGCGGATTGTCAGCTCCTGTTTTTCTTCCTCGTAACCGCCCGTCAGCGCCTTAAACTGAGTTTCCGAAAGGTTCGCCAACGCAAGCTGTTCAAAGGCGGCGCGGAACAGCTTTTCTAAATCCGCAAGCCGTTTCTGCGCCCTGTCCAATTCTTTGACTTTGGCAGACAATTCCTTTTTGAGCTGGCTGCTGTGCTTGTCCATCGCCCGCCGGAGGAATTCCTCGGTGTGCTCCCGCGCTTCCTGCGTAACCCGCTGAATCTCCGCCAGCACGATTTCGTGCAGTGCCATGACCTTGACGGTGTGCGGGGTACAGTCCTCTTTATGTCCGTGGTAAGTGCCGCAGTTATATGTATACTGGCTTTCGTTCCAGCTTCCGCACCGGCAGAAGTACTGCCGTTTTCCGCAGTCCGCACAGTAGACCATACCGGACAGCAGATCCATCTCGCCCATTTTATTGGGACGGCGTTTACCCGCCCGTACCTTCTGCACAATCTCCCATGTTTCCATGTCGATCAGCGGCTCGTGGGTATGCTCAAAGCGGAGCTGCTTTTCCGGGGGATTCCGCTTGCTTTTCTTGCTCTTGAAGGATGGACTGTAACTGCGGCAGTTGATGGTGTTGCCGATGTACTCCTCCCGTTCCAAAATGTCCGCCACGGTAGAGCCGCACCAATCATAAGGCTTATTCTCATTCAGATTGGTATGGCGGACGCCGTTAGTGCGAAACTCATAAACAGTGGGCGTCAGGATTTGGTCAGCCCTCAATATCCGTGCAATTTTGTCAGGGCCAAGTCCGCTGGCGCACAGGGCAAAAATTCGCCGCACCACAGGCGCGGTGTCCTCATTGGGAATAATCTGCTTACGGCTTTCCGGTTTTTTTCGATAGCCGTAAGGCGCCTTTGTGCCGATGCGTTCCCCACGCCGCGCCGCCGCCATGATGACCGCCTTGACTTTCTTGCTGGTGTCTTTGGCATGCCACTCGTTAAAAAGATCGCGGACGGCCACACTGTCATCCACGCCGTTCAGCGTGTCCACGTTGTCGTTAATGGCAATGTAACGGACATTGTAGCTTGCAAAGGTTTCTTCCAACAGGATACCCACCACAAGGCGGTTTCTGCCCAGCCGGGAATGGTCTTTCACAAGGATGGTAGAGACATTCCCCGCTTCCACCTGTTCCATCATAGCTTTGTAGCCGGGGCGGTCGAACGTGACTCCGGAATAGCCGTCGTCCACAAAAAACTGTGGGTTGGGAAAGCCGTTGGCATTGGCATATTCTATTAAAATTTGCTTTTGGTGCTGGATGCTGCCGGACTCTCCGGCATATTCGTCCTCTTGACTTAAACGGCAGTAGAGAGCCGTGATATTGCCGCCGTCGGTTCGCCGGTCGTTTTGCTGTACCATTCTAAAACTCCTTTCCTCTGTACAGCCAAAACGATTCGGGTAAATTGTATGTCCTTATTTTACCCGGAATCGCTTTGCGCGTCCAGACATTTTTCACTCTCTACGCCGTCTCTGTGTCTCTATCTATTAAACGGGCGACCTTATCTGTGGCGGTCATACCGCCTTGCTCCTTATAATGAGCAGTTACCAAATATGTCGCCCCGCCGATTTCAAATTTACGCTTCTTTTCGTTTCCTTCGGCAATCTTCTTTTGTAACACCCTTTCAGATTGGCCGAATTTGTCCATGCAATTCCTCCTCTCTGTTTTAGTTGTCCGCTTGCAGATGCGCCAGACGGCAGACGGTTTCGCCGTCCGTGAGGAATTCGTTCAGCGTGCTGTTGCTCTGTTTCATGTATTCGGTTCCCAGTGTTCCCGCCTGCTCCGCCATGCGGACAAAATCCGCAAGGCTGTCGAGGCCGCCCATTTCCATCAGCACCTTGATCAGCAGGAAGTATCCGGCTGCGGACACCTTTCCACTTTTTAACAAATTTCTATTGATTTTCGGCATATGCTCCTCGAATGTCTGATTGACCGCCGCCCGAATGTCCTCGATGTGATAGACAGACGTAAACTCCTGCCGGATAATACCGGCGATAAAGTCGATGTTTTGCTCATAGCTATGGATTTTCAGCCCTTCGTCAATAAAGTGGCGCAGCAGCTCCGCCACGGTCTGATGCCGGGAGATGGCCAGCCTTTTAATCTCATCGGCGGTCTGTTCCGGCACCTTTACGTTTAATTGGATCGTCTGAAATGGTTCCATTTTCCACCTCTTTCCGGGTTATTCAAAAGGGTTCTCAAAAGGTTCCGTGAAACTGCTCTGATTTCCGTTGCAGGCTTTGCCTGCAAGCCGTTTTGGTGGGGAATGACATTCCCCTATTCCTGCCTTAACTTCAAACCTTGCGGTTTGGCGTTCAGTCTCCTGCCGCAAGCGGCAGAACGGTCGCTTCGCTCCTGTCATAAAGCATCCCGTTTATTCCTCCTATCCCGGCAAATATAAAAAGCCTGACAGACCAGATGCTTAATGCGCCGGGTGTGTCAGGCTTTGCTTCTATTCGTTTCACTTCTTGTGGTGGGGCCTTTTCTGCCGTGGTTTCAGAATAACAGGTACGCGCGCTTTTGTCAAGCTGTGACAGCGAATGTCAGGGGACGTAATTTGTGAATGTTTTTTACCCCTTGAACGACTCAATCTAACGGTTTAGAAAAGCGTAAAAGTAAGTATACTTTATTAAAAATATATATTGTGCTTTCTAAATACCCCAATCTCTACTTATCATTTGCAATTGTACCATATGGGGATAAATCTTACCTGTGTTCATCAGCTCCTCCGGCGTTCCCTGTTCGACAACGGAACCGTCTGAAAGTACAACTACTTTATCCGCGCCGCTTACGGTACGCATACGGTG
>JAGZXV010000146.1 GCA_018378255.1 Clostridiaceae bacterium | reverse complement strand
GAAACTGAAAACCGAATCAGTTTCTGAGATGCCCCTGAACGGTGAATCCCCATCAAGGGTTCATCGTGAATGGGCATCGGACCGTCTTTTTTAATCCCTACAGACTTTAGTTCCACTTACGGTTGGAAGCCGGACACCCGCACCGTCAGCGGACACCCCGCCTGGCCCCTTCGGTTCCCCTGCAATTCCATCCGCCCCCTCGCCCAGTTTTTCTGCGTAACGTTCTCACCTATTATCCTCAAATCGTCTCTTTTGCAATCCGTATAAACTCCTTAGTAGCCTGTGAAAGGTAATGCCCTTTATGATACCCGATGGCCAGCACCCCATGGGCTTTGGGATAGTTCAGGGAATAGAAGTTTAACGGTCCCCGTTCCCTGAGAACCGCTTCTAAAGCGCCGCGGCTGGCAATGAACATCTTGGGATAGAAGGTAATTCCCATACCTTTTCCTGCCAGGGCCATAACGGTTTCTATATTCTCTGTTTCCAGAATAATGTTTGGGGAGATCTGGGATTCTTCGAAGATCTCATCGGCGATGGTGCGCACCCGGTTGCCTTTATTGAGCAGCAGGAATGGGCAGTCATTCAGGATGGACAAATCGTTTCCATGTTCCAGAAATGCCTTGGTCTCTTCCACTTTGCCGGGAAATGATTTTTCCAGGACGGAGTCAGAGACTGCCAGCAGGATTTCTTCTTCGCAGATGGGAACGGTTTCTATGTTGTCCACCTTAAAAGGCAGCATTCCAATGATCAGATCCACCTTGCCGTGGAGCAGATCGCTGTCTAACTCCGTCGAATTGCCTTCTACAAGATGAAGTTCGATGTTGGGAAAACGTTCTTTATATAAAGGAAGTATTTCTGGGAGGATTTTGCGGCCTCTGGTGTGGGAAACGCCGATGGAAAGGCGTCCGGTTGAAAAATCCTTAATATCCGCGATTTCTTTGTATGTTTCATCCCTGAGATCCAGAAATTGGCGCGCCCTCATTTTTAGAGCTTTCCCGGCATAGGTCAGGGTGAGAGGAGTGGTACGGTTGAACAATACGACATCAAATTCTTTTTCCAGATTGGAAATATGGTTGCTCAAAGACTGCTGGGAGATGTACAGGCGTTTGGCGGCCTTTGTAAAATTTAACTCTTCAGCGGCTGCGAGGAAGTATTCCAGGTTTAAAAAATTAATCATAATTGAGGTTCCTCCATGTATACGGTCTGGTAATGAGCTGCCGGCTTATGGCCCGAAGGAGGAGAAAAATCCCTGTGGACTGGTGTCTGCAGCCGATAATCAGAATATAGCATATTTTTTCGCATAAAACTATAGAAATATTAGGCAGGATATGATAAATTATTATATTAGAAAGTTTTGTGAAAAGTGAGGAGAAAAACATGAGTGACGAGATGAGAAAAGATATGGAAAGCATGGATGATTACGCTGCAGAACTGGAAGCGTCTTATAAGGAATATGATGAGAGACGCAGCAATCAGGTTTATGTTGCAGAAGAAGATCCTCAGGCAGAAGCTTGGCAGAATTTAGCTCAGATGAAAGAGGACAGAACGGTTGTTAAGGTTAAGATTAAAGAGATTGTAAAAGGCGGTGCAATCGCATATGTGGATGAGATGAAGGCATTTATCCCTGCATCCCAGCTTTCATTGGAATATATTGAAAAATTGGATGAATGGGTTGGCAGATATGTGGAAGCGCTTGTCATTACGGTTGATCCTGAGAACAAGAGACTGGTTCTTTCCGCTAAAGAACTGCTGAAGGAAAAAGCAGAAGCTGAGAAACAGGAAAAACTGGCCCAGATACAGGCCGGACAGGTGGTAGAAGGCGTGGTTGACAGCTTAAAGCCATATGGTGCATTTGTCAATCTGGATAACGGATTGTCGGGCCTGCTCCACATTTCCCAGATCAGCAGCCAGAGAATTAAACATCCGGGCGCTGTTTTGAAGGAAGGCCAGACGATAAAGGTTAAGATTTTAAGTGTTGCGGACGGAAAGATCAGTCTGAGCATGAAAGCTTTGGAGCCGGAAGATGAACCGGAAGAGAAGTTTGACTATAAAGAGAACGGAAGCGCCTTTACCGGCTTAGGCGACTTATTAAAGGGCATCAAATTATGATGAACATCCCTAAAACATACAACCAGATTGACCAATGGAAATCGGTTATGTTTTTGTATAACTCTGCATTAAAAGAGATCAACACCAAGATTGAGATCCTGAATAATGAGTTCGTTCATATTTATGATTACAATCCGATCGAGCATATTAAATCGCGGCTCAAGACGCCGGAGAGCATTGTCCAGAAGCTGAAACGGTACGGATGGGAAGTCACGATTGAGAATATGACCGATAAGCTCAATGATATTGCGGGGATCAGGATTATCTGTTCATTTACATCGGACATTTATATGATTGCCGATATGATATCGAGGCAGAGTGATGTTACGGTTTTATTTGTAAAAGATTATATCAAAAATCCAAAACCAAATGGATATAAAAGTTACCACATGGTGGTGACAATTCCGATTTATCTGACTGACGGGCCGGTAGAAACGAAGGTGGAGATACAGATTCGGACAGTAGCCATGGATTTCTGGGCCAGCCTGGAACATAAAATCTATTATAAGTTTGAGGGAAATGCGCCCGCATATCTTCAGCAGGAACTGAAAGCCTGCGCCGACATGGTGGATATGCTGGATGCGAAGATGTATTCCCTCAACGAAGCAATTCTTGCACTCAGCCAGAACCAACAGGAAGAATCCGCCGAAGAGGAAAACAAGGGGTAGAGGCTGCTGCAAAAATAACTTTTAACGTAATGGGTGAAGGGATTTTTTGAAAAAGCCTTAGCGATTTGGTTTAAAACCAAACCCTAAGGCTTTTTCTAAAATCCCTTCATCCTTCCTGTTAAATGCCATTACACGCAGAGAAACGAGGAAAACTATGAGGAGACTTGTCAGGGAAACGGGGCAGATCATAAAATTTAATATGAAGAATCTGATTCTGTTTGAGGTGATTTACCGCCTTGTCACAGCGCCTATTTATCTGCGTTTAATGGATTTGGGGATTAAGGCTGTGCTGAAGCTGAATGGCTACAGTTTTATTACCCTGGGAAATCTGGGGAAGGTTTTGCTTCATCCGGGGACTATACTGATTCTTTTGGGCCTCAGCCTGATCGGGGTTCTCATCATTACGGTTGAAATAGGCAGCCTGATCACTACATTTTCCGGGGCGGCCTATTATCTGCGGCTACCGTGGACGGAGATATTGTCGGGGGGAGTGCATAAGCTGATCGACGAAATACGGCGTAAAAATTTTGCTATTCTGCTGATCGCTCTGGCTAATTATCTGCTGATAAATTTATATCTGATTTACCGGGTATTTACCCATGTAAAACCGCTTAATTTCATGATGCAGACGATTTTGGAAGAGCCGGTGACCAGGATGTTTCTGGTGATCGTGCTGGTGCTCTGTGTGACCGGCTGTGCGCCGGTTATGTTTGTGTGGTATGGCTGTATGGTCGAGCAGAAATCCTTGCGGGACAGTTGCGTAAGAAGCAGGGAGCTTTTAAAAGGCCATATGATACCCTCCGTTATTTTAATGGGCGGAGGCAATCTCGTAACACTGCTGCTGATGATAATCATGTACCTGATCTGTGTGTTGGGGGCTGCGCTGTTTGTGGTTCTGGTGGTGGATAAAAAACTGGAATTTGCGTTCCTTTTGGCTGCCTGTGACCGGATTGAGCTGGTCCTTCTTTTCCTGTTCAGCGGAATTGTCGGTATTGTTAATTTCGCATCGCTTACGGTGCTGTATTACCAATACAGCAGCCGGCTGAAACGGGATCCCAGGTGGGATTTTGATTTTACGGGCCAGAAAGTGCTGAAGAAAAAATATGCGCTTTTATCCGGGGTGTTCATGGGAGTTGTCAGCCTGGTCTGTATGTTTGATGTGGCCTGGAACGGCTCTGCCATCACACAGGCGGTTGTGACGGAAATCGGCATCACCGCCCATCGGGGCAGCTCTAAAACAGCGCCGGAGAACACCATGTCGGCCATTGCGGCGGCGGTGGAGGAACTGGCGGATTATGTGGAAATCGACGTTCAGGAATCCAGCGACGGATATCTGGTGCTCTGCCACGATACCAGATTAAAGAGGGTGGCGGGTATAAAAAAGAATGTGTCTGATCTGACCTACAGCCAGCTGATGGAGCTGGATGTGGGGAGCTGGTTTTCGCCGGGATTTAAAGGTGAGAAGATTCCGTCCCTGGAAGAGGTGATGGAGTATGCAAAGGGAAAGATCAATCTGAATATAGAGATTAAGAATGTCGGAAGTTCCAGCCAGATGCCGGAAAAGGTGTTAAATTTGATTGAAGATTATGGGATGGAAGAACAGTGTGTGGTAACGTCTACCGCCCTCAGATATTTACAGAGAATTAAGGAATTAAATCCTGATATCAAAACAGGATATATTATTTCAGCGGCTTATGGCCGTTATTATGAAGAAGACAGCGTTGATTTTATCAGTCTGCGCTCCAGCTTTGCAACAGAGCGCCTGGTGACGCTGGCTCATGAGGCCGGTAAGGAAATTCATGCCTGGACGGTCAACAGCAAAAGTGAGATGGAGCGGGTAAAGGCTTTGGGCGTGGATAATATCATAACGGATTATCCGGTCAGAGCCAGGGAACTGATCTATGGGGAAGAGGCAACAGAAACTCTGCTGGGCTATCTGCGGCTGATTCTGAGATGAGTTTTGGAGCAGTGTGTAGAAGCGGCAGAGGGGACAAAGTTAGAAGGAAACCGCAGGGATCGGGCAGCAAAGATAAATTAGTAAAGATAAAACAGTAAAGATAAAACAGAATAAGGAGTAAGGAATAATTATGCGAATGGTGATACAAAGGGTGGCCCATGCCGGAGTTACGGTGTCCGGCCAGGTGATCGGATCCATCAATAAGGGATTTTTGATTCTGCTGGGTGTGGAGGATTCGGATACGGAAGGCATTGCGGATAAGATGGTTGATAAAATGGGTAAACTGCGCATTTTTGAGGATGAGCAGGGCAAGACCAATCTGTCTCTTTCGGATGTGGGAGGAGAGATTCTGGTGGTCAGCCAGTTCACCCTGTATGCGGACTGCAAAAAGGGCAACCGGCCCAGCTTTATCCGGGCAGGAGCGCCTGCACTGGCCGAACAGCTCTATGAGTATGTGGTTTCAAAATGCAGCAGTTATGCCAAAAAGGTGGCCCATGGAAGTTTCGGAGCCGATATGAAGGTGGAACTTTTAAATGACGGGCCATTTACAATCGTGCTGGACAGTGACGAACTGATAAAAAACTGATAAGAGAGAGGAAGAAAAAATTATGGAAAAGACAGCGAAAGAACTGCAGGAAGAACTGACTTTTAAGTTTCCGCATATCGCCAAGGCGGCGCCTGAGCAGGTGGAGCAGGCGGCGGTATTTTGTGAAGGATATAAAAAATTCCTGGATGCCGGAAAAACGGAGAGGGAATGCGTGAAAGAGGCCGAGCAGATGCTTGTGAACGCCGGGTATCAGGAATTTAATGTGAACGGGACTTATAAAGCCGGTGATAAAGTTTATATGATCCAGCGCAGTAAGGCGTTGATTGCGACTACATTTGGTAAAAAGAAGGTGGATGCGGGACTTAGGATTAACGGAGCGCATATCGATTCTCCGCGGCTGGATTTAAAACCAAATCCCATGTATGAGAAGAACGATCTGGCCTATTTTAAGACCCACTATTACGGAGGAATCAGAAAATACCAATGGGGGACGGTTCCACTGTCCATGCATGGCGTTATCATTAAGAAGAATGGGGAAAAGGTGGAGATTTCCATCGGGGAAAATGAGAACGATCCCGTGTTCTGTGTTACGGATCTGCTGCCTCATCTCGGTGCAGAACAGAATGAGCGCCATTTAAAGGACGGGTTGAAGGGAGAGGAATTGAATATCATTATCGGTTCCATACCCTATGCGGATGACGAGATCAAGGAACCGGTAAAGCTGCTGGCCCTTCAGATTTTGAATGAAAGATTCGGGATCACAGAAGCGGATTTCCTCAGGGCTGAGATTGAGATGGTTCCCGCCCATAAGTCCAGGGATGTGGGATTTGACAGAAGCATGATCGGGGCATATGGACAGGATGACCGGGTCTGCGCTTATACGGCCCTGATGGCGGAGATTGAAACTGAGGAACCCGAGTACACCACAGTAACGGTTCTGACGGATAAAGAAGAGATCGGATCAGAGGGCAATACGGGACTGAATTCTAACTATGTGGCCCATTACATCGAATATCTGGCGGAACAGCAGGGGGTTAACCCTAAGGATGTTTTCAGAAATTCCATCTGCCTTTCTTCCGATGTGAACGCGGCTTATGATCCTACGTTTTCCAGTGTATTTGAAGCGAATAACTCATGTTATGTGAATAAAGGCTGTGTACTGACTAAATACACCGGGGCCAGAGGCAAATCCGGTTCCAATGATGCCAGCGCGGAGCTGATGGCTCAGGTTATCGGCATTATGGACCGGGGAGGTGTATACTGGCAGATTGGTGAGCTGGGAGCGGTGGATGCCGGAGGCGGCGGAACCATCGCCAAATACGTGGCTCAGATGAACATCGATGTGGTGGATTTAGGGGTGCCGATCCTTTCCATGCACTCACCGTTTGAACTGGCGTCCAAATTGGATGTTTATCATACATATAAGGCATTTCATGCATTTTATAATATAGTGTAACAGTCTGACGGCTCATCTTCTTGACCGAAAAAGCTGGTCAAGAAGCATCGGATGTCCATCCGATGTGAAAAATGATTAAAAAAGCCGCTTACAAGCGAGCTTGACGCTGCTTTCTTAATCATTTTCCTGCCGTCTGAACTGTTACAATATCCAGTAACAGTTCAGATGGCTCATCTTCTTGACCGAAAAAGCTGGTCAAGAAGCATCGGATGTTCATCCGATGTGAAAAATGATTAAAAAAGCCGCTTACAAGCGGGCTTGACGCTGCTTTCTTAATCATTTTTCCCGCCATCTGAACTGTTACTGGATATTCTGAAATTTTTGTGAATTTAGTTGAAACACTTTTTTTTCCCTCTCTTATGTGGTATAACTTAGATTATCTGTATCCCTGTGGGAAACCCCTGAGTGATCCATCCGCTGAGGCGGAGAGAGGGGGAAAAAGATGCTAATAAATAGAAAATATGAGGATGTATTGAACATGAGAAAAATTGCAAAAGTATGTATTTGCGGCATGGCGGCGGCTGTGCTGTTGACAGGATGTTCCAAGAAGGCGGCGGTTGATCCGACCACAGCAGAGGGAACGAAGACGGAAACAACTGCTGAAGGGACAACGGAGGCTGGTTCTTCGGAAGCTGGAGCGACAGAAGCGGGTTCTGCGGAAGCGGGAACCACAGCGGAAGGCTCTACGGAAGCGGCGGAACTGGAGAAAATCGAAGGGCTGACTTTGGGCGCTGATGAGGATAAGGTTGTTTTAGGCGAATATAAAGGAATTGAAGTGGCGGCTATACCGGTAGAAGATGTGACGGATGAGGAACTGGATCAGAGAGTGCAGTATGTTTTATCCTCTAACACGATTACGGATGTTCCGGCGGATCATGTCGCTAAGAATGGGGATACGGTTAACATCGACTACGTTGGCAAGAAAGACGGAGTGGCATTTGACGGAGGAACTGCCCAGGGACAGGACTTAAAACTGGGTTCCGGCAGCTTTATTACGGGATTTGAAGAAGGCTTGGTAGGGGCAAAGGCAGGAGATAAAAAGAATCTGCACCTTACTTTCCCTGAGAACTACGGACAGGCTGATCTGGCAGGCAAAGATGTTGTATTTGAAGTTACGGTAAACAGCTTCACATCAATTGTGCCTGAATTTAATGATGAATTTGTTGCTGCACATTCAGAAACTTCTAAGAATGTGGACGAGTATGAAGAAGAACTGAGAGAACAGATTGCAAAAGAAAAAGAAGCAAGCGCATTACTTCAGAAGAAGCAGGCTGTTTTCACAGAAGTGCTGAATAACAGCGAAGTCTTCGTTTCGGATAAAACGTTAGATGAAGAATATAACAGACAGCTTCTTTCCCAGACCAATCAGGCCCAGGCCTATGGTTTGACCATAGAAAACCTGGCATCCATGTATGGAATGGATATGCCCACATTCCAGTCTCAGTTAAGACAGATGTCAGCTCAGATGGTGAGACAGGATTTAGTTATCGATGCGGTTGCCAAAGCGGAAGGAATTACCCTTACCGATGCGGAGAAGGAAGAAATTGCTCAGGAAATCGGTTTGGGCAGTGTTGCAAATATGCAGAGCATGTACGGTGATGTGGCGACGGAGAGTTTCTTATTAACAGAGAAAGTAGCAGCATTTCTTGCAGATAATGCAGTGGAAAAATAGTTCAGATCATAGGGGGATCTTGTATGCAGCTGTTAAAGGACAGAATCAGAAAAGACGGCAAAATTAAAGCCGGTAATGTACTAAAGGTAGATAGCTTTTTGAATCATCAGATGGACATTCATCTGTTTGAAGAAATTGGAAAAGAGTTTAAAAAACGGTTCACTGATGTGGAAGTTAATAAGATTCTTACCATCGAGGCATCCGGCATAGGAATTGCCTGTGTGGTTGCCCAGTACTTTGATGTGCCGGTGGTATTTGCAAAAAAGACGAAGACAAAGAACATCGCAGGAGATGTATATACCAGTAAGGTGGAATCCTTCACCCATGGACGGGTGTATGACATTATCGTTTCCAGGGAATTTCTCGGGGAAGGCGATAAAGTGCTTCTGATCGACGATTTCCTTGCCAATGGTAAAGCTTTGGAAGGTTTGGCTTCCCTGGTTCAGGATTCAGGCGCTGAACTGGTAGGAGCAGGAATTGTGATTGAAAAAGGGTTCCAGATTGGCGGAGAAGCCATACGGTCCAGAGGAATCCGGCTGGAATCCCTGGCGATTGTTGAATCTATGGACGAGGAGACAGGAACGATTGTGTTCCGCGGAGATGACTGTGAGTAAAAAGGTATTATTTTTTGATATTGACGGAACTTTATTAAGTGAGATAACGCGTACTGTGCCGGAGAGCGCAGTACGCGCTTTGTCTGAGGCCAGAAAAAACGGACATCTGGTTTTCATTAATTCGGGACGGACATACTGCCAGCTGGGCAAGATCAAAGAGATGGTGGAAGCGGATGGGTATCTCTGCGGCTGCGGTACATTTGCCAAAGCAGACGGCAGGATTCTTTATTCATACCAGATTCCTCATGAAAGGGGAGTTCAGATTAAAAAGGATATGCTGGATCATAATCTGGACGGGATACTGGAGGCGGCCGGAGGCTGCTATGTTCAGAATAAGGAATCCAGATTTGCTGAAATCCAGCGGATCAAAAAGTCGTTGGAATTCACGATCCGTTCCTGTGACTGGAACGAAGAGTGGTATGATTTCGACAAATTTTGTGTTTTGGCCGATGAAGAAAGCGACAGGGAGGGATTTTTCCGAACCCTGGAAGCGGATATCGATGTGATCGACAGGGGAGATAATTTTTATGAATGCGTTCCCAAAGGCCATTCCAAGGCGACCATCATGGATGTGGCGCTGAAACAGTATGGGCTGGAACTCGAGGATGCCTATGTGTTTGGTGACAGCATGAATGATCTGGCCATGTTCCAGTTTTCGCCCAATGCGGTGCTGATGGGGCGCCATGATAAAGGTCTGGAACCCTATGCCAGCTTTGTGACCAAAACAGTGGAAGAAGATGGGATTGAATTTGCAATGAAGGAATTAGGAATTATATAAGCCATGTAAGAAACAGGAAAAGAGGACGCCAAGCCAGGACAGCCGTGAATGAACGGCTGCCTGGCCTGGCGTCTTTTTTGACCGTTTTATGCGGGATGGGTTTTGATCATCCGTTTATCGTCGTAGTTTGCCCCTATGTGAAGTGAAAAGGAAGACAATTATGAAAATAGATGATATAATAGTCTGAGACTTAAAATTAGAACTTACTTGTGGGTGAATGGGATGAAAACTATTTTGGGTACAAAATTTAAGATTGTACTGTTTTTTATAACATCCGTACTTGCTGTTTGTATAGAAATGAACCATCCTGCTTTTGCAGATGCCGAGACGGACTCCGTAAAAGTGGGATATTTTTTAATGGACGGCTATCAGAATCTGGATGAATCGGGGAATTATTCCGGGTATGGTTACGAATATCTGCAGGAACTTAGAAAGTATACGGGATGGAATTATGAATATATCCATGCCTCATTCAGTGACTGCCTTACGATGCTTGAAAATGGCGAGATTGATCTGATGGGCTCTGTCCGGATGACGCCGGAGAGGCAGGAGATATTTGATTATGCTGCCCTCCATTCGGGGATCAGCACTGCCTGTCTGTTTGCCCGGGAGGATGATACCCGTTATGCTTATCAGGATTTCTCCAGCTTCAATGGGATGACGGTGGGGATGCTTGAGGCAAACAGCAGGGATAAACGGTTTCATGATTATTGTGAAGAAAAGGGATTTAAGGTCAATCAGGTAAAATTCAGTACGGAACGGGAACTGGTAGAGGCGCTGAATAACCGTCAGGTGGATTCCATCATGATGAATAGTCTTCGGGATATGGAGGGATACAGGGTGATTACCCAGTTTTCGCCTTCCCCCTTTTATTTCGCCACCACGAAAGGAAATGTGGCCATACTTCAGAAACTGAATGAAGGGATGGAACAAATCAAGGCTAAAAGCCCTTATTTTGATTCGGAGCTGTATAATAAATACTACCCTTCGACCACAACTGGGGTGCCCGTATTTACGAAAGAGGAACAGGCATTTATAGACCATGCGGATATAATTCCGGTGGGGTTATCGGACGGCAGGAATGCGCTTTCGGATTACTCTGAACAGACGCAGAGTTTTACCGGAATAACCATTGATATCATGTCCCTGATCTCAGAAAAGAGCGGCCTGAAATTCTCTTACAGCATACGCCCGGGGGAGTTGAAGGCTGTGGATTATCTGCAGAACAGCGGAGCGCGGATTGCTGCGCCTCTGATGCTTTCTGATGCTGTGACGGTGTCGGATCAGTTGGTACTGATTCCTGCAAAGATGGACAGTTCACTTGTGCTGGTGGGACGTCAGGGCGGGGAATTCGATCCTTTGGGGCAGTTTACAATCGCTCTTCCAAGAGAGATGGCAAATACGGAACTCTATATGAGGGAAAGATATCCCAATGCGGATATCATCTTTGAAGAGGATGATTTGACCTGTTTGAAGATGATTTTGGATGGAAAAGCGGATATTACGTTTGAGAACATCTATACAGCCCATTCCAATCTGCAAAGGCCTATCTATGAGGGGCTGTATATCTTCACTGCATATTATTTGAAGGAAGAATTTGCGATTGCAGTTTTGAATGCAGATAATATGCTGCTGCAGTCCATTCTGCAAAAGACGATGGAATCTCTGACCGAACAGGAACTGGACCGCATTATCATGAAATATACCATGGCGAAAAATTATGAAATGACGCTGGAAGATATCTTTTATAAATTTAAGCCATTTGTTTATGCCGTGTCCATTCTGCTGGTCATGATCGTGTCACTGCTGGCGGCAATCATGATAATCCGGCAGCGCAATTACAGGAAACTGGAATCCAGCAATGAGCGGCTGAAGCAGGCGCTGGAGGAAAAGGAGAGCGCCAATGACGCCAGGAATAAGCTAGAAGCCCAGAAGATAGCTGATGAAAAATATCAGGCCGAACTGAGGAATATGATCGAATATGACGATGTGAGCGGGCTTTACAGCAGGAGGGCGTTTTATATTCATGTGCGTGAGCGGCTGGACGCAGACCCGGAAGGGAGTTATGCTGTCGTCCGGTGTGATATTGACAGGTTTAAAGCGTTTAACGATATATTCGGCACGCGGACGGGCGATAAACTGTTAAATGACCTGGGGCAGTTTTTTAAGGAAATGGATCAGGACGGCATAATCAGCTGCAGGCTCCAGTCGGATCACTATGTGTCTCTTTGGCCGATGGAGTTATTTGATGCAGAACGTTTGTCTCAGAAACTGCAGCAGTGGTTTCAATCATATCCTCTGGACTTTAACTTTGCCTTCTGCCTGGGGATTTATGTGATTGATGATACTTCGCTGGATGTGGCATTGATGTGTGACAGGGCGCTTTTGGCCCTCAGAACCATCAAAGAGCGCTATAATGAGCGGTATGCTTTTTATGACAAGGCCCTGAGAGATAAGCTGATGTTGGAACAGGGGATCATAAATGAAATGACCCAGGCGCTGGAGACCGGCCAGTTCGTGGTTTATTTCCAGCCCCAATTCCGGTATTCCAACAGGAAAATGGTGGGCGCGGAAGCTTTGGTGCGCTGGCAGCACCCCCAAAAGGGGCTTATCAGCCCTGCTGTCTTCATCCCCATATTCGAAAAAAACGGCTTTATTGCCAGCCTGGATCAGTTTGTGTGGGAGCAGGTCTGCGTGAAGATGAGGGAATGGCTGGATAAAGGGATGGAAATTCCGGTTTCTGTCAACATTTCCAGAACAGATATTGAGGATCCTGATTTGTGCCGCTTTTTGGAACAGCTGGTGAAAAAGTATGAAATTCCTCCCAGGCTTTTAAAGCTGGAGATAACGGAAAGCGTTTATATGCGCAATCCGGTGAAACTGATTGAGGTGGTGAAAAAACTTCAGAACAGGCGGTTTACGGTTGAGATGGACGATTTTGGGAGCGGATATTCTTCCCTTAACATTTTAAAGGACGTTCCCGTTGATGTGCTGAAACTGGATTTAAAATTTCTTGGAGGCAACGATAAAGCCCGGGGCGGGAAGATTCTCAGCTCGGTTGTGCGCATGGCTCATTGGCTGGATCTTCCCATCATTGCGGAAGGGGTGGAGACAAAGCCGCAGGCTGATTTCCTTCTGAGCATTGGTTGTGATTACATGCAGGGGTATTATTTTGCAAAGCCGATGCCTGCCGATGAATTTGAGATACTGATGCGCCGGGAATCGGGCGGAGAAGTGGTGGGCAGGGAGACGGAATACATCTCCGGATTTGTGGAAGAGTTGTGGAATCCGGAATCTGAACTGTCCTTTATATTCGACAATTTTACGGGCGGGGCGGCTGTGATTGAATATGACGGCCAATATGTGGAAGTGATCATGGCCAATGCCGGGTATCTGAACGTCCTGGGAATTAAACGGGAAGAATATGAACTCTACAGAAAAGACATTTTTGACCGGCTCTTTGAAGAGGACCGGATCTATTTCCGGCGGATGATGGAAGAGGCCATAGAGGGAGGAAAAGGGCAGTGCGAAGTTCACACGAAGCCTATGGGTAAAATGAATATCGGCGGATGTTATAAGGTGAAAGCATGGATGATTGCCAGAACCAGAGGAAGCCATATTTTCTATATTGCAGTGGAAAGGGTAAATGAAAGGAGAGGAATCAATGGGAATTACGGGCAGTGATTTTACTGTGGAACACCATGCGGTGCTCTATGCCCTGATAGCGAAGCAGATCATGCTGGCTGATCCGGATCAGGGGGAAGTTCATATTTTGGAGGCAACCGGAAGGTACGGGGAAGAACGGGGAAGAAGGATGGCTCTGGCTGCTCAGAAGGATGGATGCCCTCTGACCCCTATGGGTTATGTGGTATATGGAGAGCTGCCGGCCGTTTCCGGGGATTCTAAGTCATCATCATCATTTGAAAATGGCCGCCATCTCACTTCGGTCAGAGGGTGCGGATGGCTGGATGCGTGGAAAAAGTATGGTTTGACAGAATACGGCGCGTATTACTGCCGGGTGATCGATGAGAGCGTGTACAGGGGATTTAACCCGGAGCTGGAGTTGAAAATTTCTTCCTGTTTGAGCAGAGGGGATGAGGCCTGCGGATTTGACTGGGGTGAAGCCGTTTCCCAGGAAGAATTTAACTGGTACCGGGAGGCGGCCGGGAAACTGGGGTCCGGTTTCAGAAAGGATTTCCTGTTCCATACATCCAGAGTATTGGCTGTGATGAAAGCGTATCTGGAAGAAGTATATGGCGGGAAGGGGAATGAGATCGTAAATCAGGCGATGGAAGAGTTCACCGGAATTTTCGGCAGAGAATACGGGGAAATTCTGGAGAAAAAAATACAGTAAAGTGACTTGGGGCAGGGTAGAGATGGAAGACAAAAAGACGATGGTAGCCGGGATATCGAAAAAGACGCTGGAACGGCTGCCGGGATATTATCATTATTTACAGATGAAAAGGGAAGAGAAACAGATATATATTTCAGCTCCGGCAATTGCGGCGGACTTAAACCTGAATGAAGTACAGGTCAGAAAGGAACTGGCCCTTGTGAGTAAAAGGGCGGGCAAACCGAAAGCGGGTTTTGCTGTGGAGGAACTGCTGACGGATATTGAGGACTTTTTAGGTTACAACAATGTGAATCAGGCTGTGCTTGTCGGGGCCGGGGCTTTGGGGAAAGCCCTTTTGTCCTGCCGGGATTTTGAACAGTATGGGATTGAAATCGTGGCGGCATTTGATAATGACCCGGAGGTAGCGGGCACCAAAGTGGCTGGAAAGATGGTTCTTTTGAGCGATAAACTGGTGAATATGTGTGCGAGGATGAATGTTCATATCGGAATCATCACAGCGCCTGCCTCCTGTGCGCAGGAGATTTGCGACAGAATGGTCTTGGGCGGCGTCCGGGCAGTCTGGAATTTTGCGCCGGTCCACCTGAACGTGCCGGACCACGTCATGGTTCAGAATGAGGATATGGCGGCTTTTTTAGGCATGCTTTCCAAGTATCTGCTGGAACATGAAATGCCGGAATATGATATGCTGGCGGATGAAATGCCGGAGCTTGAACCGTCTGCTGGCGGCAAGCTTATGAACGGCGAAGGAAAGGGATGATGGGAAG
>JAGZXV010000145.1 GCA_018378255.1 Clostridiaceae bacterium | reverse complement strand
GGAGGCCGCACAGACTTTGCCCCGAGGAGAGGATCCGGGCCTTAAGCGGATCACCTACCAAGCTCGACCCGGATAGCCTTCGCAGACTGTGACGACACGCCACCCAGAAGGAGGTAAGATAAAATGATATTTCAACCCACACAGCCTTCGCAGACTGTGACAACGTATATGCGATTGGTTGGACTGTCAACCTGGCATTTCAACCCACACAGCCTTCGCAGACTGTGACCAACTCTGTGATTAGATAAAACTTTGCCAGACATATTTCAACCCACGCAGCCTTCGCAGACTGTGACATTTTTTGATCCAGAAACAGCAGCTCTCTATATCGATTTCAACCCACGCAGCCTTCGCAGACTGTGACATATCTCGCAACCGCCATAGACCTCTCACCCTTGATTTCAACCCACGCAGCCTTCGCAGACTGCGACATGGTATCCAGTGTGGCAGTATGGACAATTGTCCATTTCAACCCACACAGCCTTCGCAGACTGTGACATTTCTGTTGCCCCACCATTAACTACAATCCAGATTTCAACCCACACAGCCTTCGCAGACTGTGACGCTCCCATGCAAAAATAGTATAACATACAGAACCTTATTTCAACCCACACAGCCCTCGCAGACTGTGACGTTGGATTTATATCCAATGCTACCGGGTGATATATTTCAACCCACACAGCCTTCGCAGACTGTGACATATCGAAAGTGTCTCCGCCCGCAGCACTATATGATTTCAACCCACACAGCCTTCGCAGACTGTGACATTGGTGTGCCGGTAAAAGCCATTGACTATGTGATTTCAACCCACACAGCCTTCGCAGACTGTGACGCAATACTATCTTAAACGTTTTCAGGCCATTGCCATTTCAACCCACACAGCCTTCGCAGACTGTGACATTTTTCGCAAATGTTAATACTCCTGTGGCCTATATATTTCAACCCACACAGCCTTCGCAGACTGTGACTCCAATCACGGCCATTCTCACTACATATGTCCTATTTCAACCCACACAGCCTTCGCAGACTGTGACCCATATCTTCAAGTCTTAAAACTGATTCCTATATGATTTCAACCCACACAGCCTTCGCAGACTGTGACAATTATGTAATCGGCGCAGAAAACGTCCAGATCGATTTCAACCCACACAGCCTTCGCAGACTGTGACACGGATCTTTTTTTGTAAGGCTGCCCAAATTGGTGATTTCAACCCACACAGCCTTCGCAGACTGTGACTTTGATAAACAGTTTATAAAAAAATAGAACCAAAATTTCAACCCACACAGCCTTCGCAGACTGTGACGTATGTTTTTTGGTATCCTGCTTATGCGCATCAAATTTCAACCCACACAGCCTTCGCAGACTGTGACTGCAATTATGCACAAATCTTTCCCATTTCCTCCCCCATTATTATATATATAATATATAACATCCCATCCCCTAAGTCAATCTTCATTCCCTATTTCCCCTCATCCCCCATACTTTCCAGGTGCGAATCCCCCAGGCTTTTCATGTGCACTTACGATTCGCACCAAAATCACTGTATCCATTTTTTAAGGCCCAGCTTTTAAAATCATCCATGCCTTCAGATACATCATATTTTAATACTTCAAAGTCCGTTCAACCTCTTATCCCTTTACAATCCCATACCCTAATGCAGTTTTCGCTCCAATTCCATATAGTTTATACACCTCATCCATCATGTGGTCAAGCTCTCCCTTCCCCCCATTCCAAGCCTTCTCATCACGGCAGCAAATAAAGATATTAAACTCTGCCTTTCTCAAACACATAAAGAATACAGGTCTTGTTATCTGATCATCCGTGGGCGGTATAGTGGGATCGCTATAATACTCCTTATAGTGAACGGTCTGGACATCCAGCCCTATCTCGAACTTATTAGGAAATATATCAAAAAATCTCAATTTTCCTTCTCTCGCATTGATCTCTTTTCCATTTCCTCCAAACAAGTCAATAAAATCTTCAGCTTTTTCTGCCTTCTCCACATCTCCGTCATACCGCTCCGAAATCCAGGCGCTGCGCAGCGTTCCTTTTATCACACTTGCAGGTATAAATGGTATGCCATATAAAGGATGAAGTCTTAACGGCTGTGCTCTCAGATATGCGCCTGTCCCATCACCCAAAATCAATTTATCATATGGGTTAAACAGGTATTCCTCATGGAATGGGAAACTTTCCATAATCCCCTTATTTCGCTGGTTTAACAAATCCATCAAGCCTTTCAGCTTTTCGTCACAAAAATATGCATCATTCTTACTGCCATCTCTAACTAACTCAGCAAGCAGGGAACTATAGTTTTTCTTAGAATCTTCTTTCTTTACATCTTTTCTCCCATCCGGTTTTATTTCACATCCAAACCGGTTTTGTGCCAGATATGGGTTTATATCCGAAACCCTACCCATGGTTTCCAAAAAATCAATGGAATTCTTGGATAATATTAGTTTCTCATACTCCACATCTTTTAATTTTTTGGAACACTCAGTTGATCTTTGACCTCTATTTTTTTCAACCCCTCTGTTCATCCGTTTCCTCCAAATCAATCACCGCTCTCAATCATTCCCTCTGCAAAACGTTTAATCCATTGACATAAATTCATTGTTTCATTTACACAGAGCCTATAGGTTACGCTGTCCAGATTGACGATCTCTTCTACCAGATCCTTATCACCAAGTGAAATCCGGCAGTCTTTATTTTTAAACCATTCATTCAATATATTGTACATTTTCTCATATGCATTTCCATTTACTTTTTTTGAAAAAAGATAGACTGCTGCCGTTGCTAATCCATTGATTTGTATCCAGGAGGGCAGTGAACGTGCCAAGCTGCGGAACTCTTTATCCCCCTTATCCCCTTTATTCTTTTTACATATTTCAGACACCTTTGAAAAAGCAAACTGCGCCATGCTATTGTGAATGTCTCTGCTCATTTACGATTCCCCCCCACATCTTCACTTCAATCAGCCCTTTTCCCAATGTGCTGTCCGCACCGACCTGAATCGTTCCTCCTGGAAACAGTTTTAAAAATTCTTCCTTTACCTGATTTTTCCCCAGTTCTACTGCATTTTCCTTCTCTCCCTGGGCCTGATGGGTATCTGTGAAAAATGCCAAGCTATACAAAATCGATTCCGGAGGCAGATATTCCTCTGTAAACAGGCCATTTTCCGCTACTGTTCCAGTTTTTATATCCATTCTGATTCTGGTATTCACTTCTGTAGAATACTTTACAAAACCGGAAAAATCATCATCGCTTAAAATGACCGCCCGTTCCAAAATCATATCTTTTGTTATTACATTTTCAGGCAGCTGATCCATCATCTTCTGTAAAAAGTTTTCAAAATGCTCATCTTTTTTCACAGTAAACGTATAATCTTCCAGCATAATAACATCCTTACCATTCATCTGCTGATTTATTTTACACTCATTTTTGCAAATGATGCCGTCTTTTACCTCCCATAAATCCGGAAAAGGTTCTCCATATGCCAACTGATAATCTTTAAAAAACCGTTTCAATACCATCGGGCAGGTGATCCATGCCATAATGCCCTTGGCCGATTTTACCGGGAAAAATAGAATCCGCGCATCTGTAATAGACACAGCAGACGCAAAGTCCCCGCTGTTCATTTTACCGAAAATCCTGTCAATCAACGCGCTCTTATCCGAGCCGCATTCCCGCAGGCTCACATGATTTCGAATGCAGCCCTTTAACGTAGACGATTCAATCTTTGGATAGCCGGTATGCCCTTCCCGCTGGATCGGCATATCCACATAACTGAGTTCCGTTCCGCTCCCCGGATGAGTGGACGTGATGGTATTAAACATCATAATCATAGCTGAATCATTAAACATTTAAAAATTCCTCCTGCTCCTTTGTTAATCTGCCGATCATTGAATATCCAAATCCTCGATCGCAGTATCTGCTTTTGTTAAACACCCGATAGTCAAAACCAAGTTTTTCCCTGTAATCACTGATACATTTCTTGTGAAATAACTTGACGGCCGCCTCGAAAGACCCTTCAGTTATTTCAAAGTAATATACACTGCCCGCCGGAACCGCATATCTCATCTCTCTGGGGCGGTATTCCGGTTCTCCTTCTCTCTCCGGCTGTCTCTTTCCAAATCCGCCCCAGGGAACCGGCCGGCCCACACAGGCACTGATCAGCTTCAGTCTTACCAATTTATTCCGATGGCTGAAATATCCCTCAAAGCTTTCAGGATCAATCCATCCCGGAATCCAGCCATTGCGAAATACAGCCGGAGTTGCCAGGTAGAGTTTAAAATACCGGCTGTCTCCTGAACTCTGTCCCACATCGGGTTCCATATCCATTTTTACGAAATTTGAAATTCTGCCTTCCCCACCAAGTTTTATCACACCCTGGTCTTTTATCAGCTCCGCCTGTACATCCACAGTCATTTTTAATTTTTCATCAGGGCGGATTCGTAAAATCGTATACATTTGTTGGTCTTTGGAAACTCCGCTTTTGGGATCAATCGCAATTCCAAGTTTGGTCTCCCTCACCATTTTATCATTCAAATTGATGCATGTAAGATCTTCAGAATCCCCATGCAGATAAGCGCTCATTGCATCTTCTTTCATATAGGGGACTATATGTTCTTTCAGCTTCTTGGCCTTTGTCTCCTGTATACCCATCATATAGCTCAACGGATAGCTGGATATGGGAGTTTTTATTAGTTTCTTATTTCGAACACTCCAAACCTGTCCTTCTTCTTGTTCCGCTATATAGAGATCAGCAGGCATGGGATAGCAGAAAGCACCGTCCCACATCAAACCATTAAACCCTATCTTTAAACTTCGGGAACTATTGAGCTGATCCTTTAACAATGGGCGAAATGCCCCTGCATAAGTTGATGGAAGCGGCGGAAATACGCTGTGAAGCACAGTAGTCTCCCCACCTGCATCAAATGGAACGGAACTACGGAAGAAAAGATCATCTAAAGGTTCTATTTGATATATCATCAGATCACCTCCCTTGAAATAAACACAATGCCATCCAGAGTATTTAAAAATTCACCCATGTTGTCAGCATGTCTATAAAAATGCATTAATTTTTCCAAAAGTTGTTCCTTGTTAATCTGTTTATCTTCCATTGCAGAACGGACCACACAGTCTTTCAGCAATGCCGCTGCCATTGATTCCTCCGGTTTGACATTTTCTTCAAGAAAATGTTTCATTAGATTCGTGATGTTGAAAAACAATGATTTGGAACACTGAGATTTCTTCAGCATCTGAACCATTTCCCCTAAGTGTTTCCACTGTATCAATGCATCGTCACCGGACAATTTATAGGGCGGCATTTTCACAATGTCCCCGCTCCGTTTCATAATATTGACAGCCGCCGCATTTTTTCCAGGCATCCGTTTTGCCGCCGCCTCGGCCGCGTCCACATATTCCATCACCTCTTTCAAAGGCTGCATCAAATGTCCGATTGAAATTCCCGCTGAAAAACTCAGTCCAATTTGTTCCAAAAAATTCTCATGCAGTTCTGCGATGCAATCGAAAAGACCGTCTAAAGGCAGAAACCCCAGAAAATCTTCCCCTCCTGCAAAAACAGGCTGGCCCTGATAGGAAGAAATGATCTTGGGGGCTTTATGTGCAAAGCAGCTGATCTTTTCACTCAGCTTCTGCTGTTCTTCCGGCGTTTCTAAAACCCGGAAAGCATCTCCCATACTGTCCCCATCAAACTTAATAATGGCATAATAAGAACTCAGTTTCACATTCTTGTCATTAATCTTTTTATGTAAAACCTTTGATTTTTGAATCACTTCCTGGGTATATTCCTCCCTATCCAAATCCTGTCCATTTTCCAAATCATAGACCGCATTTACCATCATGTCCATTAATTCCCCATTTCCCATTGGGATACCGGCTTCTGAAAACAGATCTTTTTCTGAATCGATACAACTGCGTAGCATCATACGACGGATGGAATAGAAATCGGTTTCCTTTTTTCCATAGATCCGCTTCACCAGCGCTATGGCGGACAATGCTTCTTTCGGTTTGACCACATACTGCAAAAAAGGATTCTCCGATATATCACAGATATAACTGGGATTTGTATTGTAAGGATAAACCTTTTTTCCGTTGTGTTCGTATTTTTTTACAAATATGGCATTGTATTCCGGAAAAAGCATACATTTTCTTCCCCAAGGTTCCCTCGTCTGGCTAAAGGGCCTGATTCCTTTTACCTCCTGAATCCTTGTGAATACCTTTTCATATGATTCTGAATAATTCATGGGATCGTATTTTTCAAACACCCAGTAAACTTCCAGAAAATCGTTCCACTGGCGGGCCGCCATCTCTAATCCCCTCTGGTCTATGCCCGCCTCAATCAACAAACCATTACATCTTTTATGGAATATATCTTTAATGAATCTTGAAAGCCCTTCCGCAATATTACGCATCTCTGTTTCGGAATCGGATTTCACTTCAGCAATCAGGCGGTTGGGAATATTGGCCGGCTTTTCTTTATTTTCCTCGGAAATACCGGGAAATAAAACCTGTATATTTTTCTTGTCGGCGGTCCAGCCCACTGCTTCCGCCATAAGTTCCGACAAAAACCTGCTGCCGGCGTACAAATCCATGGATTTCCTGGAATTTTCAATAAATCCCTTTACTGGTCCAATGGTGAATAAAAACAGGTAATTCACTGCCGCACCCCCTTGCTATTCGTATTCTCTACATAATTTTTTTCAACATAATCAAGAAACTCTTTCCTGCGTGAACAATCCCCATCAAACCAGTTTTTTCCCGAAACATTCTTTAAAAAAATGTAGAGCGGGTAGAAGCCATCTTCTAATTGCACAATTCGAATGAGGAGCGGTGAGGCAAGTTTTCCTTTAGCATCTGCGAATCCGGTGATCCTTTTGTTTATTGTCTCATCCTTATACTTCAGTTCTCCCTTTTTTAGTCTATGGCTTGTCTCATCCACAGCCCATAGATAGTTATTAATCTGATTCTTCTCCAGCTTGTTCCCAAAGCAGATCTTTTGTATAACCGGGCGTTGATATTTACTAAGACTACCCTTAAATCTGATCACTTCCTTATCAATAGTGAACGCTCCCCTATTATTTGTGGTGGAAACAGCCCCTATTCGATTTAAAGCCCTACAAAGCCAATCCATAAAATCCTTTTTTGTTCTAAAAGACATACCTTCTATGTTGAAACAGCCTCTTCCTTTTCTGCACCGTTTTCCCATCCCACACATAATAAGGCTTACTTTTATTAAATCTATATACCAATTGATATTCACACTCTGTTGAAAACTGGATTTATTGCTGAGAATCCCTTGGTTAAAACGGGCTGTTACTTCAAACTCACAATCAGAAAAGCAGAAGAGGCTGATTTTCTTCTCCTTATGATGCAGCAAATACCCTGACTTTTTCTTCATATCACTGTGGATCAACAGGCGTATCGGAGAAGCATGTCCCGTATTATTACCGGAACCAGCCGCTCCTCCAAACAATTCTGCTTCATCTTTCACCAATATATCAAGTTCCGATGGACTGGATATCCGGTAAACATACCGCATGACGCCTTTTAACTCTGACGTTCTTAGCTCAGGTGTAGAACTATAAGCTCCGTAGCTGAATAGTGGTGTTATCAGTCTACAGATAATCTTTTTTTCTTCCATATGCATCTATCACTCCTTTTTTGTATCGTCAAACATTATCGTTAATAGCCAAATCCACCTCTTTTGAAATCTGTCAATTAGAATCAATTATAAAAATCCTCTCTCAAAGAGCCTGTTGTAGTTGGATGACATTCATTATGAAGTTTCAACTGGCAAACGATGGATTTCTCCAATTCACGATAATTACCGATTATATTTTTTACAAAGTCTTTCTCTCTTTTACTTTCTTTCTCTTTAGTATTTTTCTGTTCGCCCATATATCCCTCCATTTCCATTATTATTTTAATTATATCATCATTCATAAAAATTCGACAGATAATTACCAAAATTATCCAGTATTTGACAACAGTTTAGATGGCGGGGAAAATGATTCACTGTTATTAAAAAGAGTATTTAGTTTAGCTAAAACTAAAATAGAAATTATAGATAAAATAATCCCTCTCATGCTATCTCAGGTTTGTGTATAACGAAAAATGGCGTTTAAGCATTTATTAAGAAAGCTAAAAATGTTTAATAAAAATAAAATGATTGGACATAAAATGGGGACAGATACTTAAATCATATAGATTTGTTTATACCCAGCCTGCCATATGGCAATCCTAAAGTACTTACAGACTGTGACAAATTTCACGCTCTTAGGCACATATATCAAACCTAAGAAAAAAATTAGTATGAATCCCTTGCATAAACTTCCATAAAAGAATATACTATAATTAAGAAAATAAGACTTTCTTATTTTTTACTAACTCGAAATAAAGGAGATGATATTATGCTGGCCGAATTACGTCAGAAATCACAGATTACAATCCCAAAAGAAATCATCGTTAAGCTTGGCTTGTCAGAGGGTGATAAACTGGACATTTTCGAAAAAGAGGGTACTATCTGCATTATGCCAGTAGTTGTCTACCCTAAAAAGTACTTGAATGAACTTCGAACAGAAATTGATGATGTAAAGGTCAAAATTGCCTCTGGAGAACAGCCCGTTTTTGACAGTGTTGACGCCCTGTTTAACAAATTGGAGGAAAATTGATGGCATATGAATTTACCTTTACCCATCGTTTTCAAAAACATTTTAAAGAATTGACCCTACAAGAGAAAAAACT
Source organism: Clostridiaceae bacterium (assembly GCA_018378255.1). Taxonomy (GTDB): domain Bacteria; phylum Bacillota; class Clostridia; order Lachnospirales; family Lachnospiraceae; genus CHH4-2. Next base: position 6,258 of record JAGZXV010000145.1, on the reverse strand, counting down.
GCTTAAAAGTAAACTGGAACTCCTGGCTGCAAATCCATCTCATCCATCGCTGCGCACCAAACGAATCCAAGGCACCGCCGATCTTTTCGAATGCAGCGTCAACATGGACATCCGGATCATCTGGTACTACGAAGGCGATAAAATGATCATCCTGGTAGATGTGGGACATCATGATATCTTTAAACAATTTTGACTACAGAAGCGGCACGCTATAAACAACGTGCCGCCTTTTCTCATTATATTTTGCTTTCATCAAATTACAACTCAATATGTATCAATATTTTTCATAATTTTAGTTTTAATTAAGTGATCGTTCAGACGATGGGAAATTAATAAAGTAAGCAGTGTCAAACTCTCTTTGAGGCAGCTCTCTTTATCACTTTTCCCGCCGTCTGGACTGTTACTTAATTTAATAATTTGGTCGATACTACCTAAGTTACACCTATGTCAAGAGCACGACAAAAATTTTCAAATTATTTTACTATTTCAAATTTAAATTCATCTAATGTTGCATTTGCATAATTTCTAATGTCAATACCAGCAACTGTTCCCTGCTTATATAGCTCATCTAAAATAATATAAAAAAAGGCTAATACTGTTTCTTTACCAGAAGCATGTAATAGATTTACATTATTTTCATTTCTGTCTACTAAAAAAGAATGCCTTTTTATTGCACACCCTACATTTATGTTACTATATACTTTTATATGTTTTTCAATTATATCCAAACCTACAGACTCTATTGCTAAAATACCTCCAATGATATTTGTGAGATCGCGGGGTTTACAATATTTACCGGCATTAATTACCCCTCTTGTAGTACGTTCCAAAGCAATAACACTGTTTATTTTATCATTAGCATACGCAAGCGTTTCTTTATCAATTTTAGGTTTGGATTCAAAAACCGCATATACGCTTTCAGCAGTTATAAACTTTTCTCCTGCATCAGTTCCAAACATTAAAGGTGAATACAAAGTATCATATATTATGATATCAATTTGTTCACTAATATTTCCTTTATAATCGAAAACAAATCCCTTATCAACAGCATATTTATTTGGTAAAAAGCTTCTAAAAAAATCAATCCACGCACTCTCGCAATGTTCTCCCTTTGTTACGGGATGCTCCAATAATATGTCCAGTTTACTTTCCAGTATTGCCTGTTTTGTATTAAATAAAGACTTTATATTCATATATCGTATCACCGCCATTCATAAGTTATTGTTTTTGTACTTCCACGCCTAAAGAATTGTTACCATAAATAATAAATACTGCTTATAATTATTTTTTCTTTAAGGCCTCTTCATGCTTTAGAGTGTGTTTGAAAATTACTTTCCGTCAGATGTGTGTTCCAGTTTGTGGGAGATTTATCCCGAATGAAGGGCACATAGCGGGCTATGAAAGCTGAATTCGGAACAAATATACCGCAAAATGGGATGTGCAGATGCCTTAACGAATAGCATGAAAAGTTAGATATCGATACTTTTCACTTGCAACCGCCTTAGCCTTCACAGGTTGTGACGCTAACACAAGAAAATTTATCAAGTGCAGTTTTTATTTCAACCCACACAGCCTTCACAGGCTGTGACGACAATACTTATTGGTTATCATTAAAATGTGACGGATTTCAACCCACACAGCCTTCACAGGCTGTGACTTTGTTAAAGTAAATAGTGATTTAGCAATTGAAAATTTCAACCCACACAGCCTTCACAGGCTGTGACGGCATTTGATAATGCGATTGAAAAAGGTATGATAATTTCAACCCACACAGCCTTCACAGGCTGTGACTATAGTTCAGCTATTACAAGTGACTGTGTTATTATTTCAACCCACACAGCCTTCACAGGCTGTGACCGCAATTATCCACAACTCCCCCCTTCCTCCGCTCCACTATTATATATATAATATACAATTCCCCGCCCCAAAGTCAACAGATAAGATACTCTTGCCACTCCTTCCCCTCATCTTCCCACACATTCCAGGTGCGAATCTCCCAGGCTTTTCCTGTGCACTTATGATCCGCACCAAACTCACACCACACCATTCCTCAAACTCCCCTAACTCCTCTTCCCTAACTAGTCCCACATACCTCCTGTCACGTCCCCTAAAAGCTCCATAAAATCCTCCTTCGTAGCCATTCCGCCGCTAATGCTCCCTTCCGACATAATATCATCAGAAAGCCCCGCCTTTCTCTCCTGCATCTCCAATATCTTCTCTTCCAATGTCCCTTTCATGATCAGCTTATAAACGGTAACCACCTGTTTCTGCCCGATTCTATGGGCCCGGTCCGTGGCCTGGTTCTGGGCGGCCATATTCCACCACGGATCATAGTGGATCACCACCCCTGCCGCTGTCAGATTTAACCCGGTGCCGCCCGCTTTTAATGAAATCAGGAACACAGGAGTATCCCCCTCATTGAATTCTTGAACCATCTCGGCCCGTTTTTCCTTGGACGTGGATCCGGTCAGCTTATAATACCCGATTCCTGCATCATTCAGCCTCCCTTCAATCCGTTCCAGCATAGACGTAAACTGGGAGAATAAGAGCAGCTTATTCCCTGAAGCCACCGCGTTCTGCACCAATTCCATACAAGTGTCCAGCTTGGCCGCATCTCCCTTATAGTTTTCATAAACCAGAGACGGATCACAGCATAACTGGCGAAGCTTTGTGAGTTCAGCAAAAATCCGGAACTTTTTCGAAGCGAATTCCTCCAGATCGATCCCTGCAAGGATATCCCTGGCTCTCTGGGCATTGGCGAGATAGAGTTTTAACTGCTCCCCCTCCATTCCGGAATATATAACTTTCTCAATCTTATCAGGCAGTTCCTTTAAAACGTCTTTTTTCAGCCGTCTCAATATAAATGGCCTGATCATTTTTTTCAACCTTTCAGACGCAGTTTCATCCCTTCTGATAACAATGGGCGTTTCATAAAACATCTTAAATTGTTTGTAACTACCCAATATTCCGGGCATCAAAAAATCAAATATACTCCACAATTCCCCCAGCGAATTTTCAATGGGAGTTCCCGTCAGCGCAAACCGCCTTCCCGATGAAATGCTTTTCACCGCCTTTGCCGCCTGTGTCGTATAATTCTTAATATTCTGGGCCTCATCCAGAATCATATAATCAAAAAATAAATCCTTATATTTGTCCAAATCCTTCTTCAGCAGGTCATAAGAAGTCAAAAATACATCTCCCGCTCCATGTTTAATCCTCTGCTCCCGCTCTTTTGCACCGCCCGCGATCACTTCCACAGCCAGGCCTTCCGAGAATCTCCGAATCTCGCTTTCCCAATTATAAACCAGGGAAGCCGGGCATACCACAAGGCTTTTCCTGCTGCCCCTCTGCTTTCTTGCAAGCAGAAATGCTATGGTCTGCACCGTCTTTCCAAGGCCCATATCATCCGCCAGGATTCCTCCAAATCCCAGCTGATCCAAAGTCATCAGCCAGCGGAAACCATATTCCTGGTATGGCCGAAGTTCTGCATGGAGCCCGTCCGGCAGACTGTAATCATTTTTATTAACTTCCCGCATATTCCGGATAAAAACCTGGAAAACCGGATCCCGTCTCACTTCCATTCCGCTTTCTTCCAGAACCTGATCCAGATAAAAAGAACGGTATTCCGGCACCTGGATATGTCCCTTTTCCCACTGCTCCGGATCTGCCTCCAGCCCTTTTGACAACTCAGCCAAAGCTTCCAGCCCTGCATCATATCCCAGCTTAATGAACTCCCCATTTTTGAGACAGTAATATTTCTTTTTCTGCCGGTAACACTCCAGAAGCGCTTCCAGTTCCTCTACAGAAAAACGGTCTGTCTGAAGAGTAATATCCAAAAGACCACCGGTCATGGATATTCCCACATATACCCTTGGTTTAACTCTGACTTTAATCTTTTTCAGGCTATCCGATATGAAAACTTCCCCCATCTGCTGCAGCCGGACAATGCCCTCGTCCACGCATCGGAAAACCAGTTCCTCTTCCGCTTCATCTATATAGAATATCTCATTTTCAGGATCACTGTGAACAAAATATTCTTGTACGGTTCGGACCGCCTCAGCCTCTTTCTCCAGTTCCCGGTACATGTCCTTTAATTCCACCGTCCTGAACAGATTAAATCTTTCCTCCCCGTATACGCCGAATAACTCAGCCGTCAAAAGCCCCTCTCTTCTGTCCAGATAAGTGACAATCCTGCACGGCAGAGGCTGGTATTGCTTTAGTTCTCCCATTTCCCTGACTACCGTATACATTCTCAGATCCGGAAGAACCACAGAACAAAATACCTTCATATCTTCTGCCCCAATATAGCAGCGTTTACTTTCAAGCGGATGCAGAATACGTGCAAGCCCCTTCATATGGCTGTAAAACTCATCACTGCAGAGGTAAAAACAATTTCCATACCGGATGCACATCTTCCTGACCCCCAAAAAGCATTCCGCCGCGGGGACCGTCATCCAGCACCCTCCATGGTCATCCAGATCCAGTTTTATGGTGAGAACCGGATCCTGCTCTATGAATTTCATCCGTTCCTCCCATGAATTCAGAATCGTCACCATCTTAACCAGACATTCCCGGCCCAGCATGGCCTCTGCAAACGCAACCATTCTCTCATCCGTAAGCCTCATCTCACGGTCCGATACACCATAAGTGTCCCCATAGCCCCCGGAATAGGAAGACCAATGCTTTGAAAATCCCTGGGTCCAGCTGACACATTCCACCAAAAAATCAACCACCTTCCGGCTGCTCTCCGTAAATGCCTCTCTGTCATGATCGAAACCAAAGTTCTTTCCATAGCTGATATACTTTTTATTTTTAACGGCATTCACAAATTCCGCTATCTTTTTAACGTTGTATTTTCTTCCGGCCCCAATCATAAAACTGACTTGCCATTCTCTTTCCCCCTCATCATTGAGTGATTTACTTTGAGAAATCAGGCTGGGTTCCAGTTCAATCTTTCCACTTTCATTGGATTGCATAAAACGTCCCTTTTTCCGCAATGCTCCATCATAGATCATCGATTTCAGCAGCCTGTCCGTCTCCCTTTGCGGGGCTTTATATCTTTTAATTACCTTGTTGATCTTCTCCTGGTCCGCGCCTTCCCTGGCCATGTCCACATTTTCCTCCCACCATTTTTTTAATGTTAGAGCAGATGCAGTACAGTGCCTGCACATCTCATTAAAACTGCCGTAAGCCGGCATTCTCCTATTACATTTAATCATATTCTCCCAGCAGATCGTTGTCAATTTTTCTATAAAACAGAAGAAACTTTTCCAGCGGAATTCTCCTCCTGCATCGGGCCGCTTTGGCATCATCATTCCTGTGGAATAAAAAAAGCCGCTACCCAAAGGTAACAGCTTTTTTTACATTTACATTGCACAATGAATCATAGGAAAGTTCTATGTTCTTATTGTAACTTCTTTTTTCCTATTTGGGTAATATAAAGCGGAATATATCAGTATATAAATACTGATATGTCATTCGTGAATGATCCTCAAAGCTCCCATTATCTCTTTTTTAACCAGCTGGACTTCCTTCAGAAACATCTCATCATAGGAACTGAGTTTATAGTGGGGATGATATATCAGCACATCCCGGTATTTCCTGTGCAGATCAAAACAGCTTCTCTGTATAAGGCCGTAGCTTTCAAGGCAGCGTTCCGGAAGAGGAGAGACCCACATATAACTGTCTTCATTCATCTGCAGAAGGTTAAACTGGCTGCCTCTTTCATAAACATAGATCCGTTTCCTCTTCTCCCCGCTCTGGCCGGAAGAGGCATTTTTTCCCATCAGAGAAGAAGAGAGCTTAATGTCTCCATGCAGGATTTCCATATATCCTTTCAAATCTTCACAGTTAATCACATCCTCCTGTGCCAGCGGATGATTCCCCGACATCAGGATCACCGGATCATATTTCCAGATAATGCGGCTCTCCAGTTCATTATCCTTTAAAAGCTGTGCATAGTATTTTTCAAATTCTTCCGAATAACGGATTATGCCCATACGGCACTTTTCATCCGCCACATCGGACACGGTTTCCATGGAATTGGTTTCCTTCAGGCTGAGAATGATCTCCTTTGACCGGTCCAGATGACTTACAAAACGTGAAAATGCCTCGCTGATATAGGTGGCCCTGGGGATGGACAGGCGGAATTCTTCATGCCCGATTTCCTGTCCCTTATAGACCGCCTCCATTTCCTCTAACTGAGTCAGTATGTTCTTTGCATATTCTAAAAATATTTTTCGTATAGTGTTGTAATTA
>JAGZXV010000144.1 GCA_018378255.1 Clostridiaceae bacterium | reverse complement strand
CTGTATCGTTTGCTTCCTCCGTTCCGGTTCCCGCCCTGGTTCTCCGTCATCCCTCCGCCCCGCTTTTCTGCGTATCTTTCTCAACCAAATCTCAATTTATTTCAATGCCATATCGCAAGTCCCGGTTTTTTCACACTGCATTAAATTTTTAATGGAGTAGACCACCATGCTTTCCACGGCCTCTTTCGTGTAGAAAGCCATATGCTGCGTCATCGTAACATTGGGGAACTGCCTTAAATAGGCCATATCCCTGTTTCTGATAATGTCACTTCTTAAATCTCTGTGATAGATTCCCTCTTCATGTTCTACTACATCAAGACCTACGGCACCAACCTTTTTGCTTTCTACCGCATTGATTAAATCTTCCAGGCAGATGAGAGGGCCGCGGGCACAGTTGATGATGATTACGCCGTCTTTCATCTGTCCGATGGTATCTTTATTTATCATGTGATAGGTGGATTCGAGGAGAGGGGTGTGGAGGGTAATGATATCACATCTGTTATATAACTCTTCCAGTGATACGTACTCGGCCAGGCCCTGTACGGATGGATTTTGATGTACATCATAGGCGAGTACTTTACACCGGAAGCCCTGGAGGTTTTCGATAACGGCAGCTCCGATTTTGCCGGTTCCTATTACGCCTACCGTTAAATTGCGCATCTCCATACCCTGAAGGCCGGCCAGTGAATAATCATTGACATTTCCACGGAAAAGTGCTTGTTTATAGTGGCGAAGGGACATGAGAATCAGCATGATCGCATAGTCGGCAACGCCGTATGGGCCATAGTAAGTGTTGCTTATGACCATACCTGCTTCATTGGCATGTTTGATATCGATGTGGTTGTAGCCGATGGTGCGGGTGTTCAGGAAACGTATTCCTTTTTGGTAAAGCAGATCCAGAAGCTCAGAATCTAAATGGCTCATACCTAAAGTTGTCATGTATTCAAAACCGTCTGCCAGATCGATGTTTTCTGTGGTGACAGGAAATGGATAATAGGTTATTTCTAAATTGTGCTCTTTTTCTAATCTTTTAAATGTGCCCATCTCATCATCACGGACTTCAAATGCAATAAGTTTCATAGGAGGCCTCCTTTTAATTAGTTAACAGGCCTGAAATGGTCTGCAGGCTCTGCTTTTTATTTTATAATTAATATAGACATTTTTTAGAATTTTTGCAAACACATGCTATAAAGCTTAGACGCTATAAAGCGGCAAAGTGGAGGAGGGGAGGGAGAAAAAACGTTAGAATGCCTGATGAGTGTAACAGTCAGATGGATGCTGCATATGATATGATATAAAAGAATGCAGAGGAGAACATAATGCAGAATAGTTATGCCAATGGAGAGCTGGAGTATTTCAGAAGCTTATATCCAATGAGGGCGAGAACCCTGCAGTCCTATGTGGATGAAGCTTGTGATAAAATGGAATATAAATTCAGCCCCATGTATGATGAATATCCTGATCAGTTGATGGTTGAACAGCTGTGCGGTGATATCTGCGCCAAAGTTTATCAGGAAAGGCCGGAACTGCTGAATGAAATGACGGAAGAGCCAATCGGGGCAGTTGATGTAGAAGAAGTGGAAATATACGAAGCCACAAAAATGCAGCAGCTTCCGCCGTGGGGCCCGCCGCAGCCACCAAGGCCGCCGCAACCACCAAGGCCACCTCAGCCATGGCCGCCGCAGCCGCCAAGACCGCCGCAGCCGCCAAGGCCACCTCAGCCGCCAAGGCCGCCGCAACCGCCAAGACCGCCGCAGCCACCAAGACCGCCGCAGCCACCGAGGCCACCTCAGCCATGGCCACCGCAACCGCCAAGACCGCCGCAGCCACCAAGGCCACCTCAGCCATGGCCACCGCAGCCGCCAAGACCGCCGCAGCCACCGAGGCCACCGCAGCCACCAAGGCCACCTCAGCCATGGCCGCCGCAGCCACCAAGACCGCCGCAGCCGCCGAGACCAGGCAATAACTGGCTGAATGATATGATTCGAACTATGCTTCTGAACGAAATATACCGCCGGAGATGCCAGAGCGGAAGATGCTAAAATTCATAAAAGATTAAGTTGAGGTTTTTATGGATAGCATATACAATAGAAAAATAAGAATGGCAAAGGGTGTTGTAATACATGGGAAAAATCATAAAAAAAGCAGGGATTCTGTGCGGTGTTTTCATTGCCGCACTGGTCATATTTTTTGCATTTGAAAAGAATACATCAGAGAAGTCTGACACGGTATATACTTCCATGGAAGAGGCGACTCTTCCAGTGGTATATACCGATATGTATAACAGTGAGATGAATGTCCTTCACGGATATCTTCAGGAGATGGACCGGGTAGCCGGTGATGACGCTTTGACTATACTTCCGGCAGACAGAAAACTGGGCCTGAGGATTGCAGATTATGGGGAAAGCGTTCTGGCTGTCCGTTATGAGATCCGCAGCATGGATCTGCAAAGGCTTGTGGAGCGGACAGAGGTGGAAAACTGGGAAGAAAGCTCAGGGAGTACCAATGTGGTTCTGCCGATTCAGAACCTTCTCACCAAGGACAAGCAGTATCTGCTTCATTTGTTTGTGGAGACGGAACAGCATGGAGTTATCAACTATTACACTAGAATTATGTGGACAGACAATGAAAATATCGGTCAGATGGTGGATTTCGCCAGGGACTTTTCGACCAGGACATTTGATTATGAACAGGCCCGGCCACTCACAACTTATCTGGAGAGCAGCAGTACGGAGGATGACTCCTCGTTGGGGCATGTAACTATCAGATCCAGCTATAACCAAATCACATGGGCGGGCTTGGATATGCAGCTGGAAGGCAGCATACAGCTTACCCTGAAGGAAGTGGACGGAATCATGGGGAATGTCCAGGCAGATTATACCGCTTCCCGGGTAAATGAAGACGGCAACAAGGAATACTATGAAGTAAGTGACAATTTCACAATGAAATGGAGCCCCCAGAGGATTTATCTGATGGATTTTGAACGGACCACCAATCAGATTTTTGATGGGGACAAGTATTTATTTTCCGGTAAGAGAATTCTGCTTGGCATCGGAAATGAGGAGAATATCACAGTACGCAAGAGTGGCAACGGCAATATTTTAGCATTCAGGGCGAACCGGGATCTTTGGAGTTATAATCAGGAAAAGAAAGAGGCAGTGCGGATTTTCTCGTTCCGGAGCGGCAATGATGACAGCCCCAGGAGCCAGTATGACCAGCACGATATCAGAATCATTTCCGTTTCGGATAATGGAGACATTGACTTTCTGGTGTATGGCTATATGAACCGCGGAAAGCACGAAGGCATGATGGGAATCAGCATGTACCGGTATAAATATGAAGGAAATACGATCAATGAAAGCTTTTTCCTTCCAGTGACATCCAGCTTTGACAGCCTGTCTTCGGATATCGGACAATTGGCCTGTCTGGGCGGGACCGAGATGCTGTATTTTTATTTAAATCACGCAATATATGGAATTGATTTAAACAGCAAAGAATATATAGTCGTTGCCGATTCTTTGGATGAACACGGTTTTGCGGTCAGTCAGGATGGAAAGAGGGTGGCATGGCAGGATGGCGCCGATCTTTACCAATCTGAATTGATTCATCTCATGGATCTTCAGACAGGTCAAAAAGTGGAGATTACCAATTCCGAAGGAGCGGTTATGAGAGCTCTTGGTTTTGTCAATAACGATTTCATTTATGGGCTGGCCAATAAAGATGATCTTTGGACCGTTCATGGGCGGGTAGAAACATTGCCTATGTATGCTCTGGAAATTATTGATGATAAGATGGAAATACTGACACGATACGAAAAATCGGGACGGTATCTGTCTTCTGTAGTAGTAGAAGACGGCAGAATCCATATGGACCGGCTGACAAAGAGCGGGGATGGAGACTATATTAAGACAGATAAAGATACCATTGTTTGCAATGAAGAGGTTAAAGACCAGAGCATGGACGGAATAGGCTGGTATGCCTCACCGGAACGCCGCCAGCTGTATTTTGTCCAGTTGAGCAGCGAGATTAAGAATTCCAGAAGCGTTAAAGTGAGTACTCCGAAACAGATTTCCGGGGAAAATGCGGAACATCTTGTGATACAGCAGAATAATCCGTCCAGTAAACTGCGCTTCTATGCATATGGGGCGGGACAGCTTTTGGGAGTTACGGATGATTTTGCGGAGGCGGTGCAGCTCTCGTATGACAAAATGGGATTTGTAACTGACAGCAATCACCAGATTCTTTGGGACCGGATTAATAGAAATCCTGCGAAAACCATACGTGATCCCAAGACTGCTGCCTATAAACTGACCAGCCGGTTAGGGGAGATCACATCCAGTCAGGCATTTGAAGATGTTTTGATATTGGATGCGAGGGGATGTTCTTTAAATCAGATTTTGTATTTTATTGATAAGGGATGTCCGGTGGCCGCATACCGTGATGATGGAGGCTACCTGCTGCTGTATGGTTATGATCAGTATAATGTTTCTGTGTACGACCCTGTTACGGAAGAAACTTATAAGATGGGATTAGGAGATGGGAATACCTACTTCCAGAGCATGAATAATGACTTTATCTGTGGACTTTCTGTTGATAAGAATTAGGGGGTGCTTGAATATCCATTTCTGCCACATGCGCGCCTTACTTTGATGGAGATCTGCCCCGAATTCGGTCAACTTGGCTCATTACGCCTGCCTCATCCGGGACAAATCTTCCATAAACTGAATGAATTGTGGATCACCCGCCTGCCGGAAACATCATATGTTGACGGAGGCGGGTTTTTGGTTTCACATGGGTATCGTATTATAATATGCCGATAATAACTTGGGCTGCTGAAGCGGTCCCCAGAGTGTGTTTGAAAATTCTTTCTAAGAGTGCAGGAAAGAGGCTGTATGAGTATGAATAGTGCTGAAATATTTTAAGACAATAGATATATTTTTAACGAAAAGAGCAGGAGCGCAGAGGATCTTGGGCATATTGCTTATGATAACTGTTTGGAAACCATAAATTTCATAAAGTCTTATAATTAAAAAAACAGAAAAATTTAATACCGGGCCATAAAAACTGCCGTAGTCAGTCTATTTTAAGAGACAGACTTAAATTGCATAAATAGCAGTTACAAAAACTGTGTCGAATATGGGAAAATATGGTAAATATTAATATTTATTGAAGAAAATGAAGGACTTTATTTGCGGGCTTTTACCAAGGGAAAACCCAGGAAAGCTTTACAAATTCTGTTCATGTGTTATAATTAGCAAAGGTATAGTTGTAAAAAAAATGTAAGAAAATAATTGAATAGAGCAAATGTATATAGAGGTGTAAGATGGAACAGTATATTATGAAGGGCGGTAACCCGCTGGTAGGGGAAGTGAATATCAGCGGAGCTAAGAATGCTGCTCTGGGGATATTGGCTGCTGCTATTATGACAGATGAAGACGTTGTGATTGATAATTTGCCCGATGTCAGAGATATAAATGTACTTTTGGAAGCGATTATGGAGATCGGGGCTGTAGTGGACCGGATCGACCGTCATACGGTGAGAATCAATGCCGGGGATATAAAAGAAGTATCTGTGGATGATGATTATATAAGGAAGATCAGAGCGTCTTATTATTTTATAGGCGCGCTTCTTGGAAAATATAAAAGCGCTGAAGTTCCTCTTCCCGGAGGATGTGATATCGGAAGCAGGCCCATTGACCAGCACCTCAAGGGATTCCGTGCATTAGGGGCGGATGTATCCATAGAGCGGGGCGCTGTGGTGGCCCATGCAATTGACCTGGTGGGAAGCCATATTTATCTGGATGTGGTGTCCGTAGGGGCAACTATCAATATCATGATGGCGGCCACGCTGGCTGAGGGACAGACGATTATAGAAAACGCTGCCAAGGAACCTCACATAGTTGATGTGGCAAACTTCCTGAACAGCATGGGAGCGAGCATCAAAGGGGCCGGAACGGATATCATCCGTATTAAAGGCGTGAGAAGGCTCCATGGAACCGAGTATTCCATCATTCCGGACCAGATTGAAGCAGGCACCTTTATGTGTGCCGCTGCTGTGACCCGGGGAGATGTTATGGTAAAGAATGTAATCCCTAAGCATTTGGAGGCTATTTCTGCAAAGCTGATGGAGATGGGCTGCGAAGTTGTCGAATTTGACGATGCGGTCCGGGTGGTAGGAAAACCGAAACAGAAACCTACCAATATTAAAACCCTTCCATATCCGGGATTTCCTACTGACATGCAGCCTCAGATTACAGTTACTCTGGCGCTGGCAACAGGGACAAGCATTGTGACGGAGAGCATTTTTGAAAACCGTTTTAAATATGTGGATGAATTGGCCCGGATGGGCGGTAATGTCAAAGTGGAAGGCAATGTGGCGGTTATTACCGGCGTGAACGGATTTACCGGAGCGCAGGTGGATGCGCCGGATCTTCGTGCAGGCGCAGCCCTGGTGATTGCAGGACTGGCGGCCGATGGCTACACGGTTGTGGATCAGATCGGTTATATCCAGCGGGGATATGAGCATTTTGAGAGAAAACTTCAGGGACTTGGCGCCATAATTGAGAAGATTGATTCGGAAAAAGAAGTACAGAAATTTAAATTAAAGATCTGTTAATTAAAGATACTATCGGGGTGTTGGAAATGTGTTTAGAGGAACATTTTTGATGCCCCGGTTTTGTTGTGTAAAAAACAAGAAATAAGCGTAAAAAGGGGTAAGAGTATGAAGGCAAAGAAAGTGATATATGGTTTGGCCGCTGTTGTGGTTTTGGCGGCAGGAGTGGCAGCCGGGATAAAGATTGCCGGAAATCTGGATTTTTCAGGGGAAGAATACCGTTTGAAGAAAACTCCGCTGGTGGAGAATTTTGATGGGAAACCGGATATGGAAACCAGGCTGATCCAGGGGGCCGTGGTGGATGAAGACGGGGATCCTGTAGAAGAGGCGTGGGTTGGCGTCGGCATAAAAGGGGATAAAAAGCCATTTGTGAAAATGGAAACAGATGAAAAAGGCATATATTCCTGGGAAGTGGAAGACGTACAGGAAGATTACTACCTGGTATTTCAAAAAGAGGATTACATAACGGTAGTGATGGAACCGGAAGTGAAGGAAACAGAACCCCACGCCCCGCAGACACAGGTCATGCTGCTGGACAAAGAGGAGGATCATGAGGCATTATATCCTCTGGATTTTAAAGGCGTGGAGATCAGAGCGGAAGAACTGGGCAGGGATCAGGAAGAAATTCTGGACGAAGAAGGCTGGAAAACGGAATATGAGGCTTCTCTGCCGGGCCTGGCAGGGGCTCAGGTGGATATCTGGAGCGGCATCAACTGTATGGATGGGGAACCGGAACTGAGTTTGGAGACAGGGCGGGACGGAACTTTTTCAATTGGGCTGAAAAAGGGAGTTTATACGGCCGTTATAAAAAAAGAAGGGTTTAATCCTTTAACTACGGTTATGTATGCAAAGGAAGATGAACCGGAGATTACGCTTCCATTTGTTCAAAAATCAGCGGCGGAATGGCAGATTGTGCTCACTTGGGATGAGCGGGATAAAGAACCGTTGGACTTAGATGGTCTGGCGGCAGGAGAAAACCGTTTGATTAATTCCCTGAACCGGGGAGATGAAAAAAATGGGCGTTATCTTTATGATTCCTATGGAAAATCAGCCTGCGAAGTCATCGAACTGCCGTCGGAACAAGAAGAGTATCAATATTATGTGATGGATTATCAGAGTGTTTTGGAAGGCGGCGCATCGGGGCTGAAAGATTCTGGAGCAGTCGTATGGGTTTATCAGAACGGACGTCTGACAGAGCGGTTTGATCTGCCGGAACATATGGAAAAATCGGTTTGGAATCCATTTGCAGTCAGAGAGGGGCAATTGGTAAAAGAACAGAAGGAAGTGGATGAGGTTATAAATGCTGAGGGCTGGAAGGAAGATAAGGAACTGGCCCGGATGAATTCAAAGGACTTGAATGCCGGAGTGATTGTTTCCGATGGGGAATGGCTCTATTTCTCCGATATTTATGACGATTCCAAGCTCTATTACATAAAAAAAGACGGAACGGGAATGAACAAATTATGTGATGACCGGACAGCGGATTCCAGCAATAAAGTTTTGGATGGGGACTGGATTTACTATTGCTCCGGTGCGGAAAATGGAAAGGGAAATGCCGTATGGAAGATAAAAACCGATGGAAGCGGCCGGGAACAGGTCAAATCCCTGGGGGACGGACAGTGGCTTGAAATACTGGGAAAATCGGCCGGCCGGCTGTTCATCTGGAGCAAGGGAAAAATCGGCGGGGAGATCCTGTATATTGATGATGATGGTAAGGAAACCAGCCTTGGAACCGGGCTTGGCGGAGAGATCAGCCTGGTTGGCAGTTCCCTGTATTATCTGAATGAGGCCGGTTATGACGGGACTTCAAAGGGCCTTCACTGCCTGAATTTAAAGACGGGAGAGGATGCGCTGGTAATTCCGGATGTGGACTGGTTCCAGTTCTGCATCAAAGACGGTTATTTTTATTATGATGAAGGGATCAGCCTGTTCAGGATGCAGCTGGGAAAAGAACCTGAATTTATAGCGTCGGGAAATGAAGGTACCATAGGCAGTTTCCTCATGCATGAAAATAAAATATACTATTATGAAAGCGGTTCCCTGTACCGCACTGGTTTGGACGGTTCGGATAAAACAGTTGTTAAAACATCTGTGGGCTGGTATGACATCATAGACGGGGAGCTGTATACGGATTGGGGAAAGTATGATCCGGTCAGAATCAGCGATTTGAATGGTGAAAATGAACGGTTTCTGTTTGATGTTCTGCCGTTAAAAAAGGATGCGGCTGCCCAGGCGTATTACCGCTTTCTTAAGGAAAATGAAACCAACGGCGATCCGGACTGGCCTTCTTACAGCAGTTTTGCCAGCCTGGACATCAACGGGGACGGACTGAATGAACTGTTTTACAGCGTGAGTGAGTTCAGCATGTTTACAGACAGCGTGTATTCTTTTGACAGCGATATGACATTGGTTAAAAAACTGGCAGACGGCTATAAGTATGGAGGGACCGTTGTCTATGATGACAGCACTAAGACTATGGCGGCCATGTA
This sequence comes from Clostridiaceae bacterium, assembly GCA_018378255.1. Lineage (GTDB taxonomy): Bacteria > Bacillota > Clostridia > Lachnospirales > Lachnospiraceae > CHH4-2. Next base: position 6,316 of record JAGZXV010000144.1, on the reverse strand, counting down.
CCGTTATGGAGAAATGGCATCGCCTGATGAAGTGACACTTTACTCCACGGAAAATCTCTATCCCCGCGTATTGGACAGCGGATACCGTTATAGCATCGGCTGGGAGGAGGGCGATCAGGAAACCCAGAGGCAGGCTGTGAAATTCGATGAGATTCTTGCGGCCCACTGGGTTGGGAAGCCATCGGTAAAGTGGGTGGAAAATACAGAAGAGAACCGGGTGAATTATATTTTAGGAGGACAGAGCACCGGGTATGGTGATGTGATGGGGGAATGGCAGTAAACAGGCATTAGAAAAGGGAGGGATTCGTTATGATACTGCTGCTCATTGTTATTATCTTTGCTATGATTCCAGCTGCCTGCCTTCTGCGTAAAAGTAAAGGCGTATATTGGTATATAGGAATTATTCTGGGATGGAGTCTGTGTACGGCAGCGTTTCTTCTCTTTTATGCGAAAACAGCGGGATTTTCATATTATGTCAACCGCATTCTATTTATGTTTGACTTCATACGTATTTTTTTACTTTATATTCCCGTAAACCTTGCGCAGATTACTTTGATGCAGGTGTTTGGGCGCTCCGTCTTTGCCGTCTGTCTCCTGGGATTTGCCTGCTCTAAAGCGGAACTTTTATCTCCTGACATGAAGAAACGGCTCTGCGCGCTGAATGCGCTGTTCGCCGCCCTTAATTTTTTCTTTTATCTTCCTCCCCTGTACCGCAGCCGTGAACTCCCTTCGGGACTGTTGTTTGCGGCTGCAGTGATGACGCGGCTGTGGATTCTGGCCGCAGTTTTGCTGGCTTTTACATTTCTGTTTCTCAGATACAGAAAAACCACATTTAAGTGGTTTAAAAACAAGCAATCGTATTTGAACAGCGGAATACTGGCGTTAACGGGATTTTATTTATATGTCATACTAAGAGGGCCGATCCAGTATATGCAGCCCCGGGTGTATTTTCACCTGTACGGCAGTTTTAATTATTATAATCCGCCTATTTCACCGGCTGAGTGGCTGGTGTGGCAGGCGGCGCTGCTGGTTTTACTGGCTGTCAGCCTGTATTCTTATTATCAGTATTCCCGTTATGAAAAACGTTTCCAGACGGAAGATATCCGCTTGAACAACAAAATTGTCTTTATGCGCAGTGGTGTTTCCATTCTGAGCCACGCCATGAAAAACCAGTTGATTTCTACCGGTTTTATGCTGGAAGATGCTGCGAAACAGCTTCGGGATAGTGACAGCAGAAAGGCGGATCAGTTGATTCACCAGGTCATTGACCAGAATAATGCCATGCTGGAACGTTTAAACCGGCTGCGGGATACGCTGAAGCAGAGGGAGTTCAATCCAAGGAATGTTAAAGTGCATCAATTGCTGGACAGGCTTTCCGGGCACATTCATCCGCCCGGGGATATCCGTTTTACTATAACTTCAGAAATACCCGATTTGTCTCTTTTCATCGATCTCAACTGTATGGAAGAGGTGGTCACAAATATAATTACCAATGCATTTGAAGCACTGGGAAGCAGCGGTGAAGTGTGGGTGTCCCAGAGATTGGAAGATGAGTGGTGCATTATAGAGGTTAGCGATAATGGGCCCGGAATGGATGAGATTACTATGGAGCAGATATTTGATCCGTTTTTTTCAAACAAAAACAGTTCTTCTAACTGGGGGATCGGTTTGAGCTTTTCAAGACAGGCAGCAGCCGCTCACGGCGGAACGATAGAGGTGAGCAGCCGGCTGCATAAAGGAACGGTTTTTTCGATTTTATTGCCCCATCTTTAGGGGATGGTTTTCATTGCCAGTATTTATGGGCTTCTGCCGCCAATGCCTCCATGTTTTCCCATGGAATATCTTCTGTGATCTCGTTGCAGGGCGAGATCACAAGACCGCCGCCTTCTCCGAGAACAGTATGTACCCGGTGTACTTCGCGGCGCACCTCTTCCTGTGTTCCGAAGGGCAGCGTATGCTGCACGCTTATTCCGCCCCATAAAACCAGACGGTCCCCATAATCCCTTTTAAATGTTTCAAAATCTAAGGACTCAGGTTGGATGGGATTTAATATATCAATTCCAAAATCCATAATATCTTCCATAATTGGTACAACGTTGCCGCAGCAGTGATAGGCGCAGAGGATATCCGGATTCACCTCCCTGGCTGTCTGGTAAAGCTGGCGCATGCGCCAGCCAATCGTTTCATGGTACATTTCAGGACGTAAAAATACGTTGGTTTGAGATGCAACATCGCTGGAAAGCCAGATGATGTCCGCTCCCGACTGTGCCATCCCACGGATCAGTTCTTTCTGGCATTTCAATATGCGGTCCAGCAGCGCTTCATTAAATTCTTGGTTAATGCAGTAATCCATCAAATGATTTTCATATCCCCGAAGATCTCTTCCCATGGCAAATATCATGCGTTCAGCCTTTACGATTGCCGCCAGCCCCTGGCTGTGTATTTGGGCTACCTGTCCTTTTAATTTTGAATAGCAGGCGGGATTGCTGTAATCGGGAAAGGGGTAATGATCCAGTTGTTTTACGTCTTCAAAATCCTTCATAGGGTTGATTACATGAACCAGGCCTTTTCTTTCAGTTGTGCAGATCCCCCATTCATCCACATAAGCCCCTTTTGGTATGCCGCCAGGGTATAGCATCCGGCTGTCAAAGGGCTGCCTGGCTTCTAAAAAATCAGGATAAACGCTGCGGCTTGGGCATTGAAAGTATTCTCTTTCGCATTTTCCCTGAAGCTCTTTTTTAAAGTGTCTGTTCGCTTCCGGGTTAAATCCGATGTCAAAAGGTATATGTATCCTGTCCTGCCGCTTCAGACACATGAGCAGTTTTTCTCGTTCTGTCATTTCCTATGGCTCCTTTCTAGTCATAAATTCCTTCCTGCCACCAGATTTTGTTCATCAGCTCGTATCTCTCCAACTCAAGACCGGCGAATATGCAGTTTGACGTGGAAAAAATATATCCGTATCCTGGCATACCATCCCTAAGCGCCCGCCGTACATCGCATATGACGTCCTCATTGCTTCCGCTTTGCAGCAGGCCGCAGTTTACATTTCCAATCAGGCAGATCCTGCCGTTGCAAAACTCTTTCACTTTCTTTAAATCCACATTTCCCTGTGGATCCAGGGAATGAAGCGCGTCCGGACCGCAGGCAGCCAGGCGGTCTAATATGGGCATGATATTTCCATCCGTGTGCTTAATGGCATAAAAGCCAAATTTGTGATAGAATGCGATTATTTCCGTTAAATAGGGACCTATAAATTCATCAAACTGATCTATTGTGAAAAATGGATTTTGATTGAAACAGTAATCCGAACACAGTATAAAACCGTCCAACAGCCCTTTTTTCTCTGAAAGTTTCTGTGCAAATTCTATGTAATGCGCCATAGACCTTTTGGTTTGTTCATGTATCAGTTCCGGTTCCTCGTACATCTTAACAGAAAAATCCATCATCGTATCCCCATCGGGAATCCCGGGAGTGGGATCACCGTGAACCATAAGGAAGTACTTATCACCTGACCGTTCCCGTATTACTTCCAAAAGCTGGATGGCATCTTCAGCTTCCCCAGTTCTGGGATGTACATGAATGGCGCTGTGATGGTATTTTTCAGCCGTGAGAATATAAGTATCCGCCATATCTTCTAACTGCAGCTTCCGATCCTTACTGCTCATTTGTTTCCATTGGTAGTAGTTTCGGTATTTAGGATGAACCTTGCCGACAGCCTCCATTACCGGGAAAAAAACAAGTTCAAAATGAGGCACATGACCCTTTATGGGCAAACAGTGCAGCGCTTTGATAAATTGTTCTCTTGGTGTGATCTCCAAATCAATATTCCTCCTCTCGCTGTGGTGTAAAACGATGAATATGGCGCCGGCTCACCTGCCGGCGCCATTGCTTTGCCTACTTTAATGCATCTTGTACAATGGTTATATCCACGAATTCTGAAGCAGGAACAGCTTCCTCTACTACGCCAACATCTACCATCGCATTGATCAGGCTGTCATACCAGGCCAGGGCTGTCCCATCGGTGAAGGTAGTTTTAAATTCTTCTCCTGTAAATAATTTAATGGATCCGATCTGGGAACTTATGGCTTCTTCAGTTGCCTGTGTTTCCTCAACTGTGATATTGAGAAGTTCTTCCGGTTTTTCAGCCAGATAATCGGTGGCTTTTGCGTAAGCGCGGGTAAAACGTACAAGAACGTCTCTTTTTTCTTTGAACATTTTATCGCTCGCTCCATAGCTGCCGATAAAAGCCACGTCATCTGCGTAATCTTTTCCCTGTCCCAGATATGCCAGTTCGCTGCTGCCGAGTTTACTGCTAATCTCAGATACGAATGGTTCCCAGATTCCGCAGGCGCCGATCTTTCCGGCTGTCATAGCGGCTACAACGCCTGCTGCGTCCATGTTTACAATGTTATAGTCGGCAGGATCCAGGCCGTTTTTCTTCAGAACCATGTTAACCAGCATATCGCCTGTGGATCCTTTTGGCACCGCGATGGTCTGTTCTCCCAGGTGATCCAGGGAATCCGCACCCAAGGACTTATTTCCGATAAAATAGTCGCCGTAAGAAATATTGTTGACTGCAAAAATTCTGGCCTGTCCCTTTGCTGCCAGTGAATGCACTCCTACGCCCATATAAGAGATGTCAATATCGCCTGAGGCCAGGGCGGCAATAGCAGGAGCCATAGCCACAAAAGATGTGGTTTCGATCTTTATATTTTCTTCTTCAAAATATCCCAGCCGGTCAGCCGCCCATATGGCAGCTGACGCAATATGGGGAGTAGTTGCGACCTTTACGATATCAGGATTTTTGCCGGAAGATGTTAGTTCCTTCTCTTTGCTTTCCGGTGTTGCGGTCTCTGTGCCTGCGGCCGATGTCCCGCTTTGTGCAGAAGCAGACGGTTCCTGTGCCGGCGGATTTGTGGAACATGCTGATAACAGCAGACAGGCACCCAGGGTACAGCCTAAAATGCGGTTCCAATTTTTTTTCATAATAACTTTCTCCTTTCTCATCCGTATCCCTTGTTATAGAAACTATTTGCGTTGGGACAGATACTCTTCATATACTTTGTCCCAAATATAGTTTTTAATTTCATTGAATTTACCTGTTATTTTCGTCTTTTGATTTCTGGGATATGGAATGTCCACATCTACGATTTCCTTAATACGTCCCGGGCGGGCACTCATGATAACGATTCTCTGTGCCAGAAGTACGGCTTCTTCCACATCATGAGTAATAAAAAAACAGGTTTTTTGTTCTGTCTGCCAAGTCTGCAGAAGCGCCTCCTGAAGCTGGGATCTGGTCTGGGCATCCAGAGCGCCAAAAGGTTCATCCATCAACAGCACCTGGGGATTAATAGCATAACCTCTGGCTATAGCAACCCGCTGCTTCATTCCTCCAGAAAGTTCTTTCGGATAGGCGTTTTTAAAGTCAGACAAATCCACCATTTCCAAATACCGCTGGGCCAGTTGTTCACGCTGAGATTTGGGCACCTTCTGGATCTTCAAACCATATTCCACATTTTTTTTGACAGTCAGCCAGGGGAACAGTGCATATTGCTGGAAAATTACTCCCCGTTCAGGTCCAGGTTCCGTAATTGGTTTGCCATCCATATAAACGGTGCCTGAGGTGGGAGATTCCAAGCCTGCAATCACATTGAGCATTGTCGATTTGCCACAGCCGGAAGGGCCTACTATACATATAAATTCCTTATCTCCTATAGTCAGATTCACATGATCCAGCGCCATGACAGGCCCTGACCGTCCATAGTAAGTTTTCGTTAAATTTTCTATTACGATCTTATCCCCATGCCCCATATCAGGTTCTCCTCACTTCCTGCCATGCCGTCAGCTTTTTTTCTAAAAATAACAGCAGTTTATCCAGTACCAGCCCGATTGTGCCGATGACTGCAATTCCCAAAATTACCCTTGTCATGTCAAAGTACAAGCTGGCCTCCTGAATCATATTGCCAAGCCCGGCCCGGCTTCCGGTCATTTCTGAGGCGATTAAAGAAGTTAAGGAGGTAGATATGCCCAATCTGGCGGCTACAAGGATATAAGGGAAGGATGCCGGCACAATTACCGTTAAAAATATATCTTTATCATTTGCTCCAAAGGTGCGGGCCGCTTTAATCAGCACGTTGTCAACATTAGTTACACCCTGGAATATGGCGATAACCATGACTAAAAAGGAACAGAAAAAAATCACCGCTATTTTTGCCGATTCATTGATTCCAGCCACCACAATCACCAGCGGTATTAGTGCAATCGGAGGGATGGTACGGAAAAACTGCAGCCATGGTTCCATAATCACCCGGACGAT
>JAGZXV010000143.1 GCA_018378255.1 Clostridiaceae bacterium | reverse complement strand
CCGGTTCACTCCGTCCATCTTCCGGTTGATATCCTCCGCGATTAAATACAGGGTATCCTGTACAGATGTATGGACCGTTTCCTGGAGTTTTTCAAATGAATAGCAGGCGCTGATCCCCAGCACCAGAACGAGGGGAACGAGCATAATTATAAGGCTTTTAATAAGGGTATGTTTTGCGGATATCGTTTTTTCCATATATTTCTCCATGCTGTTATTATATCGGACACGATAGGCTGATGCAACTGCATTCCATAGTGCGGACTAAAGAAAAGCGGCACCTGGATTTTCCCTGCACCGCTTTTCTTTAATATATAGTAACTGTTCATTTAAGTTTTTCATTTATTTTAATAACCAGGTCTTCCAGTTCCTCACGCCCCATACCCGCAAAACTGGCCATGCCCCTCAGGGGCAAATAATAAATCATGGCATTTCCGGCCTGAGCCGTCAGTGCGGAAGACGTGCCTTTTTCCTCCGTGCCAGAACCGCCGAACTGTTTTCTAAGACGGCCAATATACGGCTCCATTATCTCTTTCAAGGGTTCCATATTAATCAGATCCCCAAATATGGTATCGAGAGTCACTTTTTCATAAATCAATTTGGTTGATTCCACAAAAATTCTCTCTTCTGCCACTATTTCCTGAGAAGACTTGCCAATCTGTATGCCGTATTCGCCGCTCTCTGTATGCCAGTCATGGATATACGTATTCCAGTAGGCAAAATCCCGGTTTTTCAATCTAAAATCCACGGTTTTCTTTTCTCCCGGCTCCAGATACACCTTTTCAAATCCCCTCAGTTCTCTTACCGGCCTGATCACCTCCCCCGTTTCCGGCAAAGCCACGTAAAGCTGAACCACTTCTTTCCCAGGCACAGATCCGATGTTGGATACATCCACGGAAACCAGCAGTTCTTCCGTATCTTTCATAGCTGTTTTATCCAGTTTCAGGCCTGAATAAGCAAATTCCGTATAGGAAAGGCCATGTCCGAAGGGGAAGAGCACATCCATCCGTTTTTTGTTGTAATAACGGTAGCCTACAAACACCCCTTCCCTGTATTCCACCCGGTTTCCTTCTCCCCGGTAGAAGAGATAGGACGGGTTGTCCTCCAATTTCAGTGGAAATGTCTCCGGCAGCCTTCCGCTTGGATTCACTCTGCCTGTGAGCACATCCGCAACAGCCCCTCCGATGGCCTGCCCTCCCAGATATGCCTCTGCCACTGCCTTTACCTGGCCGATCCAGGGCATTTCCACGGGAGAACCGTTATGAAGCACTACGATCACATTATCCTGTACCTGTGTAACCGCGCTGATCAGTTCATTCTGACAGTCCGGCAGCCTCATATGGCTTCTGTCATATCCCTCGGATTCAAAGGAATCCGGAAGCCCGGCAAATATCACGGCAACGTCCGCCTTTCTGGCTTCCTCCACCGCTTCTTCTAAAAGCGTTCTGTCCGTCTCATTGGTTTCATCCTCAAATCCCTGGGCATAGGTCACATAAGGCAGGATGTCTGACAGAACCTCCCAGGCTGAGGTTATTTTGCTGCTGTTGATGTGGGAAGAACCGCCGCCCTGATACCGGGGGGACTTTGCGTAAACGCCGATGCAGGCCGTTTTTTTGTCCGGATTCAGAGGCAGAATGTTCTGGTTTTTTAACAGCACAATGCATTCTCCCGCTATCTTTCGGGCTGTCTCATGATCCTTTTCCCTGTCAAACAAGGCGTTTTTGTCCCGGTTCTCCTCAAATCTGTATACAATGTTCAGAATGCGTTCACAGGCCTGGTCCACCACAGCCTCTTCTAAACTTCCGTTCAAAACCGCTTCCTCAATTAAACGGTCATTGGTTCCCTGGGAAGAGGGCATTTCCAGGTCAAGGCCAGCTTCCAGATCCGGCACACGGTCATTGACCGCGCCCCAGTCGCTCATAACATAGCCGTCAAATCCCCACTCATCCCGCAGAACATGGGTGAGATATTCTTTGTTTTCAGCCGCATATACGCCGTTAATTTTGTTATAAGAACACATCATGGTCCAGGGCTTCTGCTCCTTCACCGCGTCTTCAAAAGCCGCCAGATAGATTTCCCTCAATGTGCGTTCATCCACTTCTGAAGAGGAAGACATCCGCCGGTGTTCCTGATTATTGGCCAGAAAATGCTTGGGGCTGGTGCCCACATGTCTGCTCTGGACGCCTTTTATAAACGCTCCCGCCATCTGTGAAGCCAGATATGGGTCTTCCGAATAGTATTCAAAATTCCTGCCGCATAAAGGGGACCGTTTGATGTTTAAAGCCGGCCCTAAAACCACGCTGACGCCTTCTGCCTGACATTCATTTCCTATGACTTCCCCCATCTGGGTTACCAATTCTTTATCAAATGACGCGGCTGTGGCGCATCCTGCCGGAAAACATACCGCTTTAATGCTTTCATTTAATCCCAGATGGTCTGCTTTTTCGGCTTGTTTCCGCAGTCCATGAGGGCCGTCGGATACCATGGACGCCGGTATTCCCAGCCGCGGTACAGCTTCGGTATGCCAAAAATCTGCTCCTGAACACATAGCAGCCTTTTCTTTGAGTGTCATTTTTGCAACTAATTCTTTAACGTTCATTGCGCACCTTCCTTTTTTGATTTCTATTTCCATTATACCAAATGCGCAGAATTAAATAGTAAATTTTCCGGCTATTTTTATCAGTTTTCCGTCTTATGCCGGATAAATTATGAGGCGCTTTTTTAATAATTTTCTGAGGCATTTTCCAGTAAGCAAAAAACTCATCCGGCAGCTGTCCTGTCACTAAACAGTTCTATTTATATCAAATACGCACATAAAATATAAGCCGCCGAAGAAGTGACGATCACAATCGGGAAAATCAAAAGCCCATATGACCACACCCATTTAGGATCCTCCTTCATACAGTCGGCCCCCAGATACAGCGGCGCCGAACCGCCTGCCGCCATGGTGAGAAATGCGCACAGGGCGGTCATTACGATTGCAGGAATAATGCAGCTGGGGTTGATTCCCAGGTTCAGCCCGTACTCGATCAAAAACGGTCCCACAACCGTACCGATAATCACTGCGGTTGCCGTATTGGAGAAAACATTGGTACAGATCAGGGTTGCCGCAACCAGAACCAGCACAAAAACCGGGAACGGCATATTTCCGAACACCACATTCATAATTCCGCTCAGCCATCCGCGGATTCCCAACGCTTCATTGGAAATCATGCCGCCAATTGCCGTAAATGCGCAGACACAGAGCACGATTCCCCAGTTCACCGATTTTCCCATGGAACGCTCCACATCAAACAAAGGTTCTCCGTCTATATGTACAAGTCCTAAAATCACTACCATAAAAACAAACCAGAATCCCTGTCCTACCGCATTAATGATCTCATATCCGCAAATGCCTTTGGGAAGCCAGATCATAACGACAGAATAAGCAATGCCCAGTATAAATATACCAAATGTAAAGGACTGCTTTTTATTGAATTTCGTTCCTCCATCCCCGCAGATGGCCGCAATATCCACATGTTTCAGCTTGGTAAAATCCACCCGGAACAGCGGTTTTAAGCAAAGAGCAAAGGAAATGGATATAAACAAGCCGGAAAGAGCCGCCGACGCCATATAGGATACCTGGTTGATTTCCAGTCCCGCCTCCACGATCCCGGCAGCCAAAAGGTTGTAGATCATCAAAGCCATTCCTTTAAACGGAAGGATCCCTCCGCCTACGGAAGACGCGATCAGCGCTCCGGTGGTCATGGCCTTTTTCCACTGGCTCTTATTGTCATAGCCAACCGAATCGCCAATGGAGCTCACCATAGCCACGCTGAACAAAAATGCGCCCAAAGAGCTGGCCAGCGCCCCCAATACGGTGACCGCAATCATAAAAACACAGGTAAAGAGCACCGGCCGGCCATTTAATGCCTTTCTGGAAATCATCCATCTGGCTAACACGCTGTCCGCCCCGCTCTCCGTAAGGGCATACAAAAGCACAAAAATGACAATCAACTGCCAAACCGTCGGGCTTCCCAGCGTGGTGCTGATAATCGCGGCGGCATCCGTATATCCGGTCAGTATCATGGAAAACATGATGAGAAATGACGGGACGATCATGCCGAACCGGTTGGCAATCAGCCAGATTCCACCAATAAAGATTCCGATGGCCTGCACTCCCTGCCTGGTAATGCCGCCCCAAAGCGGACAAATAAGCCCAAATATGAACATAAAAAACAAACTCACTGTGAGATGAAGCAGCTGCTTCTGTGTATAAGCCTTTCCCTTCTCCATTTATCCCTTCCCCCTATTTTTTCCTATCCGGCAGCGATGGCTGAGGCGGCAGGAACTGATCCAATTCCCCGGCCTGTTTTTCCAGCCCTTCCAGACACATATTTAAAAACATGGCTTCATAATACTTATAATTCTCTTTTCCAAGTACAAACGGGTTCGGTATTCCGTCCGTAATTTTATTGACCTGTTCCAGTCTCTCCGTCCCTTTATCCAGGAACGGATGGGTGCTGATTTCCACATCGCATCCGGCCTTAGAGGTTCTTTCCGCAAATGCCAGCGCTGATTTTAAATAGAGCACCTTATCACTCATCTTATAAGGAAGCCCCGATCCGCCCCACATGGCTGCCATATGAGGGCGCCCTTCATCCGTTACCGGAAACAGATAGCTTAAACAGCCCGGAGTATGTCCCGGTGTTGATACGCATTGAATCTCCGTATTTCCGAGAGTAAAGATATCCTCATCCTCTAAAAAATCATAGATTTCCCATTTCAAAACCCCGGTTCTGTTTCTGGTATCCGTTTTGGCGAACTCATAATCCACCCTGGACATGTAGATTTTACAGCCGAACTGTTCCCTGAACCAATCTGCCGTTCCATAATGATCCCCATGTCCGTGTGTGATCAGAATCGCCTTTAAATCCGCCGGATCCAATCCCAGATCACTAAACCCCTTTAAAATCATCTGCTTGTGTTCTTCATACGGTTCCATACAGTCCAGAAGAATCAGCCCTTCTGTGGTCTCCAGCACAAAACAGCCTACATTCGGCGTTCCGATAAAGGACAACTGGTCGAAAAACCGGGTTGCCGGGTAAGGTTCCACCTTCTGTCCGAACAGCGGTTTGTGCGCCGCCGCCCTGCGCCAGCTTTTAATCGTATTTTGCAAATTATTGCACCCCTTCTCTTTTATTTAATGACTATAATTTAACAGGGTGTGGAAACAGGGACAATAGCCGCAGCATAACAGGTCATTTTTACAGCATAAATGGATCAATTTGACGAATGATGCAAAATCAGATATGATAATTTTAATGACAGACCGGCTTTCCTGACTGCCGCCTAACGGTCGGATTTACAGTGCAGATTATACCAAAGCCTTACAGCGGATCGCCGAAGGCTTTGTCTTTCATAAGACAGCAGACAGCGGAAAGACACCGGACTGCGGGAAAGGCACTAGGCAGGGAAAAGACACCAGGCGGTGGAAAAGACACCAGGCGGCGGGAAGGGGATGAAATACTTGTGGAAGATAATCATTTGTGATGATGAGCCGGATATGTGCGCCCATCTTCGGGATCTGCTGGAGCGTTTTTCCGAGGAATGTGGCATCCGGTTCCAGACAGAAGAATGCCATTCCGGGAAAGAGCTTTTAAATTCGATTACATTTGATACTGACATCGTTTTTTTGGATATTAAGATGGAGCCCATGTCCGGCATGCAGGCCGCCAGGGCCATCCGCGAAAAAAACCATGACGTCTGCATCATTTTCATAACCACCATGACCCAATATGCCATGGAGGGCTATTCGGTACACGCTTTTGGCTTCATCAAGAAACCGGTCCGCTATGCCCAGTTCCGGCTGCAAATGTTTGATTCCGTCCGCCTGTTAAAAAGCAAGGCCGGCGAGACAGTCGTGCTGAAGTCAGGCGGCCAGACCTATAATCCCGACATCCGGACAATCCAGTATTTCGAAATATTCGGCCACGAAATCCACGTGGCGCTGGACGATGGCGGTTTTACCTGCTATGGAACTCTGACTGATATCGAACAGGAATTGTGCGGTAAGCATTTCCACCGCTGCCACAAAAGCTATTTAATCAACTTAAGATATGTCAGCCGGATCCTCTCAAACGAAGTCATTTTAAAGGACGGGAAACGGATTCCTGTCAGCAAATACCGCAGAAAAGGGCTTTTAGACAGTTTTGCTAACTATATGGGAGGTCATTTATAATGGACAGCACTCAGGTCTTCCGCTTCTTCTTCGACGCCGCCATGGTGGCCTGGTTTGCCCTACCGATCCGGCAGAAAGAGGGGCAGACAGTCACCAAAAAGCTTACAGGCTGGTGCATTCTCTTGTTTCTCCTGCCCCTCTATCTCTATACAGGTTCAGGCAGCGTTCCTTCTATCGTGTTACGCTTTGTGATGAGGGCTTTTGCCTACTCTCTCTGGATTGGCTTTAACAAGGGTGTTTCACCTGCTAAAAGCCTGTATTTCGGCATTCTCTGCTGGATTACATTTACCTGTGAAAACAATATATTTTTAACCCCCCAGCTGTCCGCCATCCGCTGGAACCAGATTTCTTATGGACTTCCGTTTATCAGTGATACGGTAATCAACCGGAGTTTTGAATTTATTCTGGAACTGTTTTTAATCACTTTAGTCAGCCGTCTGATCCCATTGGACAAAATCCGGAAAATCACCAAAAACAGGATATGGCTGGCGGCCGCGCTGGCCGGTTGCGAACTTTATGTCAAATATACCCTGAAGCTGATCTCCATGCTTCCTTCCGGCCAGTTTCCGACGGAGCTGACCATTTATCCAATCCTCATGCAGCTTCTCACCCTTATGGCCTTAATTATGTTTGAACGGTATCTCTATCACCGCGATCTCCGTGAAGAAGCCCGCCTGGGCGAGGCCATCAACAAATACCGGTACGAAAACGCCCTGACCCGTCTGGTAGCGGACGACGATCTGCGCCGCCTACACCATGACCTGAAAAATCATCTGATCGTCCTTCAAAGCATGATTGACGACAACAGAAATGCGGGGGAATACATTTTAAAGCTGATGCAGGGAATGGCCGGCTATGAAAGGCTTGTGGAGACGGGGAATAAGATTCTCAACGGGCTTTTATCAGAGAAGATCCAGACAGCGGAAAAAGAACAGATTGAAGTGAATGCCTGTTTTGACTTCCGGGCAGGGGCATTTATCGATGATCTGGATGTCTGCGCAATCTTCGGAAATGCCATGGACAATGCCATAGAAGCCAGCCGCAGGGTGCAGGATCCTGAAAAGCGCTGCATCTTAGTAAAATGCAGCGCCGATTCGGAAAACCTGGTTATCTCATTTATGAATTATTATGAAGGGAATTTAAACAGCGACGGAAAACGCCTGCTGACTACCAAAACCGGACATATGCATGGGATCGGGCTGAACAGCATTCTGCGGTCTGTGGAAAAGTATGGGGGAACCATGGTGGCTGATACGGATGATTTTCATAACTTTATACTCACCGTTTTCATTCCCATTCCAAAAGAGGGGTGAAGTTACGGCAGCTCTGCAAAGCCCCATCATCTGCAGATTATGCCTTATTTCTTCCCCTCTTTATGAGGCCATGTTTGCTGCAGCAGATATAAAACTCACCGCCATGCATTTTAGGGAAACGCAGCTCTGCGGACTGTTCAGGATACATCTTTACCAGAAGCACCCTGTCCCAGGTTACATATGCCGCAAACGTAATATAATGCTGTTTGCTCATTTCGTGCTGCAGCGTGATATAGAAATCATTTTCAATTTCTTCTGTCTGGATTTTATGTTCCGGATCTTCCTTTTGCGGAACCAGCGGGGATAATTTCCTGCCGCAGCATGAAATTTCACTCTCTCCTGTACTGAACAGGATATTTCCGCAATCCGGGCAGACATAAAACTTAATTCTTTTCATATTTCCTCCATCTTTATCGTTAGGTTCTAAATCGCCAGATAATATTTTTTCAATATTGACTTCCAAAATGGCGGACAGGTCCCCGAGCAGCGATACATCGGGACAGCCAATGCCCCGTTCCCATTTTGAAATAGTCCTGTCACTGATATTCATCGCATCGGCAAGGGCTTTCTGTGTCATGCCCTTTTCCCTGCGCAGGGCAAGAATCAGCTTGCCAACTTTACTGCAGTCCATATGTTTGTCACCTCCTACCTAATCATATCTGTTAAACGTACTATTTACAACAAACGCTCCGTTGAGTTTCTTATGAATCTATCAAGCATCCATAGCATGATGGGCGGTCCCGTTTATCAAAAAAAGACCCGCAGGGAGGTGAAAATCATGCTTTTCATCCCTTCCGGGTCTTCTGCCTTAATTATATTCTATACAATACCCTTATTAACCTTTATGTAAACTTCTTCCAAAGCTGTTCAGATACATGCTGTATTCAGAATAAGGAACCATAACTTCAATCTGCCCTGCCGCATAGCTTGCGATGCTGTACTGGTTGTACAAAAGCTTCATTCCGCCATCCACAACAACCCACTGTTCGATTCCTGCTTCTTTAACAATCTCTTCTGTCGTATCATCAGGATGTTCCGCTGCGATCTGTTTTGCTGCGTAATTCAGAATCTTTTCCCTGAGGGCTTCCGGCGCAATTGCCATACTGTCTAAAGTTACCGGCTCTCCTGTTGAAGTGTCAAATGTCACCAGTGTCGTACTTGTCATGCCATGAGCGCCGCCTGTAAATTCATATCCAGTCAGCTGGAAGGAGAGATACTGCTTGGCGATGCCCAGGGATTCATAGTTAAAGGACATCTCATAAGAAACTCCGTTCTGTTTACCTGCCATATTGTAATACTCCAGCGCAGACGCTTCGTACCCGGCTCTCGTCTCTTCCAGTTTGTTCTTAATATCATTAAAATAGCTGTTGATCTTGTTGGTTACATCAGGATTTCCTGCGATTGTAACAAGAGGCATGGTCACCTCATAATTCAGCACAACCGCACCGTCAGCAGCTTTCGTCTCCTTCTTATCCGTCTTGGATTTAACATAAATGCCAAGCTGGTTTTTTTCATCAATTCTGCTTCCGTCGGCGGCCAGCTGGAACCCTTCAACTACCTGGTTGGTGCTCATGGATCCGTCGGCCCCAGTAAAGTACCAGGTTCCGTTGTCATTGATCCAGCCATACTTTATATATCCGTTTCCATCAAAGAAGTACCATTTCCCGTCGATTTCCTTCCAGGAATTTGACGGATAGGACTGGTCATCTTCCTGATACCACCAGCCATTGCTGTCCTGCTGCCACTGTCCTGCGAATGCTGCTGTCGATGATGATAATGCCAAAGCAGCGGTCAGCACTGCTGTCACTGCCCGTTTCGATATTCTTTTTTTATTTCCTCTCATGCCTGTTCCTCCATTCGGTTCCAATCGTTTTATCACTATATTCCCTATTTTATCCCCTAATGGTGAATATTTCAACTTAATATTTCTTTACGGGAAGCGGGCCGGGCTCAGGGGTTTTCCCCGGTTAAGCTGCTTTCAAATTTAACGATTTCTATTATATAATCAGGGAGGATTGGAATTATATGCTTATAAAGCGACGGAAGCTGTTTTTACATGGAACGTGAAGGGATTTTTAAAAATCCCTTCACGTTTTAATGCGAATGACCTGGGCTTTTAATGTAAAGCGTGAAGGGATTTTCGAAAATCCCTTCACGTTTTACATTAAATCCCCTTTCCTCAGGGCCTGCAGCGTACTGTCGTGAAGGGATTCCTTCACAAACTTATCCTGTGCCAGATAATAGGAATAGCAGATATCCATCATCACCAAAACCGGAAACTGAGGCGAAATCACATTGCCGTGATTTAAATGGATTAAGGAAGGGAGCAGAACCACTTCATCACAGATTTCCTCAAACTCCATTTTATTCTTCGCGGTAAAAATCACCGTTTTTGCCCCTCTTTTATGTGCTTCTCTCAGAAGAAACAGAATCTCTTCCTTGTCGCCGCTGAGGCTGATTCCGAACACCAGACAGCTTTGATCCTGGAATACGGCCCGCATTCTCATCATATCGCTGTGATCCATGGAGTTGATGTCCACGCCGATCCGCATAAAACGCAGCTCCGTTTCCCTTGCGGCCAGGCCTGAACTTCCCATACCGCACACGAATACACGGCTGGCTTTGGCCATATAGCGGCAAATGCGTTCGATCTGTTTTTCGTCCACCAGATTATATGTTTTATTTAACAGTTCCTGGTATGCGTTTAACACCATTCGCGTATTTCCCGTCATGGAATCCCGCTTCTCCACAAAGTTCTCTTCGTACTGATAGATGAATTCCCGGTATCCCCTGTATCCACATTTCTTGGCAAAACGGGATAACGATGCTTCGGAAACGAATAAACGCTTCGAAATCTCTTTTGCGGAAAAATCTATCCGTTCCCTGTTATAAATAAAAAAATCCGCTATGTTCTTCTCAACTGTGGTGAAATTGTCATAGTTAGATTCTATAATTGGTATTACCGATTTCAGGTATTCCATCATTTCCTCCATTCCCTATCCCGATGAGAATTAAATTCCCCTTCTGCCCTTAAAATGGTAGAATGCGCCTATCATGCCCGCATCATTCTGATACTGCGCAAATGTAAGCTTCGTCTTTTCCCGGATACTGGATACCAGATAACGGGTCAGGGCGTCTTCCAGCCGTTCCTTTAAATATTCCTCCTGGGCCATGATTCCGCCGCCCAGCACAACCACCTGGGGATTTATCACATAACAGATATTGGCAATCCCTTTGCCCAGGGTGCCGCACATCTCATCAATGGCCTGGATACAGATTTCATCTCCCTGTTTTGCGGCTTCGAAGATCCGGTAGCCGTTCCATTCCCTGTTCTGTGCCCCTTTTTTCTCATTCACCTTTTTTGACAGGATGCTGGCCGCGCCCAGAGTCTGGAAATCGCTGCCGTCCATTTTCATATATCCCACCTCACAGGCGCTGTTGCTCCACCCGTGAAATACCTGTCCATCAATCAGAATACATCCCCCGATTCCGGTTCCGATGGTTAAACACAGGGCCACTTTGGCACCCTTGGCCGCGCCTGATGTGCCTTCCGCCAGTCCGGCGCAGTTTACGTCATTTTCCACTTCGCAAGGGATGCCGAAACGCTGTTCCATGCTCTCTTTAATCCGGGTTCCCGCATAGTTTGGAATCAGCGGAGCAGCATAGAAAATCTCGCCTTTCTCCACGTCCACCATTCCTGCGGTGGAGACGCAGATTCCGGCTATTTCCCTTCCGTTCCGGTAAGACTCCACCAGTCCCAGGATCGTATCTAAAATATGAGGGCCTCCTTTCCAGGCTTCCGTCGGGGTTTTTCCCTTTGCCTGGAACTCTTGATTTTCCCCTATAATTCCATGTTTTATCTCCGTTCCTCCGATATCAATACACACATACTGCTTCATCTGGCCGCCGCCCTCCTGTCATTTTGCCACAAAAGGCAAACCTTCCCCTGCGTCCGGTTTGCCTTTTGTAATGTTCATCTGTTATTGCTCAATTCGCACTTTAAATATAGCTTTTTTAATCCGCTCCGGTTTCTCTACCTGAACTGCGGTTCTGTGGCCGTCGTCCGGGTAGCAGATCAGGAAATCATCTTTAGTCAAAACCACATGGCAGTTTGGCCGGCCGTCCATTGGAAGGAAATCATCTGCATCCACAAACTCTTTCTGATCCATGTTCTGTATAAAGTTTAAATCAATCTGTTCCTGTCCGTCAAGCATATAATGGACATCCAGATAATATTTATGGGCTTCCCAAAAACGGTTTTCCGGCGCAGTCGTATCATATTCCACGATATTTACAAACAACCGCTCCCCGTCAATGGGATAGCTGCCCTTTTCATAGGACAAAAGATCGTGGCTCTTTGCATATTTGAAGCATTCCTGTAAACATTCCGGCAGAAAATCATACGTTTCTATCTGATTACTGTTTCCAAATATCATGCCTGACCTCCTTAATTATGGTAAACTGTGGAATCCGCCACAGGTTTTGATGTGTCGCCCGTCATTTTTCTGGATATAATGCTGACCGGAATTCCAACCACCAGTGAAATAGTGATGGAAATGATGGAATATGACCAGATGGATACATCCGCTGCCGGAACCAGGTATTTAATAGCGATCATAACAACTGCCGCCACTGCAAATGCCACATATGCTCCAATGGAGTTAGCCACCTTTGTAAATGTTCCCAGCGCAAAGGTTCCGCCCAGCACTCCGAGAACCAGTCCCATGAATCCGTTAAACCATTCATATGCCGATTTGATCTCTCCGTTTGCCAGCACCATGGACACTAAGATCGCTACGATACCAACGCCTAAGGACACATACTGGGCAATTCTTGTCTGGAGTTCAAAACTCATCTCTTTTTTGGACAGACGCTCCTGGATATCCAATGTCCAGCTGGTAGCCACAGAGTTAAGTCCTGTGGACAAGGTGGACTGGGATGCCGCGTAAATGGCCGCAAGAAGCAGTCCGGTAATGCCTACGGGCAGTTCATATGCGATATAGGATGCAAAAATCTGATCCTGCTGCGCTGCCGGCGGAAGGGCATTTTGATTATAGAATACAAAGAGGCCTGTTCCGATTAAATAGAATACGGTTGCGATGAAAATGGACAGGGCGCCGTTTGTCAGCATCATTTTATTCAGCTTCTTCATATCCGTTGTGGTCGTGAAACGCTGTACGATATCCTGGCTGGATACGTAAGAAGAACAAGTATTTAAACCAGCTCCCACGATCAGCAAAAATACGCTGTCTTTTAAAATGTTCGGATTAAAGATGGGCTGGTCAGGAGCCAGGAATTTTCCCTGTCCCATGGTGCTAAAGATTTCACCAAAACCGCCGTCAATTCCATGAGCCAGATAAAACAGGGCAAAGGTTACGCCTACCAAAAGCACGCTTCCCTGAATGAAGTCCGTCCATAATACGGATTTCAATCCGCCCGTATAGGAATAAATAATGGCTATTACTCCCATGGCGATGATTAAAACATTCACGTTAATGCCTGTCAGCTTGGAAAGCACCATTGACGGCAGGTACATGATGATGGACATACGGCCGATCTGGTAAACGATAAACATAACCGCGCCCAAAACCCGGAGGCCTTTGCTCTTAAACCTGATTTCAAGATAATGATATGCCGTATCGATATCCAGTTTACTGTAAATGGGCAGAAAGAATTTGATTGTGATCGGAATCGCAACCAGCATTCCAAGCTGTGCAAACCACATGATCCATGTTCCGGCGTAAGAGTTTCCGGCCAGGGACAGGAATGATATCGGGCTTAACAGCGTTGCGAAAATGGATACGGATGTAACCCACCACGGTATCGTTCCGTCGCCCTTGAAAAATTCCTTTCCCTTCATCTCTTTTTTAGAGAAATAAAGGCCTGCAAACAACACCGCTCCCAAATATACAACCAGAATGATTAAATCAATTGTTGTAAACCCTTGCATATACGTTCTCCTTCCTAATAAACCGTTTGTGCAATCAGCAGTATGCTGCTACCGCTTCTTTAACCATCTGTGCAGCTTCTTTGGCAATTGCCAGATCGGATTCGATCAGCTGTGGCAGCGGTTCACGCACGCCGCCCAAATCCAGATTTTCGTTAATCCTCAGCATTTCCTTAATCACCCCGTACATATTTCCGTGGCAGGAGCACATTTTGTAAATGATGTCGTTGGCCGCGTACTGAACCTTCATGGCTTCTTCCATGCGGCCTTCTTTTACCAGTTCGTCCATCTTTAAGAACAGCTCCGGCATAACCCCGTATGTTCCGCCGATCCCCGCTTCCGCACCGATCACGCGTCCGCTGATGAACTGCTCGTCCGGCCCGTTGAAGATGATATAGTCATCTCCGCCTGCCAGTTTAAACATCTGGATGTCCTGAACCGGCATGGAAGAGTTTTTCACACCAATCACGTTGGGGTTCTTTCTCATTTCCGCAAATAATCCCTGTGTCAGGGCAACTCCTGCAAGCTGTGGAATGTTGTAGATGATGAAATCCGTATTAGGAGCTGCTGCGCTCATGGCATTCCAGTATGCTGCGATGGCATATTCAGGCAGGTGGAAATAGATGGGCGGTATGGCTGCTATAGCGTCAACTCCCAGCCTTTCCGCATGTTTTGCCAGTTCCACGCTGTCTTTTGTGTTATTGCATGCCACATGGGCGATTACGGTCAGCTTGCCTTTTGCAACAGCCATAACATTTTCTAAGGTCACTTTTCTGTCCTCAACGCTCTGGTAAATGCACTCTCCTGAAGAACCGTTGACATAAACACCCTTTACCCCTTTTCTGATGTGATACTCGGTCAATGCTCTGACTCTCTCGGGGCTCACATTGCCGTCCTCATCGTAGCATGCGTAAAATGCAGGAATAACACCCTTATACTTTTCTAAATTTGCCATAATTCTTCCCCTTTCAAAATCTTTCATTTTCTATTGTTAACGTGTGCAGTTTCTCTAATCCAAAACTTCTGCAAATGATTTGGTAATCAGCTGTGGTCTGGTAATAATGGATCCGACCACTACGCTGAAAGCTCCAAGTTCAATTACCCGTTTTGCTTTCTGAGGAGTGTTGATATTACCTTCTGCGATCACCAGATGTCTCGTTTTTGCCACAATTTCCCGTATGATTTCGAAGTCATTTGCCTCAATCTTCATGCCACGGCTTTGGTCCGTATAGCCTACAAGCGTCGTGCCGATAAAGTCAAAACCCAACTGGTCTGCGTGAAGCGCTTCCTCTACGGTTGAACAGTCTGCCATTAAAAGCTGGTCCGGATATTTGCTTCTGATCTCTTCATAAAACTGATCCAGTGTTTTACCGCCCGGCCGCAGGTCCTGGGTGGCGTCAAGAGCAATGATCTCCGGCTTTACTTCCATCAGCTCGTCTATTTCTTTCATAGTAGGTGTGATGTATACTTTGCTGTCTTCATAATCCTGTTTGACAATTCCTATGATAGGAAGGTCTACCTGGGTCTGAATCTCAGCGATGTCCTCTTTTGTGTTAGCCCTGATTCCATAAGCGCCGCCTTCTTTTGCCGCCAGCGCCATGCGGCCCATGATAAAAGATGAATGCAGCGGCTCATTAGCCAGCGCCTGACAGGATACAATTAGTTTCCCCTTTAATTTTTCTATCTTTTCGTTCATGTGTTACACCTCCTCTGTGCTTGTGGTCTCAGTATAACAGATGTGATTTTATTTTCAATAGGATGTGTTTGGATGGAAAGTAATTTCAATAATTTCGATGCAGGAGGGGCATAGTAACGGTTTTTAAGGGAATTTTTTATCTATTTTGCACAATTACATGAAGGGATTTACAAGAAGGATGAAGGGATTTCCGAAAAAGCCTTGAGGGTTGATGTAAAAAAACAGGTGGAACAATCTGCTGATTGTTTTCACCTGTTTTTTTACATC
>JAGZXV010000142.1 GCA_018378255.1 Clostridiaceae bacterium | reverse complement strand
AGAAAATGAAATCCAAATCAGTTTCTGAGATGCCCACTGAACGGTGAAATCCATAAAGAGTTCACCGTGAATGGGCATCGGACCGTCGTTTTTCATCCCTGCGGCCTTAGTTTAACTTACGGTTGAAAGCCGCTTTCCAGCGCCGTTGGATTCCGGCCAGCCCGTTCCAAACGCACAGCCCGGCCTACGCCGCCTCGTCCCGCTTTCCTGCGTAACTTTCTCATTCAACCTCATTAACTCTCAGTTTTATATACAGCCTCCCCCTTCAACGCAATCCGCTCCACTGCAATCCCTTCCGTTTCAAAAATTACAATCTTATTTTTCCCCTTTTTCAGCAGAGGCGCCGGTATGTACAGATAACAGATGGGTCCTTTTGACCAGTAGCGGCCCAGATGGAATCCATTTACAAAGGCCACGCCTTTTCCAAGCCGGCTGCAGTCCAGAAATGTATCCATACATTCCAAAGCTTCCCATTCAAATTCATAAAAAGCCGGAACGCCTTCTTCCCATCCCTTTGAAAAATCCAGATTTTTTATATCAGCGAAATCCAGGGCATACTGATCCCATCCGCTTTCAAAATGGATATCTACCCGGACACCTGACCGGATTCCTTTTCTCTGTGTAGGCGCAACCAGTTTATAGCCGTAATTGACCCTGCCCATATTTTCTACCAGGATATCGATGGAGTTATGTTTTTCCAGATAAACTTCCAGGTCTTTCCCCAACGTTTCCTGATACTGGGTGGCCGACCATTTGTGGTTTATGAAAAGCTGTACCCGGTCGGCGGCTTCTACGATTTTGATCTTTTCGTTCTGGTCATAACCATTCACCTCTTTGTGGTAAAGCATATATCCATATCCGCTGCCCGCCTCTTCCATGGTGAGTGGATTTTCGCTATGCTGCTTCCGGGCCAGAGAATCCGCAGCTGCGAACAAAGAAACTCTCCGTTTTACAGGGAATTCCCCATAAGCGGCCCGCTTTCTGGTTCTGGGTTCTGCCTGGTCAGCTTCCGGAACCGCCCGTTTTATGGCCTGCCGGAGAGCCGTAAATTTGTCTCCCGCCTCTCCCCATTCGGTCATGGGAGCGCCATAATCATAAGAAGTAACCTGAGGCAGATCCAAATGGTCCCTGGCTGAACATCCGTTCATAAAACCGAAGTTTGTACCGCCCTGAAACATGTAAAGGTTCATGCTGGCCCGTCTCAGCAGAGTTTCCGCCTCATGAGCCAGTTCATCCGCCTCTCTCTGCACAATGGGCTCACCCCACCGGTTAAACCAGCCGTCCCAGAATTCCATGCACATAAGCGGCCATTGTTTGTTATGTTTTTTGAAAAATGCTTCTAGCATATCCAGATTTTCATCGGACCGTGATCCGAAGTTAGCTGTTACGAACACATCTTCATCGATCAGACTTCCAGCTTCCAATGCCTGCATCCAGGAACCGTCGGAGGTAAACAAAGGCACTTCCGCTCCCTGCTCCAGCATCAGACGTTTAATCTGTCTTAAATATTCCTTATCATTTCCAAAGGAACCGTATTCATTCTCCACCTGCATCATCAGGACAGGGCCGCCTTTTGTAATCTGAAGGGGGTTGAGAACCTGAAACAAGGTTTTGTAATAATTTTCAACTTTTTCAAGGAATAAGGGGGTATTGGTTCTCACCTTCATCCCCTCATACCGGAGCAGCCAGGCGGGCAGACCGCCAAATTCCCATTCCGCACAGATATACGGAGAAGGACGGACAATCGCATACAAGCCCATTTTCTGAGCCAGGCGAAGGAACGCTCCCACATCCTTGATTCCCTTAAAATCAAACTTTCCTTCCTCCTGCTCATGAAGATTCCAGGGGATATAAGTTTCCACTGTGTTGCATCCAAGGGCTTTTAAATGATACAGACAGTCCTCCCAGTATTCCGGCACAATCCGAAAATAATGTACGGCTCCCGATAAAATCTTAACCGGAGTTCCGTCTAAAAGAAACTCTCTGCCGATCTCAAATGAACTCATGTCTTTTCCTCTCTTACCAAAACGTCTCCCAACCCGGTTTTTTCAGCCTCATCAAAGCTTCCATATAGTAATAATCTCCCCACAGATTGGCCTGGTCGATCCCTTTTCCTTCTCCAAACGCATAGACGCCATGAAGAAGAATTCCTTCCGCGTTTTCATTCCTCGAAGTACAGTTTCCGGCAAGAACTGCCGTCATCCCCTTTGCCAGCGCTCCCGCCTGTTCATAGTATCCGGCGCCTTCCGCTTCCATAAGGCCGCAGGCGGCAATGGCTAATGCGGAGCTGTCATAGGGTTGATTATCACGATCTGTAAATATCAGATCCCAATATGGAATCCCCTCGTTTGGAAGATGGCTGAGGAAATAGTCTACAATCTTACCATAACACTCCCGTTCCCCCATATCCTCTGCCTTTCTCACGTGAAGGGGGATTCCCAGCACCGCCCATGCCTGTCCCCTGGCCCAACAGGAATCATCCCTGAATCCCTGATGGGTTGCCCCATGAGATGGAAGTCCGGTTGCCGGATCGAAGTAAAATGTATGATAGGTGGAATAGTCCGGCCTCACAATATTATGCAGCACCCTATCGTAATGAGTGTCCCCAATCTCTTTATAATAGAGATTTCCGGTCATATCGTAAGCTTCATAAAGCAGAGGCAGATTCAGCAGGGAATCGATAATCAGCCGGTATTCCCTCTCACAATCCAGCGCTCCCCACGCCTGGATAAATCCGCCCTTTTTTTGGAAACGTCCGGCCAGACAGTCCGCCGCCTTAAGGATCAGCTTCCCGATCTTCTCGTCTTTGGTAATCCGGTATCCGGCAACTGCCGACGGGCTGTAGAGGAAACCGATGTCATGGTGATCCAGCACAAAATGATCCCTAAGGCGGTTTTGAAAGCTTTCCACGTTGGCAAGCGCCAGCTCTTTAAACTGATTCTCCCCTGTGTGCAGATACGCCATCCACAGCATACCCGTCCAGAATCCATTGGTCCAGTCATCATTTCCCTTAATCCGGTATCGTCCCTGTTCAGAACATGCGGACGGAAAATTTTCCTGAAACCGCTTCCTGTTCGTTTCCAGCTTCTCACAGATCCAGTCCAGCTCCCCTTGAACCAGCTCCTCGTTCACCAGCCGCGATTTTTCCAGCAGTATTTGTTTATTTCTCTCTAAATTCATGCCATACTCCCCGGTTTCCATATTGCGGAATTTATTTTAAAAATGCTTCAATGCTGGTCTCAGGATCATCCGGCACCATCTGAGCCGTTACTTTGATTCCGGCTGCAAGAAGCTGGTCTACCGCTTCTCTCTCTGCCGGAGTCATGCTGACAGACTTCTTGTACTGGGTGGTCCCCGGACGGTTGGAAAGGTTGCCGATGTTTACAGGAAGAAGATCCACACCCTCTTTCATCATCTGAACCAGAATTTCCGGTGTTTTCACGATCAGCATAACTCTCTGCCCGTCGTAATTTCCATTTTTTATATTGGCAACCGCTTTTTCGAACGGCAGTATGGAAGTGTTCACTCCGGCAGGCGCCGCCATACGGAGAATTGTCTTTTCATCGTCATTTGCCGCCACCTTATCATCAATTACCATAATACGGTTCACTCTCAAACCGGTTGACCAGCGCGTCGCTACCTGTCCATGGATTAAACGGTCATCTATTCTGATATGTACAAATCCCTTCATTATTAAAATCCTCCTTAACCAAATATTTTCAAATTATATGCCAAAATACCAACAAATACCAAAAGGAATGTAACTCTGGTTGAATTCATCTTCTTTCTTCCAAGCATCCAGTAAGTGAAAAATACCACCAATGCAGGCGCCAGCGCAGGCATGATCTGGTCGGCCAGTTCCTGAACGGACTTGGTCACCTCTCCCATAGTGAAAACATATGCAAACTTAGCGTTGACCACCGATGGAACCAATGCTCCAATGACCATAATTCCCAGCACATTAGCCGCTTTTGTGATCTTCTTTAAACGGTTTCCAAGCTCGCTGACAACCTTAGCGCCTTCCCGGTATCCCATTGCGAAAAAGCTTCTCATGAAACCAAGGCGCAGGAATCCGAACAGAATCCAGAGAATTAAAGCCGCAGGACTTCCTTCCAAAGCCATATAAGAGGCGATGGAACCGATGATAGTGGATGGAATCACATGGAAGAGGGTATCGCCGATTCCTGCCAGAGGTCCCATCATACCTGTCTTTAAGGATGCAACCGTATCGATGGCGTCTATGCCCTTTTCTTCCTGAATCGCGTTGTCCACGCCCATAATGATTGGCGCCATTGTGTTATTGGTATTGAAAAACTGGAGTTCTGTTATGGCAGCGGCCTTTTTATCTTCCTCATTCTGATAACATTTTTTAATCAGCGGAAGCATGCTGAAATAGTACCCAAGGCCCTGCATTTTTTCATAGTTCCAGCCTGCGCCGCCTATAAAATACCATCTCCAGAACGTCTGTTTTTTCACTCCTGACATCTCGTTGTTCTTACTCATCACCCATACCTCCTGCATTCATAACCGTATTGCCTGCTGATTGCGGCTGATCCTCTTTATCGTTCTGGAACACCAGAATCGCCAGAGCCACGCCTACCAAAGCAACGCCCAAAACCGGAACTTTCAGATAGGCTGCCAGCACAAAACCGAGAATTAAATAAGGAATGTTTTTGCTCACCGGCAGATATCTGAGAAGGATCGCAACACCGAGAGCAGGAAGAATACCACCTGCTGTTTTAAGACCGCTCATCAGCCACATCGGAATGTTGTCCACCACAAGCTGAACAAAGGTAGAACCAAAGATCAAGGCTACAAAAACCGGAAGCATTCTGGAAAGCGACTGAGGGATCAGACCCAAAATGTTCATATTAGCGGCCTTGTCAAATTTTCCTTCTGACACGTATTTTTCAGCTTTGTGCTGGAAGAAGGTGTTGCTGAATCTGGCAAGGATATCCAGCTGGATCATCAAAAGCCCGATGGGAATTGCCAGGGTTACGCCTAATTCCGGCTCCCCGCTCTGGATTGCAAACGCGGTTCCTAACAATGCGCCTGTCATGTAATCCGGAATGGAAGCCCCGCCGAAATTACCAACGCCAAGCACCAGCAGGTTTAAAGTTCCTCCTACAAATAATCCTGTTTTAATGTCTCCCAGAATCAGTCCGGCCATAAAGCCGGCCATGGATGGTTTTACAAAACCAAACGTCGTATTGTTGCCATCATAAAATGCAAAACCTGCATATAAAGTCAATAATAATATCTGCCACCATTGAAATTCCATCTTATTTACACTCCTTATTCATCATCTGAAGAATCTGCCCGCACGCAAAGTTCACTGCAGCTGATGCCTTCTCTGCCATTACCAATCAATTCTTCAAGTTCTTCTAAGCGGTTCACATCCAGTTCCCGGAAACAGGCATCCACGATCATAGGCAGATTTACGCCGCTGACCACCTTTGCCCGGCTTTTCAGCTGATGCTTATTTAAAAGAAGTTCTGCCTGGTTAAATGGGGTTCCGCCTTTGATATCTGCAAATATTATTCCCTGTTTTCCCTCTGTCAGCCATCCGGTCAGATAGCTTTCCAGTTCTTTCACATAGATGTCTACGCCTTCTTCTGTCAGTTCAATCGTCTTTATATGGCTGCTGTCGCCAAGAACCATATCCACCGTGCTTTTAATTCCACTTGCGATTCCGCGATGGGAAACAATCAAGATTTCCATACTTTCCTCCATTTTCCATTCTGCCTGTTAAATCGGCTCAATTTCAATGCTGAAATAATCCCAGCGTTTATACATCTCAATATACTCAATCGTTCTTCCGTCAAAAAGGTAGGTGTATCTCTTTGTAAATGCAGATGGCGCATCACCCAAAAGCCCTAACAGCCCCCGTTCTTCCTCCGGTGTCGGATATACGATCTCCGTGATTTCCTTGGAATCCGCCTGGAACAGATCAATCCCATAATCCTGGCGTATCTTTGTGTAAATGGAAGTAAATCGTTCCGGATGTTCCACATCTTCCGGCCGGATAAATTCCCGGATAATGTAACTGTTCTGCACCAGAATCGGCTGATCGTCCACAAAGCGCACCCTCTTGATATGATAAAAAGGTTCCGTTTGGGAAATGTTCAGTTCCGAGGCGATCTTATCATCCGTAATCATCTGAATGGATATTATTTCTGTCTTTTCCTGGCCGTTCTGATATTTTTCACGGTCGGAAAATTTTACGATCTTACCCCGCTTTGCCTTCGATACATAAGTGCCCTTTCCCTGATATCTTACCAGATATCCCTCATTGGTCAGACACTGCAGCGCCTTCACTGCCGTTATGCTGCTGACGTTGAATTTACTCTTTAAATCTGCTTCGCTGTAAAACTTGTCTCCCGGTAAAAATTTACCGTTCTTAATCTCATATAATAACGTCTGTTTTATCTGCTGATATTTTGGAATTGCCATACCCGTCTTCTCCTTACTGTACTTAATATGTTAATAGATAAAGTAATAGTATCAAATCTGAAACCAAACTTCAACAGGCAGACAATTTCTTTTTTGTCCCCTCCTTTTCATCTCTCTATAATAATTGGTTAATAGGTTAATATGTTAAGTTGATAATTACATATTACTACGTTCATTTTTTAAATGCAACTACTTTTTATCAAAATTATTACCAATTATCCAAGGCTGATTTTGTCTATTTCATACAAATTGAAGATCAAAAACAATTAAACTCTATTTTTCTTTGGAAGACCATATTTTTTCATCTTCCATTTGAGTTATGAGCAACAGCATGAAGCAATGAAACGAAATGAGCTGTTTGATATTTCTATGCACTCATATTAAAATTGTGGACAGAGGACATACCAAACCTGGAGAAAGGCTTAGAATGTTCTTATCAAGCAGAGCCCAGCTATACTACTGTTTTATTTGTGGGATTGTAGAAAATAATGTAAGATAAAAGATTGAATCAAAGACAAGGATGGATCCTATTGTTTTGAATGCACTGAATACCAATGCAAGCTGATAAAAAAGTCTTGAGAAAAGTTACAACAGAAGGTATCAAGCCAGCCCAGAGTGAGTTTGTCCGGCAGCATGGATTAGAAGAATTTATGGAAATGCAGAAAGAAAAGTATACTTGTTCAAAATGCGGCGGTATTATTTCCATTCACGACAGAGAATGGAGTGAATGCCAAGAAAGGAAGGGCTTCGACAGGAAATGCTGTTTATCAGTTATTCCTGTAAAAAGCCCTCTAAGTCTTCCGCCGATCCTTTAAAAACGTTCAGATCAATATAGGGTTCCTGTCCCTGGTATCCGCTCAGCTTTTCCGTATCCGAATACTGCCAGAAGGTCCACTCCTCTTTCATATCAAAATCAGGAGAATAATAGACATTTCGGATCCAGAGGGGATACTCCTCATAATATCCCTTAATATAAGAATCATATACGGCCATGGTCGTGTAAATCACCGGCTTAACTCCATAATGTTCTTCCAGCCGTTCCAAGAAAATATCAAGCTGCTTTCGGACCTGCTCCGGATCAGGGCGGTTCACCTTTTTATCCCCGTAAAATTCAACGTCCGCCGCCGGCGCCAGCCTTCCCTCTTCTTTTGGAACCGTGTTGATGAATAGATCTGCCTGGGCATCACCAGGGCTGTCAAAACTGAAGAAATGATATGCCCCGGCATATAACTCCGTTTCCTTTACCTTTTCCCAGTTCTCCCCAAAGTTTTCATCCACATGGCCGCTTCCCTCCGTAGCCTTTATAAAAGCAAAGCGGATTCCATTTCCGCTCAATGCATTCCAATCGATTTCACCCTGATAGTGGGATACATCCACTCCCCGCATTTGATAAGCCCGGGACAGCCATAAGTTGGGTTTGATCTTTTTCGTAAGAATTCCGAAGCCGGAGGAAACCAGCAGAACCAGCGCACCCACGGCTGCCAGGCCGATTATCAAACGCTTTTTTTGCACAGATTTCATTCAATTCCCCCCTTATCCTGTGTTGTCCTATACAAGTTTACATCCGGTCATCTCATTTCCTGTATTTTTCAAACGCTTTATGCGGGTCAAGATGTACATCCCTGAAAAACAATATGAGCCAGACAAAAAGGGCGGCCGCTGCCATCCCCCAATGAAAGAGCATGGAGCATACCGCCCCAGCCGCTAAAATACCACTCCATAAAAAGAGGGAATTCCTCATATCAAGGCTGATCCGCTTCCTGTCATACTGTTCCCGTTCCTGCTCAGGAAGGGTATTAAAACCGCTTACCAGCATGGCCCCCTTTTCTCTGCTGACGGCAAACACGATCCCCAGCAGGCAGAAAATACCGGCCAAACTGATGCAGACAGCCGCCCATATCTCATTTTCACTCATGCCAATCCACCTCATTTCCATTTTATCAGCTTCTTGTTATGATTAAGTGTATCATAAAGCTCCAAAAAAACAAGGCGGGGACGAATTTCTTTCATCCCATCCTACAAATGAATCCATCCAAATGCATTGGCGATTGAACTGATTAGTATCAGTAAAATACATATGGGAGCCACATACTTAACCAGATATCCATAGATTTTCTCCCTTTTAAATGCTGATGAAATCCTGACTTCCTCCGATATGGCCTTAAACCCAACCACCCTCACAATCAAAATACAGGTGCTGAGAGCCGCAACAGGCATCATCACGGAGTTACTTAAAAAGTCCAGGAAATCCAGTATGCTCATTTTTAGCGGCTGGATGAAGCTCCAGATACCGAAACCAAAAGCACAGGCCGAACCGATCAAAAACATCACCGCCGCCATGATCAGGCTGCAGGTTTTCCGGTTCCATCCGGTCTGATCCACAATGGTGGAAACACTTGTTTCCATCAGGGAAATAGCGCTGGTCAGAGCTGCAAATAAAACCATCAGGAAGAATACAAAACCGATCAGATTCCCCATTCCCATACTGGCAAATACCTTGGGGATGGTGATGAACATCAAAGACGGCCCCGCCTTCAGCGTTTGGGAATCCCCGCCGGAGAACGCGAATACCGCCGGAATGATCATAAGTCCTGCCAAAAGGGCGATCATCGTATCAAATATCTCAATCTGTTTTGTGGACTTTTCAATATCCACATCTTTTTTAATATAAGAACCATAAGTATAAAGTACGCCCATGGCAATTGACAGGGAATAAAACATCTGCCCCATGGCAGCCACAATCGTCATGAAAGAAAAATTCTCAAAGTTGGGAATTAAAAAATACTTAACCCCTTCCATGGCTCCCGGCCGGGTAACTGAATAACCGGCCACAAAAACAGCCAGGATCACTAAAAGGGGCATCATCGTCTTGGAAACCTTTTCAACGCCCTGTTCAACGCCCGCTACGATGACTAAAAATACGGCAATGCCAAATACAACAAACCACAATTCCACACCGGCCGAATTGGTGATAAACGTATCAAAATACCCATCAGCCGCCAGATATGATGATCCGCCTCTCAGATATTCAAACAGGTATTTTGCAACCCAGCCGCCGATTACGCAATAATACGGCACAATCACCATAGGAATCACCGCATTGATCCAGCCGCCGAACCGGAACATCTTTCCTTTTCCAAAGGTTGTAAATGCCCCCACCGGGCTTTTTCCCGTCATACGTCCAAGAGCCGTTTCTGAAACGATCAGGGCATAGCCGAAGGTTACCACCAGAATCAGATATACTAATAGAAACATTCCTCCCCCGTATTTTGCCGCCAGATAGGGAAAACGCCAGATATTGCCCAGCCCCACCGCCGAACCTGCTACTGCCATGATATATCCCAGTTTTCCGGAAAAGCTGCCCCTGGCTTCACCGCCGGGCGCTTGGTTTTGACCGCCTTCTTTCTTCATATCAACTTCTCCACCTTTCTCTTACTGTACCAAATGCATACATAAGGCTGCCGCAAAATCTGCAACAGCCTTATCAACTCACATCTAAACTACTAATTTGTAAAATTATCAAAATATCCCTGAACCAGAATCACCGGAGTTCCCTTGTCTCCTGAACCGCTGGTTAAGTCACACAGAGAACCGATCAGATCCGTCAACCTTCTGGGAGTTGTACCCTGGGAAGCCATATCGCCTACCAGATTGTCGTTCTTTTCCTGGATCCTCTTAGAAATCGCTTCTTTAAGCGCTTCCCCTGTTAAATCCTTGAAATCATTGTCCGCCAGATATTTTAACTTCACCTCATTAGGCGTACCTTCCAGTCCCGGCGTATAAGCAGGGGACACACAAGGGTCTGCCAGTTCCCAAATCTTGCCCACCGGATCTTTAAATGCTCCGTCACCGTAAACCATGACTTCCACATGTTTCCCCGTCTTATCAAGAATCTGGCTCTGGATATCCAGCACGAAATCCGTACATTCCTGTGGGAATAATTTAATAGTCTGTTCTGTTGATTTATTGGAGCCAAGAAGACCGTATCTTTCATTAAATCCGCTTCCGTCAACCGGCGCCGTCAGAATATCATCCAAACCGCAGACGCGTTCAGCTCCCGCATCCTTTAAAATGCGTTTTGTTCTGAATCTGGTATGTATGTCACAGTTCAGCACATTCTTTGTATACTTCAGAATCTCCTTAGGGTTGTTGGCGAATATCACGGTAACCTCTGCTCCGGCTTCCCGGATCAGGCTGCTGTAATACTCCACATAATCAACTCCCGTAAAAGGATGTTTGTT
The DNA here is from genome assembly GCA_018378255.1 of Clostridiaceae bacterium. Lineage (GTDB taxonomy): Bacteria > Bacillota > Clostridia > Lachnospirales > Lachnospiraceae > CHH4-2. Next base: position 4,774 of record JAGZXV010000142.1, on the reverse strand, counting down.
TTCACCAAACAGCTCACGGTACTGTTCAAGCGTCAGTACATCGCTGTACGGGTTAATCCCTGCATCATCCAGCTGGTCTAAAGACACCAGTGAATTGCCGACCTCATCGCTGGGATAGCTGAGCATGAGCACAACTTTTTTGGCCCCCATGGCAATGCCTCTGAGACAGACAGCAAAACGGTTTCTGGAAAGTATCGGGAAGATAACGCCGATCGTCTCTCCGCCTAACTTCTCCTTTACATCCTCAGCAATCGCTTCTACGGATGCATAATTTCCCTGCGCTCTCGCCACGATTGATTCGGTAACAGATATTACATCTCTGTCCCTCAGCTCAAAACCTTCGCTTTCTGCCGCTTCCAAAACACTGGATACCACGATATCGGCCAACTGGTCACCTTCACGGATAATTGGACAACGAATTCCTCTTGAAATAGTTCCTACTCTGCGTTCCATTGCAACTCCACCATTCTATTTTAATTTCGTTTGTATTGCACATACTTTTCTATTATACAGTAATTTTAATCATATGTAAAAGAAATTTTTAACCGATTATTGAAATTGTAAAATCAGGCGCTCATATTCACTGTTTAAACCATTATATATCTTTAAAATCGGACTGCACAAGCTTTTTACCTCGTCCAGTATTATATCAAAATGCGTGACAATCGTATCCACCACAGCTTTGTCAATCAGCCCCTGTCCGGCCTGCTGGGTGATAATGGAAATCACTTTTTCCATGGAATAGGCCTCTTTGTAGCTGCGGGTTCCAAGCAGGGCACTGACAATATCCGCTACCGCCACAATCCGTTCTTCAATGGTGAGCTGGTCCGCTTCCAGCTTTCTGGGATAACCGGAACCGTTCAGCTTCTCGTGGTGCCTCAGGGCGATCCGGGCTGTCACCGTGTCAACAGCGCCGCCAAGTATCTTTTCAGTGATATCCACATGGGTTCTCATAATCGTCATGGCCTGATTGCTCAGCCTTCCCGGGAATTCTAAAATCTCCACCGGTATGCCGATCTTTCCCAAATCGTGAAGCATGGCTCCGTAATACACATGGCGGATCTGTTCTTCATCCAAACCCATGAGTTTCGCCACCAAATAGCTGATATTGGTTGTGGTTATGGTATGGGTTACCGTATGACAGCTTCTGAAGTCGATGGCAAATGTCATCATCTTCAAATACTCGTCCACCTCTTCCATTTTCATATCCACATTCTCTAAAACATCCTGAAACTCAATTCCCCTGTCCAGACTTTCCAGCAGACTATACCGTTTTTCCGCTTCAAAAAACAGATCCACAACGCTGCTCTCAAACCGCTTGCCCCGGGCTTCATCCAAATATGCATATAATTTCTCCCGCTTCAATCCATATTCGCAGAAAAACATGTCCACACGGTCAGAAAGATTTAAAATCTGAGCCAGCTCCTTGTGTTTTGAAGTGAACCGGTCCATCTTTTCCGCACTCACATGATGGAGCAGCACAACATCCGCCCACCTCTGCAGAGGAGACAGATAATATAAAAATAAGTATCCGTAAATGGAATGCCCCCATATATTTTCCGATTCGAATTGAACCATCCGTTCTATCTCTTCTGTTTTATAAGCCCCCACATCATGAAGCAGAGATAGGAAACAGATATCCTGCTTATCCTTAAAGCTCCAATTCCCCTGTACATCCAACATCCTGGATACCAGAAATGCTACTCTTTTGCCATGATCCACCAACCTGGGTTCCACCTGGTTCAGCGTCCTTTGCAGCATCCCGCTGATATTGCTGCTGTTAATTATGGATGTTTCCGTCATCATTTTACCCTTCCTCTGTTTTATTACGGATTTTACTGCCGGTTTTGTTACTGGCTTACTTCTGTTTTATTACCAGCCTCATGTTCTTTTATTAATGCTTTCCCCTCTTTTAAATCGCTTTTCAGCCTCTTTACCGCCTCCACATACTGTGCAGTCTCTTCCTTACCGCATGGTCTCTGCACAGAACCATAGTATATCTGATCCAGGATACCAGCCAGGGCTTCCATGGCGGATTCACTGCCGCCGTTTTCCGACCGCAGATATCCGGCTATTCTCCGCAGATATCCCCCTGGGCTCTCGTCTTTCCTCCTGGGTATTTTTTTCTTTCTGCCGATCCTTTCCACACAGATGAACAGACCTTCCGGGGTTTTTTGATATTTCCTGTAACAGCATTCAAACCATATCATATCCGCCAATTGTCTGCCCGCATCCGCAAATGCCGGCCAAAAATAGTTTTTCCGCAGGATTGTCTTTGGCTCCTTTACACTTGCACTGCGTTTTATTTTCATATTACGGAACCGGTATAAAATGTAACAGACCGTTAAAAACAGAATTCCGATCAGAAATGCCGCCAGCACCCAGTCAGGTATTCTAAAGATTCCTGTCTCAGTTGCTTCTTCTGCCTCTTCCAGTATCACCGATTTAACAGTTTCCCCTGCCTCCTGCGGTGCATCCGGCAAAAGCCGGGCCAACAGCATCAGTATCTTTTCCAGCAGAAAACCGGCTGCTCCAAAAATAACGGCCAGAATTTTCCCCACGCTTTTTGCTATCATCAAAAGAGCATCCACAGCGCTGTGTACCTGTCCCGAGGCCGCCCCCGTCACCACACCGGTCACAGCCACAATTCCTGCCGATATTGCAGCCAGCACAAGCTTGCTTCCCGCTCCTGAACCCTGGATTACAGAAACTCCCTCTTCTCTGGTTCTGATCTGGTTCACGCAAAATAAGTCCAAAAAGACAGCGGACACAGTCAATACGAAAACATCCTTCCCCGGATCCAACTGAGTGCTGAAAACAGCATACAGATAAAAGGCCAGAAGGATCATCAGACCATCCACATAGCGCAATAAGGTGTTGGCCGACGGAAGCCGCCAGGCTGCAGCCGCTCCATGTGCGCCCACCCCGGCCACGCTGCAGGCTAAAAGAACGGAAAATAAAGGAAATCCGCCGGAACAGAAAGAACTGGCCACCGTAAAATACGTACCCGCCAAAACTCCTGCCCCGTTTATGAGCAGATAAAGGTTAAACGATATCCCGGCACTTGTCATCAGATAATCCGCCGCCATCTGCAGCAGGATAAAACCGGCCCATACCGGCACCGCAACCGATATCGTCCTGATTTCTGTACATGTAGGAATCATATATACAATCAGACAGATAACTGCCGCATCCGATAAAAGCACGCTGCTTCCCCTCAGATAATCACGAATTCTGTCCATGAGTTTCCCCCTCGTCCGGATTATGGCTGTCTGTACTATGGCTCTCTTCCAGGCAAATATCCTCTGCATAGATGCATCCGCCTTCCAGCGCTTCCTGCCCTGTTTTCTGCTGTATCAGATAGCTTACCCGGCTCTGCCCAAGCCGGGCCGCCAATTCTTCCAATTCATTTTTCCCATCCGTTCTGGTGCAGATATAAACAGTGCCCATTTTATAGCTGGACTGCCAGAACTCTTCATAGGGGAAAATAGTCTCCTCGCCCTGATAGTCCAAAAGTGCCAGAGCTTCCATACAGTCAGAAAGAGCTGGTTCCCCCTCAGCCGGAATCCGGATCATTGCCTCCCGTTCTCCATATGCAGGCAAAACCAGTGCGCACTGCACCTGTCTTTCCGTCAACGCCGTCATCAAAGACGCGGTCAAACTGATCATCTGTTCCAGCGCATTTTCCAGAACAATGCGTTCCTCATAATTAGCTCCCTGTGGATTCTCATGTTCAATCACCTGACAGAACCCGGATAAATCTAAAATAAAAGCAGCGCATCCAGGCATCACAGTCTCATAAATATTCACATTCATCCGCCCGCTGGAGGCTAAAAGTCTCCAATTAATTTTTTTCACAGGATCACCGGGCTGATAGGGACGGCTGCTTTTTAAAATCGTTATATCCTCTGCCTGTCCCTTATTTTGTGCGGCCGCTTCCTGGGTAATCTTTAAAAAACGGCTGATCTCCACCGGAACCAGCCTGGGATAAATCAATATCCTGACCGGAACAGAAAGATCATACCAATCCTCTTTGGCAGATAATCCAAAACCATCTCCGGCCTGAAGCCCTATACCGTCCACAGCTAAAACACCCCGTCTGAGCGTTTTAAGCGTTTCCTCCCAGCTGATCTCCTGCTGCCATAAAAGCCAGACGAATCTCTCCCTGATCCCTGTTTCCGCATATTCCCTGCCCTTCAGGAAATACCAGGAAAACTGGCTGGAACCATCTTGCCTGACCAACGGCTTTTTACCGGTTGGCAGAATCACATCCAGCCAGACCAGGGGAAAAAAGCTTTTATTTTTTACCGTCAGTTTCATTTCACAGAATTCTCCTGCATGGCAGGCCGGATTTACCACCTCTGCACATATATCCACATGACGGCAGACTCCCCTGCTCCATGCATAGGAGCTTAAACACAGGAAAAAGAACAGAAATAAAAGTGAGGAAACCAGCCAGGCATGGAAATAAACGGCTGTTATCCCAAAAAACAAAAGGCAGCAAAGGCCCGGTATCCCTACGAATAAGCTGTTTCTACTCTGTCTTTCTTCCATGGAACAGCTCCTTTTTATACGGCGGTACCTCCGTCTCCTCCAATAGCTCAGACAAAATGGATTCCGGGGTTTTCTTTTGGTATCTGGCATCATTTGTCAGCACCACCCGATGTTCCATAACCGGCTTCCATATCATTTTAATATCTTCCGGAATCACAAAATTTCGCCCCTGCATAGCCGCATATGCCTTGCTCCCCTGATAGAGACATCTGGATGCCCT
>JAGZXV010000141.1 GCA_018378255.1 Clostridiaceae bacterium | reverse complement strand
GGTAAACAGGGTGGTTAACGTATCTTCACCGATTGTGGATGCCAGGCTGGAAGACGGTTCCCGCGTGCATGTGGTTCTGCCCCCAATCGCTTTAAACGGCCCTACGGTCACCATAAGGAAATTCCCGGAACCGATTACCATGGAAAAATTGATCTCATACGGATCTCTGACCGACGAGGCGGCCCATATGCTGAAACTGCTGGTGAAATCAGGATACAACATGTTCATCAGCGGTGGTACCAATTCAGGAAAAAGCACATTTTTAAACGCGCTGTCCGCGTATATCCCGGAGGACGAGCGGGTGATTACCATTGAGGATTCGGCAGAACTTCAGATTCAGCATGTCCCCAATCTGGTCCGTCTGGAAACCAGGAATGCCAATGCAGAAGGGGAAGGGGCGGTCACCATCGGCGACCTGATCCGCGCTTCATTGAGAATGAACCCGGATCGAATTATCGTCGGAGAGGTGAGAGGAAAGGAAGCCGCTGAACTGTTAAACAGCATGAACACGGGCCATGACGGCAGCCTCAGTACAGGTCACGGAAACACGCCTAAGGACATGCTCTCCCGTTTGGAAACCATGGTGTTGATGGGGATGGAGCTGCCCCTTGCTGCCATAAGGAGTCAGATCGCTTCGGCTATTGAAATTCTGATCCATTTAGGACGGCTGAGGGATAAAAGCAGAAGAGTGCTGTCAATCGTTGAAGTAGGAGGTGTTGTAAACGGAGAAATTGAACTTAACCCATTATATCAATTTGAAGAAATTCCTTCCCCGGATCAGAATCAGGTGTCCGGCTGTCTTAAAAAAACAGGTGAACTTAAAAACACGGGAAAACTCTCAGCAGCCGGTTTCAGATTATAGCCGGTATTACCTGACAACGCGCCAATGGTGCGTATGCCTGTTAACCGGAACTGCGGTTTATGGTATTGTGATCTATACGTTCTATCGAAGTCTGTTTTTGTTTTTTCTATGCCTGCCCATCGCAGGAATCTATCCATTTATCAGAAGACGTGAACTGGCCCTTCTGCGGCAGCAGGAGTTTGCCAGAGAATTTAAAGAAGGGATTTTAATTCTGGCCGCATCTTTAAGCGCCGGATACTCGGTGGAGAACGCTTTCTACGCCAGTTTAGGGGAATTGAAAACTCTTTATGGGGAGGATGGCTTAATAACCAGAGAATTTGAATTCATGTCAAAGCGAATCGGCATGAAGTGCCCGGTGGAACAGGTTCTTCTGGACCTGGCCGACAGAAGCGGTCTTGACGAGATAGAGAATTTTGCCCAGGTCTTTGCCGTAGCAAAACGCAGCGGCGGACAGCTTGTACCGGTTATTAACCACACGGCAGGTATCATACGGGAAAAGATGCAGGTCAGGGAAGAAATTGAAACACTGAATGCATCCCGGAGATTTGAGCAGAAGATCATGAACATGATTCCATTTTTCATTGTTTTTTATATCAATGCAACATCTCCGGGATTCTTTGACATGATGTATGAGACAAGCCTTGGGAGGATCATGATGAGCGTCTGTCTGCTCGTCTATGTGGCCGCCTACTGGCTGTCGGGCAAACTGCTTCAGATTGAAGTATAAGGAGGTTTTTGTGAAGGGGAAAAAACAGATGGTTTGTATTCTCCTGGGGGCGGCTGCCTTTGCAGCTGTAAAAGTATCCACCCGTTCTGAATATGAGGGCATTACCAGATTGAACCGTCCGTCATATGGACAGGGAGATATCTCCTATCACGTGATTGTACAGGGGCTTGGAGAAGAAGAGATTCCCGTGGAAGTTATGGTCAGCGGCCGTGAAATCGGGGCGGCTGAATGGGAGGAAACCGGCCGTCAGGTGATAGAATCCCTTCCTGAACGGATTTTGGGGGAGAATATCTCCCTTCAGGAAGTCAGGACAGACTTGGATTTGATCAGTTGGATTGATGAATACGGTATGAAAGTCCGTTGGGATACGGACTGCCCTGAGATAATAGACAGTTTCGGCCATATTACGGCAGAAGAGGTTTCGGAACAGGGAGAGCAGGTTATGCTGTCCGTAACGCTGGCCCAGGGAACGATACAGAAGGAATATGAGTTTCCAATAACGGTATATCCGGCAATTTTAACAGATAAGGAGGAAGCGGCAGCTGGATTGGGAAAACTGTTGTCGGCTCTGGATGAACAGTACAGGACGATGGAAGCGCTTGAACTGCCGGAAGAATATGAAGGGAAAAAGCTGTATTATCGAATGCCGGATGATTCCGGCCATTCAGTACTATTGGTTTTGGGTGTCTTATTGGCAGTCCTATGTGCTGCCAAGGAAAAGGTGGATGCTGGTCAGGGAGAGAAGCGAAAACGGAACCAGATGATGCTGGATTATTCAGAGATTGTATCAAAACTTATGATATTTATCGGTGCGGGAATGACCGTATCCCTGGCATGGGAACGGATTGCCCTGGATTACGAGAAAATGAAGGCAGCAGGGAGAAAAGAAACCAGATTTGCTTATGAAGAACTCTGCACTACCTATTATCAGGTTAAAAGCGGAATTCCGGAAGGGAGGGCATACCGGGATTTTGGGAGGCGGACCGGACTGGGATGCTATCTGAAGCTTTCCGGGCTTTTGGAACAGAACCGGAAAACCGGCATGAAGAATCTCAAAGTCCTTTTGGATGCGGAGATGGAGGACGCATTCGAACAGAGAAAAAACCTGGCGAAAAAACTGGGTGAAGAAGCCGGCACAAAACTGCTGCTCCCTCTTTTTATGATGTTGGGAGTTGTGATGGTCATGATTATGGTTCCGGCATTGATGTCTATGTATTAATAAAGTTATGTATTAAAAATTACGTATTGATAAAGTCATGTATTATTGAAATTATTTATGAAAGGCAGGTAACGGAATGAACGAGATCAGAAATTTTTTAAGAGAAGAGGATGGAATCGGAGTGATCGAAGTGGTTTTAATATTGGTGGGGAACTACATTACCAACAAACTTCGTGTTTCGTGTGTATGCTGTAGGTAAATATACACGGATATGACATAAAGCAAAAAGGTTGGATAATTTGTTGATACTGTAGATAAGGAGTAGATGATGGCGAGTGTAGGGATTAGGTATTACAATGTGATTTTCATATTGCAGATTAGAACGGAAATGGATCGGATGGCGTTTGGATATTTTTCAGAACGTATTATAGAGGGAGAGATTTTTAAAATGAAGATGATTGCTTCCTGGTGTGAGTCTCATGGAATTGCATATAGCCGTAGATTTAGATACCGTAAAGAGTACCCGATTAGAGCGAATATGTGGAATTTCTATTCTTATTGTAGGTTTAGAGTAGAAGAATATTTGAGGAGGAGAAGTACATGAATTATCAGAGAATAGAGGTTATCGGTATTGACCATGGCTGGTCAAAGATAAAAACAGTGAATGGTGTTTTTACTACAGGTGTAAAGAAAATAACAACTCGTCCTGCATTACCTAACAATATTGTGTATTGGGGAGGACAGGCCTATGAAGTAGGGGGAGAGCGCCTGGAAGTTAAAGAGGATAAAGTATCAGATTCCAATTTTAAGGTACTAACAGACGCTGCAATAGGCAGTGAACTGAAGGCGCGCGGGTTAAAGAATGCGCATATCTTGCTGGCGGCGGGGCTTCCGTTTACACGCTTTGGGGCGGAGAAGAAAGATTTTATCAAGTATTTGTCCTGGGAAGGGACACGAGAGATTGTTTATGAGCAGAAGAGGTACAAAGTATCGTTGGAGCGAGTATCGGTGTTCCCACAATGCTATGCGGCTGTAGCAGATCGGCTTTCAACGTATAAGAAGAAAGTCCTGGTAGTTGACATAGGTAGTTGGACGATTGATATTATGCCGATTTTCGAACAGAAGCCGATGGAAGGTAAGAGTATAACCATTCCACGGGGGCTTATCACATGTATGCGTTCCATCAATGAGGAATGTGTTCGATTAATTGGGTCAGAGGTCAGCGAAACGGAAATTGAGGAGGTAATGCAGGGCAAAGCTAGTGATCTACCAGAAAAATATCTAAATGTTATTCAGGAAGGCCTCCAGGGTTTTACTCAGAAGGTATATTACACAATTAAGGAATGCGGATATAACTTAGAGACCACCAGAATCATTTTTGTAGGTGGTGGTGCAACAGTCATGAAACTGTATGGGAACTTCTTGTCAGATAATATTGAATATATAGAAGACATTAAAGCAAATGCCAAAGGCTACGAATATCTGTCAAAGATATTTTTACAAAGTCAACATGGCAGGAAATAAAAGGGGGTGATTTGAAGTGGGGAATCCAGACGTAGCTACTCACAGCTTAAGACTAAACCTAAGAGATGAAAAACATCTGCGGGTAGAGAAGGCTTTGAAACAAATTAATCGAAAGATTTTTAAATCTATAAATGAGTTTACAGTAGACGCACTAGATTTCTATATAAAATATCTGGACGGAGAAGAACTTGCAATTAAAGCCGATAAAGGCTGTCAGGATAGCCGATGGGCAACAAAAGAAGAGCTGAGGGAGATGAAACAGGCTATTGAAAAGAATGTAAGGGAGGAAGTCATTCAGTTATTAGGCGAGGCTCTTTCTGGACAACTCTTACAGCAGAAAGCAGTATTGACAAATGAAACGGTAGAAGAAGCTGAGGACGATGGAATTACAGACACTGCGGCTATTGATTTGGTAGCTAGCTGGGGGTAAGGAGGAAACGGTGTGATAGGAAAAAGAATAGTGTACATAATGTTTTTGGGCTTGAGGTTAGTAGCTAAAATGACTTTTGGATTATTTAGGCTGACCTTCGGAATAATTAGTTTATTCCTATCATTATTTCTTTTCGTTTTTCGTATCTTTCTCATTTTCTTTATTGCTGGTAAACCAGAATAAGGAGGTGGAAGTATGCAACTCGTATGGGAAGTACAAGATCCTGCTGCATTTAGGCAGCGGCTTTTATGCTATTACTTATTGCTTGATAAAAAATGGCATAATAGCAACACAATAGGAATGTATGGTATGGGCAGGAAGTAAATACTCCTGCCAGCAAAGAGGAGAAATTGCATGAAAAAATTAGGAGTAATATGTTTTCTAATATTTCTGTTGAATGGATTTTCTGGAGTTGTAGTTTTCGCAGATACAGGTTACCCTGAAACCGGAAATATAATTATTCAGAATGAGAATCCGCCGGCGGGAATTAATATGCCTTCTGTAATAGGAGAGGCAACGAAAAAATTAAAAGAGGAGGGGTTTCAAAATATACCGGAATTAATGGAGGAACAGTTGGAGGCTGGAATATTAACACAAATAGATTATGAGACCTATTATCCAACCGCCGGGGCCGGATATATTGACTGGGTTTGTTATGTGGAGGAATTGACGGAACAGAAGCTGATAGAAGCCATTGTCGGGCAGGTTAAGGTAAGCCAAGGGTATAATGCTTTTTATATTGACGGTTTTAAAGGACTTTCGGCAGGGGGCTCTGTTATTATTCGTATCTATCGTGCAACAGTTTGAATGTAAACATGGATTAGAAATTTTAAGAGGGAGTGTGTAGATATGAACCTTATCAGAGACGATCCGTGCCAGTGATTTGTATGAGTGTCCATAATGGGAGTGGACGGGCCTTTCATTTTCAGCCTGTCCCTCTTTTGCGGAAGGCAGGTGAAGATGAATATGCAGGAAGAATTTAATAGTCAGGTAATATAAGTAGAGAGGCGCCTTTGTCCTCTCTGTTTTTATGCCCAAAACAGTAGGAGGAGAAATGGATAGTATAACAAAAGGTTTAAAACCGAACAACGTATTAAAACGGAGCTTGGCCTTCTGGCTGGCGCTCGTTATTGCGGTTCTGCCAGTAATTGCCCATAGTATACAGACAGAAGCGGCAACGGCAAAGCTACAAAACAAAGGTTATATCATTGCACCAGGAAATAACATCAATGTCTGCGGGCATACATTTCATACCATGCTTTACTGGATTATAAATGGAAAGCCATCTTATTGTATTGAACCTGGAAGAACAGCAAAAACCGGTAGTTCCATGGAAAGTACAACATTGTCTGATTTGAGCGATGAACAGCAGCAGCTTGTGAGCTACGCTCTGTTTTACGGAAATTCATCTGCCAGTGGAAGCAGAGCCTATTATGCTGCAACCCAGGCAATGATTTGGTGTATCGTGCTGGATTGTTATCATAATGATGAAGCTATGCAAGAGGCCAAGAATACCATAGAACTATATGTTCCAGGAACAGCGGCTTATTTTGATACTATTTGGGAGAAGATGAAGGAGGCTTTAAAGGGCGGTGAAAATATCCCTAGCTTTGCTTCAAACAGTGTATTGAATATGCCAACCTATGCATTAAACTTTGATGAATCTGAAGGTAAATATATAAGGACACTGACAGATGACAACCAGATGGTGAAAAATTATGACTTTGCCAATGCGAATTGGCCAGCAGGGGTGACTGTTTCCGTAAGCGGAGATACAGTAACTATAAAGAGTAATGCGCCTATCGACACGGCTACAGTTGAAGTATTGCCTAAACCAGGAACGTCTGTTGCAGGAAGCAGTTCTGGAGCATTGTTGTTTTGGAACGGAAAAGATGGGAAAACCAATCAGGACATGGTTGAATATGACGGTGTAAGCCAGGATCCGGTAAAATGTTTTTTTCGATTGGGAACCTCTGATAAGGAAACAGATTCTAAGCGTGGAAGTGTGAGTATCACCGTAAGTGTAGATTACACCATTGACATTCATAAAAAATGCACAGAGACCGGTGAAGGGCTGGGAAACACAGATTTTATTATCTACGAAGACGGGGATGAGTTAGCCTATGTGACAACAGACGCTAATGGGGCGGCTTCCTATACGGAAACGAAGACGGCAACCTTTACCGCTGAGTATAAAGAAGATGACGATGAAGACGGGGATGATGAGAGTGATGATGATGATTCCGATTCCGATGTGTTTTCATCAAGAGAAGAGGCTGAGGCCTATCTGGAGGAATGTGCAGAAGAGTTCCGGAATACGGAATACACTTATTTAGTCGAAGAGGCGAAGGCCAGGCTTGGATATGTTCTTCATATGTATCACCCAGATGATGAGGCGATACCGGAAGAAACCATTGCCGGCGATGAGACTGCTTTTTTTGAAGTTGAAGATCACCGGACAGTTGGAGAAATAGAAATAAAGAAGGAAGATTTGGAAACGGGAAGCAGGCCACAGGGAGACGCTACCTTTAATGGAGCAGTTTATGGGCTATATGCAGCCGCGCCAGTGATTCATCCAGATGGACACACCGGCGAGTTATATGCAGCCAATGAACTGGTAGCGATTGCGTCCACCCAAGAGGACGGCTCTGCCCATTATGAATTGTGTACGGAAGGGAAATGGGCGGGGAAACCGTTGTTACTGGGGTCTTATTATGTCAAAGAACTGGCAAGAAGTGAGGGATATGAGTTAAGTGTGAGTGGAATCCATTTTAAAGAGACCAACCGGGATGAGAGCCAGGAACCAATCGTGATTTCGGCAGGTGGAAGTGTTGTGTCTTCGGGATTTTACCGGAACGGACCAGATGAATATGATGAGAATGAGATGTATTTTACGGTAGAAGCTGGAAGTTTGACGGAAGGATATGATGTTAAACTAACAGGGCTCCCAGAAGGTACAAAAATATTTCGGTCTAATTTCATTGAGGAAGAAAAGACGGAAAATCTGGCAGTGGGAAAGGAAGAGCGTGGTATTGTTGATTCGACAGGAAATCCGGTGTATGAAACTGCCAAGGGTGGCGAGAACAAGCTGGATTCAGAAGGAAACCCGATTGTAAAAACAGATGATGGGGGAGAAACTGTCTGGTCGGACACTCCGATTTACGAAACATATACCATTATAGAGGAAATTACAGAAGTTCCAGGGGAGGAAACTGGTGAAGAGGAAATAGAGCTGCTGATGGCAACTCCGTCTGTTGCAACAGGCAGCAGTGCCAGTCATTCTATTTTAAAAGCAACACCATCAGATAGTGTTCTGTCAAAGAAAAGGGTAGAGCGCCTCAGTGAGAAAATGGACTATTCAGACAGCCTTTGCATTTATGACAGAGTAAATGAATGTATTGTTGTTAATAAGACAGAAGAAGTAGACGAAGCGTGGGTTGATTTTCGTGTTATTTATAAAAAGGGAAGTTTTACTATTAACGCAGATAATACAGTGACGGTACGGGGCTATGGCTATCAGGGGAGAGATGAGGATACTGGTGATGTGAAGACCGTTCCACTTTTTGAGCCGGAATATGAACGGTACATAAAAGGGGAGGTCCTTTTAGACGATGAAGGGAACGCGATTCAGAAAACAGAGTTAGTAGAGATATATGAAGAGGCAACCTATACTCAGTACGTGGAAAATCGCCAGATTATTGCGGCCACATATGAAAGTGGGACTTATTCCTTCCATGTAGATGGAACAGGGGATAGAAAAGAAACCTATGTGGTTGTGCTGCCAGAGAAGGCTGATGGAACAGGAGCTTTCAAAAATTCAGGGCTGTCTGTGGAGATTCCTTTCAAGATTTCAGAGACAGCAGCAGGGAGCTATATTAAGACTAAAACTTTGTCATACCCAGGCCAGACGATCATCATGCAAGACGGAGGGACTTTAAAAGAACCTATTATTGTTCAAGAGCGGGTGATTAAGCAGGCGCTCAGGATTACTAAAACCATTGCAAAGGATTCGTATAAAAATAATTCCTATGGGGTAGAGGAAAAAAACAAGCTGCCGGATTTCTCCTTTAAGATGTATTTGGTATCTGACCTTGTAAAAGCCGGACTTTCACTGGATCAGAACGGAACCTATGATTATAAGCGATTCTTTGAAAAACACCCGGAAGAAGCCCAGTCGCTTGCCTGTGTGATAGATGAGGCGGCACATGACCGGGATAAGGACTTAACCACGATACATGCCTCTCAAAACGAAAATGCGGACTATTGGTTTGCTACAACCACTATGTTACCTTATGGACGTTATGTAATTGTGGAACAGCAGCCGAAAGATATGCCCAATAAGCAGTATGAGATTTCATATCCGGTGGAGGTGATGGTCCCGTTCATTCCAGAAGACGGAGAGGACAAACAGACACCCTCCAGGAAATATTTTTACCATGCAGATACGGGACTGGAGGCTATGAATCAACAGTATGGAATCCGGCTTGGTATTGAGTCAGATACTACCATGTCAGATAAGGAGCATACACGCTATGGCACAGGTGAAGATGTCCTTAACGTAGATCGGAATAGCCTTATGGAGAAAGAACTGAAAGACTATGATGGACAATTCATGGCGGCATTAATTCCGTGGAGTGTTTTGAGGCCATCTCAGTTTTCTGTGGGTGGGATGGATTATACCCAAAAGGAGGATTACAAAAATTTCATAGGCTATGAGTATACGGATTTTGAAAATCAGTTCTATTCTTCTAAGCTGCGAGTCGAGAAGCTGGACGCTGATACCGGAGAAAATATTATCCATGACGGTGCCTACTTTAAAATATATAAGGCAAAACGTGATGAAAAAACTGGAAACGTTATGTTTGATAAAAAGGGGAACCCGATTTATTCAGAAGCTGATTTGATTACACAGTATGATGAGACGGGAGCCGAAGTTGGGATTTTCAAAGCATTCTCTACAGTGACGGATATTGTAACGGATGACGGGGTGAGGTCGGAAATTGTGGGTTATATTGAGACATATAAACCGCTGGGGGCAGGCGCCTATGTGTTGGTAGAAGTATCAGCACCAGAAGGTTATGCGCCATTAAACCATCCTGTTGCCGTTGAAATCTATTCGGATAAGATTACTTATTATCCGGAGGGAGAAGGCAGTTCTAAGGACGCACAAATATTTCAGTATGCAGTTCCGCTTGAAAATCCAGATATGGTAGAGGTGGGGCAGTTATTAATCCACAATAAGCCGCTTAAAATTACACTGCATAAGGTGGAAGATGGTGAAGAAACCATCACCTACCAGGTAGAGGGAAGTGAAGAGGAACTTCTTGCAAGACAAAATCAGGAGGGGCCGGAAAAAGTTAAAGTGGCGTATGACGCAAAGGGGGGATTTTTAGGTTATGCAACGGTTACTCACAGGTATTCCGAGTGGTCTGAGCATATGGTAGAAGGAAGTGAAGAGGAATTAAAGGCCATGGATCACGTAAGACCTCTATATCGAGAAGATGGTACATTTTCTGGTAAAGGAATCCGATATGATATTTATGTGGGGGAGGCAACCATGACGCTCTATAAAGGAGCACAAGTTGGCTTTGACGCAGATGGAAAATTAACGGGTGTCCAGATTACCTTTGATGAGAATGGAAACGTGACAGGTATTGCAGCAACGGAAATGGGGAGCACCACTGTAATTAAAAAGACCGGTACGACAGACGAGCCACCAAAGTTGGAGATTTTCGATACCGTGGCAGAGAAGAAGGAGGCTTCACCACTACTTTTTT
The DNA here is from genome assembly GCA_018378255.1 of Clostridiaceae bacterium. Taxonomy (GTDB): domain Bacteria; phylum Bacillota; class Clostridia; order Lachnospirales; family Lachnospiraceae; genus CHH4-2. Next base: position 5,121 of record JAGZXV010000141.1, on the reverse strand, counting down.
ATAATTTGAGCCAGTGCGATACAGAATATGACCCGGAAATGGACCAGCTGTACCTTTTAGATGATAGAGGGAACCGGGTATGTTTGCTAGACCGCTACACAGGGTTGGCCTATGAGGTTGATGATAAAGGCCGTGTAGTTGCTTATCAGGTGGATAGCGCAGGGAAAAAAATTATATTTCAGCAGATCCATGTGTTTGAGAAGGCTGATGGTACGTTAAGTATTTATTCTAATATAAGCTATAAAGAAGATGAAAATGGCCTTCCTGTATATTATAAAGGCGGGGAACTGACGCTGGATGATACTGTATTTGTTACGCCGGCAAAGGAAAAAAAGGAGGGCACCATTGTAGCCCGTATTCCTGTAGGTGCGTATCTTTTAGAGGAAACCAAAGTACCATACGACCAAGGGTATATTCAGTCTGAAGCGATTGCGTTTATAATCGAAAACACTGATGAAATGCAGGAAGCGTTTATGGAAGATGATTTTACTAAAATTGAGCTGTCCAAGCGAGACATAACGAAAAAACAAGAAATTGAGGGCGCTGAGATGACCCTGTATGTTGCAGAGCGTGTCACTGATGATTCAGAAAAGGGATTTCATCTTGAAAAAGCTCTGGACGAAAATGGAGCTGCGGTGATAAGAGAAAGCTGGGTATCCGGTAAGGAACCTCACTGGATAGACCACATTCCGGTAGGGGACTACATTTTGGAAGAAACCCTCGTACCCTATAAAGATGGGTATGTTAAGTCAGAAGACATTGAAGTGATTGTCCTGGAAACCGGAGAAGTTCAGGGCTATATCATGGAAGACGATTACACTGCGATTGAAATAAAGAAGCTGGACGCAGATACGAGGCAACTGATTAATGGTGCAGAGCTGACGATCTATCAAGCAGCGCTTTCAGAACCTCTTTTAAAGGACGTATGGGGAGTGCCCATTTTGGACGATACAAAACTCCTATATGATGATAATGGGAAGCTGGTAACGGGAGAAACCATTTTTTCATTTACAACAGCTAAAAACCCGGCTGATTTTATTCTTTCTGAACTGAATGAGACGGAAGCACCGAATGCAGTATCGTATGTAAAGGAAGATGGTACTGTGCGAATTGATTATTTACCAACAGGATATTATGTGCTGCGGGAAACAGGTGTACCGTTTGAAAATGGTTATACCACGGCCGATGATGTACTGATTAAGGTAGAGAGCATTGGACAGGACATCAAAATTCAATATTATGAAATGCCGGATTATCCGACTGATGTAATTTTTACAAAAACAGATTTATCTGGGCATAGAGAGGTGAAGGGCGCAGCGCTTTCCATTTATAAAGTGAAGGAAAATGGAGAGGAGGAACCAACCCCGGTCACGTCCTGGGTATCTGGGAGTGCGGGTGTCTATGTAGAGGGAGATGAAATTCCAGATGGATTCTCGATCGGTGAGTTGAAGCCTCATAAAATCAAGTACCTTCCTGTCGGAAATTATATTTTGATCGAGGAACAGACCCCTTACGGCTTTTTGAAATCTGAGCCGGTAGCATTTACGGTGCAGGATACAAAAATTGTTCAGAAGGTTGCGATGGTAGATAAGATTCCAGAGGGTTATATAAAAATCCATAAGGTCGATGAGAAGAATCCGCAGATTTCTCTTGCAGGAGCTGAATTTACTGTTACAAATTGTTCTACGAAAGAGGTAGTGGCAACATTAGTTACCGGTGATGATGGATATGCTACAAGTGAAACGGTTCCGATTGGATATACCGGAAAGGATGGTGTATTTGTAGGATATGATTATGAAGTTGTGGAAACAAAAGCTCCTTCGGGATACCTAAATAAAAATGATCCTTATGTATTCCAGTTTGTATATGAAAATGATGAGACGCCCGTGGTGACATTTTTATATGAGTTTGGAAATGGTAAGGGTGGAGATTTGTCCGTATCCAAAAAAGATATCACAAACCAGAAAGAGCTTCCTGGTGCAACACTGGTTGTAAAAGACAGTAAAGGCAACGTAATTGATGAGTGGGTATCCACATTGCAGCCACATCTCATCAAGGGGCTGTCAGACGGAATTTATACATTAACAGAGACGATAGCACCGGCCGGTTATTTAAAAACTGAGACAATCACATTTGAGATTGAGAGTGGAAAACTGTTAACAGAAGTCTATATGTATGATGATGTCACTAAAACAGCCATTGAAAAGGTAGACCACGAAGGGGACAGCCTGAGTGGGGCAGAACTGGAACTTACATCTGCAGACGGTCAGTTCATTGACAGGTGGGTATCAGATAATACACCCTATATGATTTATGGATTGGAAGCCGGTAAGGAATACATTTTAAGAGAAATAGAGGCCCCAGACGGCTATGTGAAGGCTCAGAGTAAGCGGTTTGTGTGTAAAGAGACGGATAAAATACAGAAGATTACTATGGAGAATAAGCCGACCAGGGTAAAGATTTCAAAGACAGACATAACTGGTAAGAATGAATTGTCAGGAGCGACCCTAACGATTCTGGACGAGTATGACGAAGTGGTAGAAAGCTGGGTATCAGAAAATCATCCACATTATATTGAAGGGCTACCTACTGGTGAGTATACACTTCGGGAAGAAACAGCGCCGTATGGGTATTTGATTGCGCGGGAAATTACCTTCCGGGTGAAAAATAAGACGGAGATTCAGAAGGTAGTGATGAAAGACGAGGCCGTAAAGGGCCGGCTCATTGTTCATAAAACGGATTCTGTAACAAATATTCCATTAAAGGGCGTCAAATTTGAAATCCGGGATTTCTGGGGGAGAGTGCTTGGAAATCTGGAAACGGATCAAAATGGATATGCCGAATCGGAGCTTTTTGATATCGGTTCATTCTGGCGGGGGAAATATCAAAGACAGAAGACATATTATTTGGTAGAGACGGAAGCGGCAAAAGGGTATTATCCGGAAACAGAAAAGCGCCCGGTAACATTTGAATACACAGACGGTTATACACCGATTGTTGATACCGTGATTGAGATTGCCAATACCCCGATGAACCCATACCTGCCCCAGACAGGTGATGATTTTAACCCCAGTAATTTTTACGCTGCAGGTGCTGGAATCATGTTATTGGGAGTAGCATTTTACCTTGTTAGAAAGAAAAAGAAATGATAATAGAGTGCTCAGATGGCGGCCCTGTGAATTGTGGGGCTGCCATTTGCATGTAAATGAAAGGAGTGAGAGGCATGATTTTGATTAAGATAACTATTCCACCTTAGAATTTATGGTAACTTTTGTCACGATAATCAATTTAAAAATGGAGGAATTAAGTATGTTAAGTTATGGAATATTCAAGGAAATTTTAATAGATAACATTAAAAAGTATATGCCGGCTGAGTACCAGGACTACCCTTTGAAAGTGGAAAAACATGCGAAGGCCAATATGGTCGTAGATGGAATTTCGTTTGCGGTATCTGATGGGATCTCTCCCTCTATCCATATCAATGATGTATATGAGTCATACAAAGAATGTGAAAGTGTGGAAGCGGTACTGAGAGCTGCAGCGGAAAAAATGGTAAAAGAATATGAGAGAATATCTAAAATGGGTAGTTTGCCTGATTTTGCAATAAAAGAAAATGTATTGATGAAATTAATAAATACCGGTATGAATCAGGAACTTTTAGCGCATTGCCCGCACCGTGAAGTTATGGATTTATCGGCTGTTTATTATTGGGCAGTTGCCATGGACGAGGAGGGCATTGCCACAGCGCTGATTACTAATGATAATGTTGGTATGATGTGTGTAACGGAGGAGGAATTGTATGAACTGGCAAAACAGAACGCAAAGCGTTTAATCCCAACGACCATTCAAGAGTTAGGTGCATTTATGGGCCTCAACATGGGTGACCTGGCATTAGGCGATGAATTTGATTCTGTTAAATTAGATCATGAAATGATTCTGGTGACGAATAAGCAGGGGCTTAATGGTGCAGTGGCGATGCTAGATGATGAGGCATTGCATACGGTTGCCGAATACTTTGGAGACAATCTTCATATTCTTCCGTCATCAATTCATGAAATTATTGCAATAAAGGCAGAAGAAGGCCATGAAAAAGAACTTGCGGAAATGGTGGCAGACATTAATCAAAAGGAAGTTCCGTTGGGAGACCGCTTATCTGACAATGTATACTTCTATGATAGATTAAAACGGGAACTTACAATGGCGACTGGCTCCCGGGAGATTAACCGGCTTAATGCAGGTCAACAGGAAAACCGGGACCTGGCTAAAACGTCAATGCTTCAGATGGGGAGGTGACCGGGTGTTACAGATAGAGGCAGTAGAGGATTTGTGGGATTTAATACAAGAGCAAAGGAATGATTTTATCATTCATATAGAGTTCGGGGAGTGAGGATATGGCAGTAGAGCAGCTTTTTAAACTGGATATTGTGTCTGTCCGGCTGGTAAAGGAGGCTTCGTTGCTTTCGGATATCCCCTTAGAGAATCCTGAGGCGGTAGTAGATTTTATGGGCAAAAGACTTGCTGAAATGGATCGGGAAGTTGTGTGTGTCATCAATGTAGATGTAAAGAAGCACCCCATTAACTGCCATATTGTAAGCATGGGGGCCCTTGATTATGTGGTAATATCTCCAAGAGAGATCTTTAAAGCCAGCATATTATCAAATGCGGCGTCCATCGTTTTACTTCATAATCATCCAAGCGGTGATATAAAACCTTCAGAGAACGATATGCTTGTTACTAAAAGAATAAAAGAGGTAGCAGACTTGGTTGGGATTTCACTGTTAGACCATATTATTGTGGGCTGGAATAATCCTAAGCACTTCAGCTTCCTGGCTGAAAAGCTTATGGAGAACGGTAAGGTTGCAAGCGCCGGTAAATGTGCGGAGCGTGAAAATGAACTAGCACAAAGAAGGAGCCGTAGACATTAAATTCATCCGTTATATGAAAAAATCATATAAGACCGAAAAAGTAATGTAAAATTCCTGCCTCATGGTATGGAAAAATACAACCCCAACTCTACTTTAAGTGAAAAAGCCATATAATTAACGATTTTTATATGAAAATGTGGGGGTAGGAAGTACGGTTTTATATGAAAAAGTAATTTAGCGGAAGCGTAAAGGGGGG
>JAGZXV010000140.1 GCA_018378255.1 Clostridiaceae bacterium | reverse complement strand
ATGATGGAATAACTAAAGGAGGACCAGCAATGTGATTGAAACGGAATTTGTTGAACGCCTTACCAAGGTAGAAGAGCGCTCCAAAAGCAACACCCACCAGATCGAAGATCTCAAGCCGGTAATCAATGAGATCCACATCATGTCAAAAACTATGGTAGAGCTAACCGGAGAAATGAAGCACACAAGTGACAGCGTAAATGAAATAAAGGAGAAAGTCGAGACACTGGAACAGGAACCAGTAAAACAATGGTCCAGCACGAAAAAGACGTTCTTCACATCCATAACCAGCTCCATAGGAACCGCGGTGGCAGCTGGTATTTTATATTTGATTTCCAAAGGAGGTATCTGAGATGAGTAAATATAATTTGAAAGACTGGGCAAGGGCGGCCGGAATGCGGGCCATTAAAACAATAGCGCAGACAGCCGTGGCAACCATCGGTACCGCTGCCGTGATGGGAGACGTAAACTGGCCGATTGTGGCATCTGCATCGGTACTGGCCGGGGTGTTATCTCTGTTGACCTCCGTGGCCGGTCTTCCGGAACTGGATAAATAGTTGCGATATCGCAACAGTTGCACCGGTGCAATAAGTTGTAACGTTACAACTTTTCAGGCCCGGGACAATCCCGGGCTTAATCAGTCGATTTTTGGAGCTGTATATAAAGTAGTTGCAACAATATAAGTAAAGAGCTTACAATTATTTTAATTCCGTACTATAATAGCAGTAAGTGTAGTACAAGCTTTCATTTATTAGGTGTAAAGTGGAGGAAAAACAGATGGAAATAAAAAAGCTATTGACCCCTTACAATCATAAGGAAGGAACTGTTGACCGGATTAAATACATTGTTATCCATTATGTAGGAGCAACAGGCAGCGCTGAAGCTAACTGTAAATGGTATGCTGGTGGTGATCGAAATGCCTCTGCCCACTATTATGTTAATTTTGATGGCAGCATTTGGCAAAGTGTAGAAGACCACAATATTGCATGGCATTGTGGAGCAAGGACATATGTGCATCCGGAGTGCCGTAATGCGAACAGCCTTGGAATTGAAATGTGTGTCCGTAATAAAGGCAGTCAAGCGGATATGAGCCATGATTGGTACTTTGAAGATGCTACGGTAAAATCAGCAATAGAGCTAACAAAAGAATTGATGAAGAAGTACGATGTGCCGTTAGATCATGTGATCCGTCATTATGATGTAACCGGTAAAATCTGTCCTAATCCATATGTTTATAATACAACACCCCATACGTGGATGGAATTCAAAAATGCATTAGGAATCGGATGTACAAAGAAATCAGGCTGGAAGAATGAAGATGAGGGCTGGCGATTCTATTTAGGGGATACTGGCAATTATGTAACAAATAACTGGTATAAGGATAAAGATAAATGGTATTGGTTTAATGGGAACGGAATCATGGTATCAGAAACTTGGTATCAGTATAAAGGGGACTGGTATTATCTTGGAGCAGATGGAGCGATGGTAAAAGGCCTGCGCGAGAGTGAAGGCAAATGGTATTATCTGGATCAGGACGGTAAGATGGCAACAGAACCAGTTACCCTAACTCCGGATCAAGATGGTGCGTTACAGTGGCCAGGGTTGGTGGAATAAAGAAGATAAAAGAGCGGGGCCATTATGACCTCGCTCAATCTATATAAGAGATAAATATACGATTAATAATTAAATTTCTCTAGGGCTTTTTGTAGGACTTTATCTTTATCAATATCTACGGTATCATATGCATTATTAAGTTCTGCCTGAGTAATTGAAGCAAAATTTGTTTCGGTGGTAAAATAATCTTCTGGGTCATAATAGCCAGAATAACGATTAGTTACCCTTCCTCCGAAACTGTTTGTTGCCGAGTATTTTATAACTGCTTGACGTCTTACTACTTCGCCAAATGCTTTTGTATCGTATGTAACCGTATGGCAGTACACGGAATAAACTTTTAAGGAATCAGGATCTTTAAGGTGATTTAATAAGCTATAAAGAGTTTTAACAGCAAGTTCTTCATCATCTGTCAGTTCTTGATTAGGGGTACCTTCATACCATACACCATTTGCATCTACTGTATACCCGTCAGGAGTTGTAGTAGATTTTAAAAATGCACCATCAGGACCGGCATAATAGTATTTGTTTTCGTCTGATAAAATCCAATCATTTGTAATCATTATGCCATTGGAATCCGTACAGTAGAGTTTTCCATCAGGTTCTTGAATAATTGAATCGATGGCAATCTCCCCGTCTTCATCCACAAAATACCAGTTATCACCTGACTTTACCCACTCCATTGTAGCCATTGAACCATCTTCATCGTTATAATATCTCCAGGAACCACTTTCTAATTGCTCCCATCCTGCCAACGCGGTGAATGAACAAAAACTACTTAATAATAAAGTTACTAACATAATTTTAAGCTTTGCCTTTTTCATACCCATTCTCCTTATAAATAATATTTTGTTACAATATATTGCTATTATATCATAATGATATGAAAATGTAATGGCTAAATACAAATTATTTAAAAATTTATGTTTACGATATTTAGAATACAATTCCTTTAAGGAATAGACTATCACAGGGATAGGTATTTAGGCATCAGAGTTTAGAAAATGAAAAATAATTAAATCATGTCGTATTCATTTTCGTGTTGCATTTCCGTGTTGCATAGTCCCATAAATAACCGTATTTCTTCCTATATTAATGCAACACGATAGACATATACAAAGCCAGGAATGACGCATTTACAAGGAACATCGCTATTACGTGGTTTCCTTCCACTCAATTTTTCGGGTTCAAATCCCGTCTACTCCATGAAAGAAGTCTAGTATTTACTAGGCTTCTTTATTTTTTATGTACGTGATGCATAAGAATTTCCAAAACCAGACATTTGTATTGCACCCAATCCTTTGGTGGTGCTATAATTGGCTGTGAATATTAAAATCGGATAGATAGGGTGAGGGTATGGAAGAGACAAAAAATGATTTTTCCAAGGGAAGCATCGTCAAAAATATTCTGAATCTGGCGGTGCCCATGACGTTAGCTCAGTTGATCAATGTGCTTTATAATATTGTAGACCGCATTTACATAGGCAGGATACCGGATCATGCCACCCTTTCCCTGACGGGGATCGGGCTTTGCCTTCCCATTATTTCTATTGTAATCGCATTTGCAAACCTTTTCGGTATGGGGGGAGCGCCCTTGTGTTCCATTGAAAGAGGACGGGGGAATAATAAAGAAGCGGAAGCGATCATGGGCAATTCCTTCGCCATGATGATTATTGTTGGAGTTGTGATCACCGTTTTGGGGCTGATTTTGAAACGCCCTATGCTGTACTTATTCGGCGCCAGCGATATGACATTTCCGTTTGCGGACCAGTATGTGACGATTTATCTGCTGGGCAGCCTGTTTGTGATGGTCGGTCTGGGAATGAACAGCTTTATTAATTCCCAGGGATTTGGCCGGATCGGCATGATGACTGTGCTTCTCGGCGCAGTGACCAACATCATTCTGGATCCCATTTTCATCTTTGTATTTAATATGGGGGTTCGGGGAGCCGCAGTTGCCACTGTGATATCCCAGGGATTATCCGCAGTTTGGATTGTCTGTTTCCTCACCGGGAAAAAGACGATTCTGCGTCTGAAGGTTTCCTGCTTCCGGCTGAAGAAGAAACGGGTATTAAATATTGTGGGTCTTGGTATGTCAGGATTCACCATGGCGATTACCAACAGCTTGGTACAGATTATGTATAATGCCAGCCTGCAGCAGTATGGCGGGGACTTGTATGTGGGAATCATGACAGTGGTCAATTCCGTCCGTGAAGTGATTTCCATGCCGGTGAACGGGGTTACCAATAGCGCCCAGCCGGTTATGGGCTTTAATTATGGGGCAGGAGAGTATAAAAGGGTGAAGAAGGCGATTGTCTTCACGTCTGCAGTTTCCATACTCTATACTTCATTTATGTGGCTTTTAGTCCATGGGTATCCGGAGTTCTTTATCCGCATATTTAACAAAGATGCTGAGTTGGTTTCAGCGGGAGTTCCGGCCATGCAGATTTACTATTTCGGATTTTTCATGATGTCTTTGCAGTTTGCCGGGCAGGCCGTTTTTGTAGCGCTTGGGAAATCAAAGCGGGCCGTATTTTTCTCCATATTCAGAAAGGTTATTATTGTTATTCCTCTGATCTTTCTCCTTCCCCGCTTGGGAATGGGGACAAATGGGATCTTTATGGCGGAACCTATTTCCAATTTCATTGGAGGCGCCGCCTGCTTCGGTACCATGCTTCTGACTGTGTGGCCTGAACTCAGTGAAAACAGGTCCTGGCGGAAGAAAGAGGTTTAAAGTGATTTTTACTACCAAATTTGTGCCGGAGCCACAAATTTGAATCACAGCTGAGAATTTGAGATTCACAGCGCGTGTCTACATTACACAATATTTGCGCAAAAAGCGCTCCGGCATGGAGGTTATTATGGAACAGATGCGAAACAAGGCGCCTTTATTTTCCACTGCGGCCATCAGGCGGCTGATACTGCCGCTCATTATCGAACAGTTTTTAGCGGTAATGGTGGGAATGGCGGATACGGTAATGATTGCGAGCGTGGGAGAGGCCGCCGTATCGGGAATTTCTTTGGTGGATACCCTGAATATACTTTTAATTAATGTGTTTACGGCCCTTGCTACCGGAGGCGCTGTGGTTTCCTCCCATTATCTGGGAGGAGAAGATAGAAAGACGGCATGTAAAGCGGCGGATCAGCTTGTTCTGGTTGTGTTTATGCTGTCCACTGTCATCACAGCGGCTTCCCTGATATTCAATTACCAGATTTTAAGAGGGATTTACGGGCGGATTGAACCGGCAGTCATGAGTTATGCCAGAACCTATTATTATCTGACCGCTTTATCATTTCCATTTTTAGCGGTTTATAACGGATGTGCGGCGATCTGCCGTTCTATGGGAAATTCATTTATTTCCATGAAAGTGTCCGCTTTAATGAATGCGATCAATATAATAGGAAATGCATGTCTGATCTTTGGCTTACATATGGAAGTGGCAGGAGCGGGAATTTCCACCCTGACATCCAGGGTGATCGCTGCGGTAATCATGGTATGTGTGGTCAGAAACCAAAAGCTGCCGCTTCATATCAGCCGCAAATTCAATTTCAGGATCAACCGCTATATGGTGGCTCAGATACTCCATGTGGGCATTCCGGTTGCTATTGAAAATGGTCTGTTTCAGGGAGGAAAACTCATGGTGGCCGGGCTGATTTCCAGCTTCGGAACCGTTTCCATCGCCGCTAATGCGGTGAGCAATACCATCGCTTCCTTTCAGGTGATTCCAGGAACGGCAATTGGGCTGGCAATCGTCACGGTTGTCGGCCAGACTGTTGGTGCAAAGCGGTTTGACGAGGCCAAAAAATATACGATAAAACTGTGTATGCTGGTCGCAGCCGCCCATTTTGCGATCTGCCTGCCTATGACTTTGGGCCTCCGCCAGATCATAGGTTTTTATGGGCTGTCACAGGAAACCGCCGATCTGGCCTGGACGGTCAGCATGATCCATGGAATCTGTTGCGTTTTGATCTGGCCGCCTTCCTTTGCCCTTCCCAATGCGCTGAGGGCTGCTGACGACGCCAAGTTTGCAATGGTGGTTACGGTGCTCTCCATGGCATTTGCCAGGGTTTTAATGAGCTATGTGCTGGGAAGATATTTTGGATTGGGGCTTGTAGGCGTATGGATTGCTATGATTCTGGACTGGGTGGTTCGGGATGTGGTCTATCTGTGGCGCTTTTTCAGCGGTGGATGGCTGAAAAAACATTTATTATCTATTGACAGATCCTAGGTTTTGGTTGATAATGATTTATAAATTTGCTGACATTTTAAGCCAGTGTGGGAAAGGAAGAAAAAGCGCTATGAGCAATATAAGAATTGAAAAAACTACTTGTCCAAAGGAAAAACCAGGAAAGGACAACCCATTGGTATTTGGAACGATTTTTACAGACCATATGTTTGTAGCAGATTATGTAGAGGGAAAAGGGTGGATTGACCCCAGGATTATTCCTTATCAGCCGCTTGTGCTGGAACCTTCTGCCATGGTATTCCACTATGGACAGGAGATGTTTGAAGGATTAAAGGCATATAAGGCGGATGACGGAAGAATTCTTCTGTTCCGTCCTGATAAAAATATAGAGCGTGCCAATAACAGCAATAAGAGGCTTTGTATGCCTGAGATTCCAAAAGAACTGTTTATGGATGCTTTGATTCAGCTTGTTAAGACAGATGCGGAATGGATTCCCACAAAACCGGGAACCTCCCTCTATATCAGGCCGTTTGTAATCGCCACAGATCCATTTCTCGGCGTGAGACCATCGAATACTTATAAGTTTATCATCATCCTTTCACCGGTGGGAGCTTACTATGAAACCGGCATCAATCCTGTTAAAATCTGGATTGAGGATGAATATGTGAGAGCTGTAAAAGGCGGTATCGGCGAAGCGAAGACGGGCGGTAATTATGTGGCGTCTCTGGCTTCTCAGGTGAAGGCTCATGAAGAAGGCTATTCCCAGGTATTATGGCTGGATGGCGTTCACCGTAAATATATTGAAGAAGTTGGAGCCATGAACATTTTCTTTAAGATCAATGGAACGGTTGTCACTCCTGAGCTCAACGGAAGTATTCTTCCAGGTGTTACCAGAAACTCCGTCATCGAACTTTGCAAGGAATGGGGGATTCCGGTGGAAGAGAGAAAGATCTCAGTGGAAGAAGTGGTAGCGGCTGCTGAATCAGGCGAGATGGAAGAGTGTTTTGGAACGGGAACTGCGGCGGTGGTTTCACCGGTTGGAGAACTCCGCTACGAAGAAGAGAGAATGGAAATTGGCGGCGGCAAAATCGGAGCTGTTACCCAGAGAATTTATGATACGATCACCGGCATTCAGTTGGGCAAGTTAGAAGGGCCTGAGGGATGGAGTGTAGAAGTTAAGTAATGGCAGCTATTTTACCGGTTTTTTCAAAAGCGATTGCTTTTGTCATGATTATAGTCGTCGGCTATGTGCTGAAATGCAGAGGATTTTTTCATGCAAAAGATTTTTTTATGATTTCTAAAATCGTTATTAATATAACTTTGCCATCGGCGATCATTTCGAACTTCAGCAGGATCACCATGGAAAAGTCGCTGCTTTTGATGTGTGTCATTGGCTTTGCGAGCAATATTATTTTGGTTCTGCTGGGGTATTTGATCAACCTCGGCGGGACCAAAGAAGATCAGGCATTTGATATGGTCAACTTGTCCGGATATAATATCGGTAATTTTACAATGCCGTTTGTCCAAAGCTTTTTAGGACCGGTTGGTTTTGCTGTCACAAGCCTTTTTGACGCCGGAAACGCAGTTATGTGCACGGGGATTACCTACAGCCTGGCATCGGCCGTTTTGGGGACCGGAGATAAGGTTTCCATAAAGGCCGTTTTGCGGAAACTGTTTTCTTCCGTGCCTTTTGATTCTTATGTTGTGATGACAACATTGACCATAATGAATATTAAACTTCCTGGTGTTCTACTTGATTTTACCGGAACGGTGGGAAGTGCCAATGCATTTCTGGCCCTTTTGATGCTGGGAATCGGTTTTGAAGTGAATATGGATAAAGGGAAAGTGGCCAGGATAATAAAACTTCTTGTGCTGCGCTATGGTTCGGCCGTATTATTTTCTCTCGCGTTCTTTTTCCTGATGCCGTTTTCGCTGGAAGTCCGTCAGGCTCTGGCAATCCTTTCATTTGGTCCTGTTTCATCGGTATCTCCGGCATTTACAGGCAATTTAGGCGGGGATGTGGAACTGGCAAGTGCGGTGAACTCGCTCTCTATTATTGCCAGCATCATATCCATCACAATTGCGCTGATAATCATTTTATAGAGGATTTTTTATGGGTAAAAGAAGATTAAAAATCCTCCTTTGTATGGCGGCAGCCTGGGTTTTATTGTGCGGATTTGAAACCAAGAACCATGATTTTACAGAAAAACCTGAATATTTAAAATCAGCTACCTATTATTCCGATGACTGGGTGGTGAATTTCTGGAACAGCGAAAGTCCGAACATGGATCAGGAGCTGGCGCAGATTGCAAAGGATGGATTCAACAGTATCATATTGGCGCTGCCGTGGCGGGAATTTCAGCCTCAGACCTCACCGGTTTCCTATAATTCATATGCATGGAGAAAACTGGACCAGGTGATGGAGGCGGCAAAGAAGAATGGTCTTTGGGTGGAACTCAGAGTAGGATATACCTGGGATTATTATTCCCAGGAAAGCGTGCTGCCCAGATATCAGGGCCTTTTGTATCAGGAGAGCACAAAGGAAGCTTGGCTTGATTATGCGAAAACAGTCTATGAAAGGGCGTCTGTCCATCCTAATTTTTACGGCGGATTTCTTACATGGGAAGATTTCTGGAATTTTGTGGATACAGCCGGAAGTATGGGGCGGGGAAGCAACAGCATCCGCATGGCGGAAATCGTTGGTTTCCAGGACTATATGATTGAGAACTATACATTAGATGAGGCCCGGGAATATTACGGTTCTGAATTAGGCAGTTATGATAATATTTATCTTCCGCCTAGGGAAGATAAGGCGTTTCTCTGTTTTTATAAATTTTACGATGACTTCTTAAACAAACTGTTAACTGAAACCCAGACCGTATTTCCTGATTTATCCATGGAGGTCCGTCTGGATGTGGATGCAGTTTCAGACGGCGGTGAAGGATTTGTGGGAGCCGACCATTACAGCACATTTCCCTGCGGAAATGCCTCCTATACTTCGCTGATGTTCGGTACTTCCATGGGGCAGCAGAATGTGGGAGAAGTGATCGGCGCAGAAGCGGTGCTGGCTCAGTTTAACGGCTTTTTGGATCTTGCCAGTTTTTACAGCGGCGGGAAACCTCTGTATGTGGACCAGCTTTTGTTTATGGATACCACAGAAGAGTTTTCACATAATGCCAGTATAGATGCTGAGCAGCGGCCATTGTTTTTAACCTCCTTAGGACCTGTACTGAAGGAAAAAACCATGGGGTACGGCATTTGGACGTATCGTAATTATACTAATAACCTGGTTTTTAATTCCCAGTTCGGCCTGGACGGTAAGGAATGGACTTTAGGACGGGGAAGCAGCATTGTAAACAGAAAAAACAACAAGATGGCAAAGCTCTCAGGAAAGGGAAGCCAGATCAGCCAGAACATAGGCACCAGAGGCGGTTCCAGGCAGTATAAGAGCATCAGGGTCCGGCTGAATGCGGACAGCGATTCTTTGAGTACAGTTATTGTCACTCTGGGAAATGTCAGCAAACTGGTCAATATAAAGGGAAATACCCAGGTGGAACTGGATTTCGGAGAGCTGAATTTTACGAAAATCACAATTGCCTGTGACGATGAGGTGTTCATTGATAATGTTAATGTATATACCTATGAGCAGGACGGGCAGTTATACAGCCTGGACGGTGAAGAACTGAGCTGTATCGAGGCTGTGAGATCGTTGAACGATAGTTTAAGCCAACCGGTTGACAAATGATTTTTACATGATATAATCATAGGCAGATATAGAAAAAACGTTGATGAGAACAGTAGGATATGAGGAACGGACAGAGAGAGGCACATTTGGTGGAAGTGCTTTGCGGAAATGATATCTGAAAACCATCTCGGAGCGGTCCTTAATCGGACACGGTGATTCCGTTATCATCATGAAGAAGTGGTTTTGGTTGTTTAATCAATAACAATTAGGGTGGAACCGCGATCAACACAGTGAAGTGTATCGTCCCTTTTATATGTTTGAGGCATATAAAAGGGACTTTTTTTGTTCCCTTGGGGGATTGGCACTATGGAACAGATTTGCCTTAACGGCCGGACTTGTTTTCACCCTTACCCATTTATTGAAAATCAATTAAAGGAGATAAAATTATGAAGATTACATTAAAAGATGGAAGCGTAAAAGAGTACGCCCAGCCTATGGCGGTGATTGATATTGCATCTGATATCAGTGAAGGGCTCGCCAGAATGGCATGTGCGGCTGAATTAAACGGTAAAGTGGTGGATTTAAGAACCGTAGTGGAAGAGGACAGCGAATTGAACATTCTCACCGCCGGTGATAAGGCAGGACTTGCCGCATACCGTCATACGGCCAGCCATGTGCTTGCCCAGGCTGTAAAACGTCTGTATCCGGAAGCAAAACTGGCGATTGGGCCATCTATTGATACCGGTTATTATTACGATTTTGATATGCCGTCTTTATCCAGAGAGGATTTGGATAAAATAGAGGCAGAGATGAAAAAAGTTATCAAAGAAGGCGCTAAGATCGAGCGTTTCACCCTTCCAAGAGAAGAAGCGGTCAAATTTATGGAAGAAAAGGGAGAGCCATATAAAGTGGAATTGATTCAGGATCTCCCGGAAGATGCAGAAATCTCATTTTATAAACAGGGAGATTTTACGGATCTCTGTGCCGGACCCCATCTCATGAGCACAAAACCGATCAAAGCATTTAAACTCACCTCATCTTCAGGCGCTTACTGGAGAGGCAGCGAGAAGAACGCAATGCTCACCCGTGTATATGGTACTGCATTTGCCAAAAAAGAAGAGCTGAACGAGTATTTGGAATATCTGGAAAACATTAAAAAGCGCGATCACAATAAATTAGGGCGTGATCTTGAGCTGTTTACAACTGTGGATGTTATCGGTCAGGGACTTCCTCTGCTCCTTCCAAAGGGAACGAAAATCGTGCAGACGCTGCAGAGATGGATCGAAGACGAAGAAGAGCGCCGCGGTTATATGAGGACAAAAACTCCGTTAATGGCAAAATCTGATCTCTATAAGATTTCAGACCATTGGGGACATTATAAAGACGGCATGTTCGTGCTGGGCGATGAAGAGAAGGATGAGGAAGTGTTTGCACTCCGTCCGATGACCTGCCCGTTCCAGTATTATGTATACAAAGCCAGCCAGAAATCTTACCGCGACCTGCCCTGCCGCTACGGTGAAACTTCCACATTGTTCCGTAATGAGGATTCCGGCGAAATGCATGGTTTAACACGTGTACGCCAGTTCACCATATCAGAGGGCCATTTAATCGTGACTCCCGAACAGCTGGAAGAGGAATTTAAAGGCTGCGTGGATCTGGCAAAATATTGTTTGACAACATTGGGCCTTGCGGATGATGTGACTTACCGGATGTCCAAGTGGGATCCCTCCAACCCTGACAAATATCTGGGCAATGCCGGGCTTTGGGACGAGGTAGAGGGCATGATGAGAACGATTCTCAATGATATAGGAATCGACTATACGGAGGAAGCCGGTGAAGCGGCGTTCTACGGTCCGAAACTGGATATCCAGGCGAAGAACGTATACGGCAAGGAAGATACTATGATTACGATCCAGTTGGATATGTTCCTGGCCGAGCGGTTCGATATGACTTATATTGACAGAGACGGCGAAAAGAAGCGCCCTTATATCATTCACAGAACCTCTATGGGATGCTATGAGAGAACCCTGGCCTGGCTGATTGAAAAATACGAAGGAGCGTTCCCAACCTGGCTCTGTCCGGAACAGGTCCGTGTGCTGCCAATTTCTGAAAAATATCATGATTATGCGGAAAAAGTAGAAGAACAGTTAAAGGCCAATGGAATTTTATGCACAGTGGATGAACGTTCTGAAAAAATCGGATATAAGATCCGCGATGCAAGGCTTAAAAAGATTCCGTACATGCTGGTAGTTGGTGAGAAAGAGCAGTCCGACGGCCTGGTTTCAGTGCGCAGCCGTTTTAACGGAGATGAAGGACAGAAAGCTCTTACCGCATTTATCGATGACATTTGTAAAGAAATAAGAACCAAAGAAATAAAGAAAATTACGGTGACAGAAGAGCAGAAATAACGCGCATATAACCGGATGGATTGCGGCATACTATCCTTGTTAGCAAGAAAAAACAAGGAGGCAGTTTATCATGACTAAATTGGATTGTAATGTAACAACCTGCATGCATAACGCAGATAATTGCTGCTGTAAAAATGCCATTATCGTGGACGGACACAGCGCAAAGGACAAATGTGATACCTGCTGCGGAAGTTTTGATGAGAGCAAAGACAGTTCTTTCCACAATATATTTAAAACACCGGAAAGCAGACTGGAGATCGACTGTGAAGCCGTTCAGTGCGTCTATAACGAAGACCGTCACTGTTCTGCAGAGCACATCGGAATAGCAGGAGACGGTGCGCGTGAATCCAGCCATACGGAATGTGCTACATTTAAAGCAAAATAAGAATATGAAAAAACAGAAGGCTGCACCTGCAATGTGCAGTCTTCTGTTTTTACAGAATCATCACAAAAGTTCCAGCGGTGATGAGCAGAACACCGATGATTGTCTTCACATTCACAGTTTCTCCCAAAAGGAAAAATGCCAGGATTACGGTGATGACAATGCTGAACTTATCCACAGGAACCACTTTGGAAGCCTGGCCGATCTGCAGAGCCTTGTAATAACAGATCCAGGATGCCCCGGTTGCCAGGCCGGAAAGAATTAAAAAAATCCAGCTTTTTTTCCCGATTTCACCAATACCTCCCTGGGCTCCGGTCAGAAACACCATTAACCAGGCCATTATCACCACAACTACGGTACGGATGGCTGTAGCTAAATTGGAATTAACCCCTTCTATGCCGATTTTAGCCAGTATGGAAGTAAAGGCCGCAAATACGGCTGAAAGCAGCGCTAAAAGAAACCACATACAAAACCCCCCTTTTCATTTTTCAATACAGCAGACTGCTGTTTGTACTGTATCACTAATATAAGCCCGGATTGAAATTAAATCAAGAATGAACAGATGAAAACATGGATGTTTGAAGTTAATTTGATATTGAACAGATGATATCGGACAGAAGTTGGTTTTAAATTTGGATTGTAATTGAATAAATAAAATTGTTGACATTATATAAATAATAGTGTAAAATGAATAAAGTTGTGAGAACAACAAACAGGAAAGTAGGTATCCACCTCACCTCGGCACGTTTAAGTGACCCTGGTTCATATTTAAGAAATACATAGATGAACTATGTAAAAAACTTAGATGGTGGATAGAATTTATTCTATCTATTTTTTTATGTGAATTCCTATATTATATCACACTATGGAGGTGCACGGCTATTAGCGAGTTAATGATTAACGAACAAATCAGAGATAAGGAAGTTCGATTGATTGGCGAGAATGGGGAACAGCTTGGTATCATGCCTGTCAAAGATGCTATGAAATTAGCAGAAGAGGCAGAACTTGATTTAGTAAAGATTGCTCCTACAGCGAAGCCACCAGTTTGTAAAATTATCGATTATGGTAAATACCGTTACGAACTGGCAAGAAAAGAAAAAGAAGCTAAGAAAAAACAGAAGGTAATCGAAGTAAAAGAAGTTCGTTTATCTCCCAACATTGATACCAACGACTTGAACACCAAGATGGGCGCGGCCAGAAAATTCTTGGAAAAAGGAGATAAAGTAAAAGTTACTCTTCGTTTCAGAGGCCGTGAGATGGCGCATATGTCCAAATCCAGATATATTCTGGATGATTTCGCAGAGAATTTATCGGACATAGCAGTGATCGACAAGCCTTCCAAAGTAGAAGGAAGAAGCATGGTTATGTTCTTAACCGCAAAGCGTTAGACAATTATCAAGGAGGAAATTATAATGCCTAAATTAAAAACAAGCAGAGCAGCTGCAAAACGTTTCAAAAAAACCGGAACTGGAAAATTGGTTAGAAACAAAGCATATAAGTCTCACATCTTAACTAAGAAGTCTACAAAGAGAAAAAGAAATCTTAGAAAAGATATCGTAACTGACGCTACAAACGCAAAAGTTATGAAGAGGATTTTACCATATTTATAAGATTTGATAGTTAAGAAGGAGGAATTAACCGATGGCAAGAATTAAAGGCGGTATGAACGCTAAAAAGAAACATAACAGAGTGTTAAAGTTGGCTAAAGGCTACAGAGGCGCTCGTTCCAAACAGTATAGAGTAGCAAAACAGTCCGTAATGAGAGCATTAACCAGCTCTTATGCAGGAAGAAAAGAAAGAAAGAGACAGTTCAGACAGTTATGGATCGCTCGTATTAACGCAGCAGCAAGAATCAATGGATTATCATACAGCAAATTTATGTATGGTTTAAAGCTGGCTGGTGTTGAGATGAACAGAAAAGTTTTATCTGACATGGCTATTAACGATGCTGAAGGTTTTGCTAAATTAGCAGAGCTTGCAAAAAGCAAAATCGCTTAATTATTTATATTAAACGTGAAGGGATTTCTGAAAAAGCCTTAGCGATCGATGTAAAAAAAGTGGGATTTTCCCACTTTTTTACATCAAACGCTAAGGCTTTTTCAGAAATCCCTTCACGTATGATGTAAAAAAATGGAGGATATGATGGCGGAGCGTTTGACCAAAAGTGATATTGAGAAGATAGAAAAGGAAATTGAGTACAGAAAACTGGTGGTGCGCAAAGAAGCGATTGAAGCAGTAAAAGAAGCCAGAGCCCAGGGGGATCTGAGTGAAAATTTTGAATATTATGCGGCCAAAAAGGACAAAAACAAGAATGAGAGCCGCATCCGGTATCTGGAACGCATGTTAAAAACAGCGATCGTGGTATCTGATGAATCCACGGGGGACGAAGCGGGCCTTAATAATATTGTGGAGCTGTATTTTGAAGAAGACGAAGAAACAGAGAAGTATAAGATCGTTACCAGTATCCGCGGCAATTCCCTGCAGGGAAAGATTAGCATTGAATCACCTCTTGGAAAGGCGGTGATCGGCCATAAGGTGAATGACCGCGTTTATGTGAAAGCAAATGATAATTACGGTTATTATGTTGTGATAAAATCCATTGATAAAAGCGGTGGGGATGAAAATGATAATATCCGCAGTTTTTAAGGAAGTTAACCACAACGAGGAAAATTGTGCAAATCTTTATTTAATTTGATGGTGAAAGTAACGCCGAAAAGAAGGTATAAAAAGTAAAGAAATAAAACGTAAAAAAGCGGACGGGCGCCCATAAGGCGCCTGTCCGCTTTTTTACGTACTTTCGCAAAGTCCCCTTTATTCCCCCGATCCTGATATTAAATGCACTATAAAACACCGAATATAAAAGGAATAATATACAAATGTACCTACAAATAAAAAGTGTCCCTTGTGTAATTCAGAAAAAAATAGTTAAAATCAAACCATAGTAAACCGCATCCACATGAAAAAATCCAATGCAGCGGCCGCATGATTGAATCATGAAAGAAGGGACAAAATGCATCAAAAAAATATTTTATTTAAATTAAAAAGGAGCCGGAGCCTTTATCTGCTTATGCTTCCGGGGCTGGTGTTATTGATTATCTATCGTTATGTGCCTATGCTTGGATTATCAATTGCATTTAAAAATTTCAGTTTTTCAAAAGGAATATGGGACAGTGAATGGGTTGGATTAAAGAATTTTGAGTTTTTGTTTTTCAGACACCCTAATTTTTTTCAACTGGTGTTCAATACTTTGATTATCAATATTTATAAGCTGCTTTTTTATTTTCCCATCCCAATTATTTTGGCTATATTTTTAAATGAGCTGAAAAATCTGAAATTGAAAAAATGGATACAGACTACTATTTATCTGCCTCATTTTGTTTCATGGGTGGTATTCGGCTCGATCGTAATTCAATTTTTAATGCCGTCAACCGGAATTGTGAATGCGGGGATTAAGCTGTTAGGCGGGGAGCCTGTTTTTTTCCTGGCGGAACCTAAATATTTCAGGGCAATCGTAGTAATTACGGAGATTATAAAGTCTGCGGGCTGGGGGACGATCCTTTACCTGGCTGCATTAGTATCGATCAATCCCGAATTATATGAAGCTGCTGCCATGGATGGAGCCTCGCGGTGGCAGAAGATGAGGTTTATCTCGATTCCGGGAATATCGGGAACAATTGTGGTACTGCTGCTGCTGGAAATCGGTAAAATGATGGATGTTGGTTTTGAACAGATCTACGTATTGGCAAACTCACAGGTGTATTCTGTGGGAGATGTACTCAGCACGTACATATACAGGATTGGTATTGGACAGGCACAATTTTCCATAACCACTGCCATCGGCCTGTTTCAGTCCGCCATCGGTTTGGTGCTGATTGTCTCAGCAAACAGTATCTGTAAAAAACTGTTTGATAAAAACTTATGGTAGG
>JAGZXV010000139.1 GCA_018378255.1 Clostridiaceae bacterium | reverse complement strand
TCCCGCAAACCAGGAGCTGTGTCTGGCGAGAGAACAACCCCCCCCGTCCGGTCCGACGCCCCGTCCCCGATCCCTGGATTCACGGCTGTGTATTGGAGGTAATAAGGACATAGAAAGATTTTGGAAATGTGGGGAAAAAGACAAAGGATGATTACTGGTTTCTGCGTGCACTTTGGGCAGAATAGAGGAAAGTTATCAAAATTGCCTTATGTTCTTCATTTTATCCTCCTCCATTTTCTTTTTTCAGATGATATAGATTAATACCAAACAGCAAAACGCAGTAAATCAGTGTTGCGACAAGCACAATGATGAAAAAGTCCCTTTGTGTTGAAAAAGACTTTATTGCAATGCCTTTTGTGCAAAGGTGCGCTATGATATAAGAAACGGGTAAGAGAAAAATGCGCTGGAACCACATTTTTTTAGTTTCATTTTTACGGTTAAGGAATAGCAAAATGCCAAACACAATCATTTTCTCGAACTCCGCCACTTATCGTGTCAGAGCCTGTTTTTAAGGGATTTATGACCATTTTTATTGTGTCCTGATAAGCTGTCGCTCCTGTTGTCACAAAACGTGAAGGCTTTTTCAAAAATGCCTTGAGGGTTGATGTTTAAATCCCTTCCCCCTTCACCAGTTTCACCACAGTCCCACCAAGAAGGAACAGTGCAATCAGGTTCGGTATGGACATGAGGCCGTTAAAGGTGTCTGCGATTCCCCACAGAAGGCCCAAATCCATGGTAGCTCCCAGAAGGGCCACGGCAGCATAGACCAGCATGAAGGGACGGTTGACGCCGGAACCGAACAGGAACTCGATACACCGTGTGCCGTATAGTCCCCAGCCGATAATGGTGGAGAATGCAAAACAGCAGAGGGCTACAGCTGTGAATATGGATACCCAGTTGCCGTATGTGGCCGTAAAACCGCTGATTGTCAGTTCCGCACCGGCAGCAGCACCGTATGGGACATGAATTCCGCTGCACAGGATAACCAGGGCGGTCAGAGTGCAGATCAGGATCGTATCGGTAAACACCTCAAAGATACCAAAATAACCCTGCTTAATCGGATCTTTGGTATCGGCAGCAGCATGGGCGATGGAGCCGGTTCCCAATCCGGCTTCATTGGAAAATATACCTCTGGAAACGCCGTTTTTCAGGCTCAGGAACATGGTTCCGATTGCTCCGCCGGTAACGGCAGAAGGAGAGAATGCGCCGCGGAAGATGGAAGAGAAGACTGCAGGGACATTCTCAATATGCAGAAGAATCACTCCAAAAGCCAGAACAATATAAAATAAAGCCATAAAAGGAACAAGCCTTTCCGTAACCCGTCCGATCCGTTTGATCCCGCCCAGCAGCACGGAAGCAACAAGTACGGTAATTAAGCAGCCGATTATTAAATTAAGGGCAAAAACAGATTCTTCCGAAATGATGCCGTAATTTAATAAAGCGGAATCAATGGCTGTAGTGATGGTGTTGACCTGTGTGGCGTTCCCTGTTCCGAAAACGGTGAGTACGCCCAGGGCGGAGAAAACGATGGCCAGCCAGTGCCATTTGGGGCCGAGACCATTTTTTATGTAATACATAGGGCCGCCGACCCAGTCCCCATCCTTGTTCTTTTCGCGGAAATGGACGGCCAGCGTTACTTCTGAAAATTTGGTGCACATGCCAAGCAGGGCGGAAACCCACATCCAGAATACGGCTCCCGGCCCTCCGATGGCGATCGCTCCCGCCACACCGGCGATGTTGCCGGTTCCTACCGTAGCGGCTAAAGCGGTGCAGACCGCTTGAAACGGGGTGACAGACCCGTCCGAGGCTTCTTTTTTATGGAACAGGCGCCCTATGGTCACTGTAAATGTATAACGGAATTTGCGGAATTGTATGAAACGGGTCCGTATGCTTAAAAATAAGCCGACGCCTATAATACAGACCATGGCGGGGATTCCCCAGACAAAACTATTGACAGCGTCGTTGATTTCTTTTACTGTTTGGAACATTTGTATATCCTCTTACTTTCAACCGATTTGCCGGTCTGCCCTGGAAATGAAATGGACAGTCAGCTGTTTTTCCATAATATCACATTTTTTTACTGCTGTATAGAATTGAAAGCTGTACAGAATAGAAAACGTGGAATACTGCGAGGTAGACAATCCGTAGGATCCGATATTATAATAGAGAAAATAGGAACCCGCCAGGCTGAGGAGATGCAGAACATGAAAGAATTATTTACAATCGGAGAAATGGGAGAGCTGTTTCAAATCAATATCCGAACCCTCCGTTATTATGATGAAACCGGCCTTTTAAAACCTGAAATGATCAATGAACAGACAGGCTACCGCTATTATTCCACCAAACAGTTTGAACGTCTGAATGCCATTAAATACCTGAGAACCCTTGATATGCCTCTGGAGAAGATCAAACAGTTTTTTGAAAATAAAGACGCCAGGACGATGAAAAAGATTTTGGAAGAGCAGTTGGAAGAAACGAGACGGCAGCTTCAAAATCTTCAAACCATGGAAAGAAAACTGAATGTCCGTTTAAACCAGTTAAACCAGGCATTGAACGCTCCTCTCGGGCAGATCAGAAAGATGAGGCTGGACGGACGCCCGGTGGCATATTTAAGAAAGACCATACGCCAGGGAGAGGACCTGGAATATCCCATCCGTGAATTGGAGCGGATGAACCACCTCCAGCCGGTGATGTTTTTAGGAAAGGTGGGAGTTTCCATTGGGATAGAGGATTTGAAGGCCCGGGAATACAGCCGTTTTTCCGGTATATTTGTCTTTCTGGAACAGGAGGATAACTACCAGGGAGAACAGAAAGTCCTGGGCGCGGGAGAGTATCTTTCCCTGCTGTATTCAGGAACCCATCAGGAATCCGCCAGATATTATGACAGGCTGTTCGATTATATGAGAAGCCATAATTACAGCCTCATTGGAGATTCCGTGGAAATTACCTGGATCGATGCGGGATTTACCGATGATGTATCCCAATACGTGACGGAACTTCAGATACCGGTAAAAAGAGAATAAAAAATACTTGACCCTCCAGTTACTGGAGGGTTTATTGTTCTTCCATAGGAAATGACGCCTGACAGAGCAGAAATGTTCTGTTTTGGGCGCAAACCCGCATTGGTTTTAAGGAGGACAGTATGAAAGAAGAACATAATTTGACCCAGGGAAATGTATTCCGTGTTTTACTCACATTTTCCATTCCATTTGTGATTGCCAACATCATTCAGGCATTGTACGGTGCGGTAGACCTGCTGGTCATCGGGCGCTATTGCCCGCCGGAAAGCGTGGCGGCCGTATCGACGGGAACCCAGGTAACCCAGATCATCACCAGCATGATCACGGGCCTGACTCTTGGAGGCACGATTCTGGTTGGAAAATATACCGGGATGAATGATAAAGAAGAGGTTAGAAAAACGATCGGCACCACCCTGACTGTATTTTCCATTATCGCAGTCATATTAACCATATTGATGATGTTTTTGTCCGGGCTGATTTTAACTCTGCTGAAGACACCGGCGGAGTCATTTGAACAGGCCAGACAGTATGTTATGATCTGCAGCAGCGGAATCTTTTTCATCTGCGGTTATAATGCGATCAGCGCTATATTAAGGGGCTATGGGGATTCAAAGCGCCCGATGATATTCGTCGCCCTGTCCTGTGTGTTAAATATAATTGGAGATGTGGTTTTGGTCAAATATGCCGGACTTGGCGTGGCGGGTGTGGCTTTGGCAACGATCGGGGCCCAGGGAATCAGCATGATATGTGCGGTCTGCTATCTGAACAAACGGCGCTTTATTTTTACCTTTAAGCTGAAAAATTTCAGGATAGACCGGGATAAGATGAAGGAATTGGCCCAGGTCGGCATTCCGATTTCACTTCAGGAATGTATGGTCAGGCTGTCTTTCCTATATCTTACCAGCGTAACCAACCGGCTGGGAATCTATGCGGCCGCGGCGGTGGGAATTGCCAGCAAATATGATGTATTCGCCATGCTTCCCGCCACATCCATTGCCAATGCCCTGGCCGCTGTCACTGCACAGAATTATGGCGCAGGAAAGCCGGAGCGGGCCAAGGCATCCCTGTTTGCCGGGCTGGGATTTGCAGTGGCGGCTTCGGCTCTGTTCTGGCTGTGGGCCCAGATATCGCCCCAGACGATGATCGGGATCTTTGCCGGTGATCCGGCCATTATAGAGGCGGGAATCCCATTTTTTAAATCCTGCAGTTACGATTATCTGGCGGTCAGTTTTGTATTTTGTCTGAACGGCTATTTAAACGGACGTTCCAAGACGATTTTTACGATGATCAGCTGCTGCTTTGGCGCGCTGGCCTTGAGAATGCCTCTGATTTACGTTGTTTATACATACTGGCCGGATAATTTAAAGATGATCGGCTCCATAGCTCCTCTGGTTTCCGGGTTTATGGCGGCATATACCTTGCTCTACGTTTTATCCGGTTTCAGAAAAGAACATGGAAAGATAGGTATGCCGGAGGGCCAGGCAGACTGAGAACTATTCTCCGGCAAGCTGGTCCAGGGATTTAAACGTATATCCCATCTCCTCCCATTTGGTCAGCAGTTCATCCAGAATCTGGCCGTTTGTCTTGGAAGTGCTGTGAAGAAGGACGATTGCTCCCGGGTGAATTCTGCCCAGGAGCTTTTTAAATGCTTCCTCCTTGGTGGGCTGTTTATCCGCATACCAGTCCACATAGGCCAGGCTCCAGAAAAATGTTTTATATCCCAGATCTTTAGCCATCTGCAGATTGCTTTCACTATATTTACCCTGGGGCGGCCTGTAATATTTCTTCATGGTCTGCCCGGTGGTCTGCTGATAGAGGGCTTCCAGGTCCCCCAGTTCTTTGGCAAATGCCTCTTTTGTGGAGATTTTAGACATATCCGGATGGTGGTAGGTGTGGTTTCCGACGATATGGCCGTCGGCAATCATCCGTTTTACCAGGTCGGGGCTGTTTTCTATGTAATTTCCAACCACAAAAAATGTTGCCGGAGCATTGTGCTTCTTTAAAGCGTCTAAAATGGCTTCCGTATTTCCATTTTCGTAACCTGCGTCAAAGGTGAGATAGAGCACCTTCTCCTCTGTATTTTCCGCATAATAT
This sequence comes from Clostridiaceae bacterium, assembly GCA_018378255.1. Lineage (GTDB taxonomy): Bacteria > Bacillota > Clostridia > Lachnospirales > Lachnospiraceae > CHH4-2. The sequence continues at coordinate 11,092 of JAGZXV010000139.1, read as the reverse complement.
GCATCGAAATTTTTCAGATAATCAGCGGTGGCATTGGCAACCGGAGGCTGGCCTTCCTGCTGGAAGCTGAGCCCCCAGTTTCCTTCCGCTGAAGTCTGGATTGCTTTTGTTTGGGAGGTGTCTGTGAGTTCCGCCAGTTTATATCCGGCCAGAAAGAAGACAACAAATAAGAAAAAGACTTGAATGATTTTTTTGCATTTTAGATATTTCATGATTTTCCACCGCAATCTATTTAATTCAATATATTGGAGACTGCGGTGATTCATGCATGAATTCAGGCATCCGTTAATGTGTGCTGAAATAGACCTGGCCCGGTTCCATGGAAATACCCTTGGCCCTGTAGAGTTCACTGACCGTAACAAACTGGAAACCCTGAGCGGCCAGTTGGGGAACGAGTTCCTCAAATGCCTCTGCGGTGCTTTCATAGATATCGTGCATCAATATGATATTGCCGTCTTTGGCATGGGCCAATACGGCCTCAACGATGGCATCTTTATTCTTTGATTTCCAATCTTCGGTATCCACGTTCCACTGTATGATCGGATAAGCGACCAGCTGGCAGACCGCTCCGCCGTAAGCGCCATAGGGGACGCGGACTAAATTGGTTCTGGCTCCGATGGCCGCATCCAGATATTCGTTGGTCAGTTCCACCTCCATAAACACTTCTTCTGGAGTGAGCTTTTCCAGGTTCTTATGGTCATATGTATGGTTTGCGATTTCACTTCCTGATTCGTGGATCCTTTTTAATGTGGTGGGATAATCGTTAATCCTGCTTCCCACAATAAAAAATGTCACATGTCCGCCGTAGGGCTCCAGCGCATCCAGAATCCTGTTATCCACCTTAGCATAAGGGCCGTCATCGAATGTAAATGCGATCATAGGCTTATTGGGATCCGGATAAGCCGGAATTTCTTCCGCTTCTGAGGGCGTCGCCTCTAAAACAGGACTGGTTGTTTCCGGTTCTTCAGCATTCGTTTCGCCGGCTTCAGATCCCGTGGAAACTGGTTCCGTTTCAGGAACCACCTCAGTCTGCGCCACTGCCTTTCTGGTGAACAGTTTGGAAATATTATCTTTTTCATATATAAAAAACTTAACGATACAAAAGATTACGATTATAAAAGTGATGAGTGCAACAGAAATTTTAAAAATCTTACGTAAACGTTCTGCACGTGCCTTTGCCCGGTTCATTCTTGTGGGCCTTCTGCGTCTGTAACTGCCTGACATGAAAATTCTCCTTTATCTTTAAACATACCCTATATAACTATACCGGAAAAAAGAGGATACGTAAAGGACAATACTGCTGGAAATAAGAGGTTTTTTCGGTGCTTTTTTCACATACAGTTTTGAACTTTGGCCTATTTTCTTAAGACTGTGCTGCCGGCTTGCAGCATTTGCCCGGAAGGAAACGAAAACAGTGGCCGCCGGTTGTACAGAAAAGATTACAGCCAAACATCCGCTAGGAAAATATCAATTGAGATGATATAATAGAATTATCAGATCATGTGTGCAGCAAAAAAGAAGGAGGTACGGTTATGGAGAAAGTGATAACAATCAGCCGTGAATATGGCAGCGGCGGCCATGAGCTTGGGGTAAAGCTGGCCGATAAACTGGGGATTCCTTTCTATGATAAGGAACTGATTGGAATGATATCCAAAGAAGGCAATATAGAAGAATCCATACTGAGGGCGAATGACGAGGTGGTGCCTGACCTGGACAATTATTCCATGCGGGAGATTCAGCCATATTACCAGATCGCGATGACGGAACACATCTATAAAGTCCAGTGTGATGTGATCCAGGCTCTGGCCGACAAAGGGGCTTGTGTAATTGTAGGGCGTTGTGCCGATGCCATATTAAATGACAGTGTGAATATCTTCGTCTATGGGGATATTGAAAGCCGGGTGAAGCGGATCAGGGAAAGAGAGCCCGAGCTGTCGCCGGAGAATGCAAGACTTCAGATCCGTGCCATGGATAAGAAAAGAAAAGCATACCATCAGTATTACTCCAGCAAGGAATGGGGCGTTATGACGGATTACCATCTGTGTTTAAACAGCGGACCCGCAGGGGTGGACGGATGTCTGGATGCGGCTTTTGCATATTTAAATCACGTAAAATAAGGATTAATACTCAGCCGGCATGATGCTGTTATGCCGGCATTTTTTTGCCTGCATCACAGGTCTTTGGACAAATAACAACGAAGAGGAGTTTTTAGAATCATGAAAGAGAACAAATATAACGACAGTAAATTTTTTGAAAAATACAGCCAGATGGAGCGTTCAAAAAAGGGCTTAAATGGCGCGGGAGAATGGAACACCCTGGAACGCATGCTGCCGGATTTTAATGGGAAACGGGTGATGGATTTAGGCTGCGGATATGGCTGGCATTGTATGTATGCTGCGGAGCATGGAGCGGCGCAGGTGGTCGGAGTTGATATTTCGGACCGCATGCTTAAAGTGGCAGAGGAGAAGAGCAGGGGACTGTCAATTGAATACATCTGCAGCGCCATCGAAGATATAAGGTACCCGGACGGAGCATTTGACGTTGTGCTCAGTTCCCTGGCATTCCATTATCTGCCGGATTTTGGCAGGATCGCAAAAATGGTTAACCGGATCTTGACACCGGGAGGAATTTTTGTATTTTCGGCAGAACACCCGGTTTTCACTTCCCAGGGGCCGCAGGACTGGTATTATGGGCCGGATGGAGAGATTCTGCATTTCCCGGTGGACAATTATTTTTATGAAGGGAAGAGAAATGCCTGCTTTTTAGGGGAACAGGTGATAAAATACCACAAAACCATGACCACTTATTTAAACGGTCTTTTATCAAATGGATTTGAAATCATTGGATTTGAAGAACCACAGCCGACACAGGAGATGGTGGATACCGTTGATGGAATGAAGGACGAACTGCGCCGTCCAATGATGTTTATTGTCTCAGCATTAAAAAAATAAATTGCATTTTGTTGTAAAAACAACAGATAAATCTCTGTTTTCTCACTATAATCAATTTATAATTGTAACTAACCAGAACGGCTCACCGTCCTGAACTGTTGCTTATATCTTCAAAATAAATTTAGGAGGAAATGTAAATGATACGTAAAATTATTCAGATAGATCAGAAGAAATGCAACGGCTGTACCGCATGTGCGACGGCCTGCCATGAAGGGGCTATTGCCATGGTAAACGGAAAGGCGCAGTTGATGCGGGACGATTACTGTGATGGCCTCGGAGACTGTCTTCCGGCATGTCCGACGGGGGCGATCACGTTTGTAGAGCGGGAAGCCGAGGCTTATGATGAGGCTTCAGTAAAGGAAAACCAGAAAAAGCAAAGCGGCATTTCCCAGTTGTACCACTGGCCGGTTCAGATCAAACTGCTCCCGTTAAAGGCGCCTTATCTGGACGATGCGGATCTTTTAATTGCCGCGGACTGTACTGCATATGCGTTCGGCGATTTCCATAACCGTTTTATGAAGAACAGAGTGGCTGTGATCGGATGCCCTAAGCTGGATGATGTGGACTATTCGGAAAAGCTGACCGAACTCATAAAAAATAACCGGATAAAGAGCATTACCGTAGCCAGAATGGAAGTACCCTGCTGCGGAGGAATTGAATGGGCCGTAAAGAAGGCTGTTGAACAGAGCGGAAAAGACATTCCGTTTAACGTTTCCGTTATAATGATTGACGGATCATTAAAAAAGGCATAATATAGGTTAGATCGTGTTTGAAAATTCTTTTCCGCCATCTGCGCGCCCCGCTTTGCGGTATATTTTCCCCGTATTCAGGTTACATAGCCCGCTATGCACCCTTCATTCGGGACAAATATACCGCAAACTGTGACGCACATCTGACGGAAAGCAATTTTCAAACACACTCTAAAATAAAGATACCATATTTTACATCAGTGTAAATATGGTATTTTTTTCAATTATAATATTTTTCTGCTCTGAAACTTTTTGGCTGCCCGGACCGTCAAATAAATAGAACAGCAGGAAAGGAGAAAGCGGATTGAACCAAACAGAACCGGAAGTGAAAAGACTTCTTTTGGACAATTACCAAAAGTATTACAGGCTGGCATACAGCTATCTGAAAAATGAAAATGACGCCTTGGATGCAGTACAGGAAAGCGCATACCGGGCTATCAAAGATTGTAAAAAAATACGTCAGCCGGAGTATCTGGAGACCTGGATATACCGGATTGTCATGAACGTATCCATTGATTTATTACGAAAGAAAAAGCGGGAAAACCTTGTGGATGAGATAGAAGAATCCGTATATGAGCCGCCCGATTCAGGGCTGGAGGTAGCGGAGCTTTTAAATGTGCTGGAAGAAAAAGACCGTACCGTCATCATTTTAAGGTTTTTTGAAGATATGAAACTGGAGGACATTGCCAAAGTCATGGAGGAGAACATTAACACGGTTAAATCCAGGCTGTACCGGGCATTAAAAAAATTGCGGGTGAATCTGGAACCCGGAGCGTTATAGGAGAAAGGAGCCTGCGTAATATGTCAAGCAATAAGGATATGGAAGAAATGAAAAGAAAATATGAAGAGATTCCTGTGCCGGACCAGGCATTAGAACGTATAAAAAAAGGAATTGAAACGGGCAAAAAGGAGAGTAAAATCATAAAAATATCGAAATATATGAAAAACACAGGAGTTACCGCTGCTGCCGCAGTTTTAGCGATCACGGTTCTCACCAATGTCAATCCGGCCATAGCCAATGCCATGGAACAGATTCCTGTAATCGGGGCAATTGCCAAAGTTGTCACTTTCCGCACCTATGAAGACCATACTGACCATTTTGAAGCCGAAATCCAGATCCCGAAAATCGAGACGGAAAACAGCCAGGCAGCGGACGGTCTGAATAAATCAATTGAAGAATATGCCCAGGCCCTGATTAAGCAATACGAGGATGAATTAAAAGCAAATAATGGCCAGGGAAATTACAGCCTGACATCTGACTACGAAGTGGTTACAGACAGTGAACAGTATCTGTCCCTCAGAATCAACACCACGCTGGCAATAGGAAGCGGAACACAGTATGTCAAGATATTTACAGTTGATAAAAAGACGGGGGAGATTCTGACCCTGGACAGTCTTTTTAAGGATACGCCGGACTATAAAGAAAAGATCAGCCGGAATATTAAAGAACAGATGGAGGCACAGATGGCAGCAGATGAAAACATCGTCTATTTCCTCAATTCCGAAGTGCCGGAATCAGATTTCAAGGGCATTACCGGAGAAGAAAGCTTCTACTTTAATGAGAGTGGCGAATTGGTAATCGCTTTTGATGAATACGAAGTGGCTCCTGGATATATGGGGGCGGTGGAATTCACTATTCCGGATGGGGTGGTGTGAAAAAAATGAGGTTTTAGTTTAGAACATCCGTAGTCATGAGAATGCAGCCGTGCCGTTTTTGTAACGGAAGAAGAATTGTCAAAAGACTGTCTTAACGTAATTATTTCGGTAGGATACGGTTTAATGCCCCTTAGAAGAACACTATTTATTCGTTATTTTTGACTGATGGAAAAACTATTGTTTAATTTACTGAAATTGTTTAAAATGAAATTAAGTATTTTATTTTAAAAATTTGAATAAGGAGGCCGCTTTTATGGGGACAAAACCGATGGTGGATACATGGCTTTTTGAGCATCAGTCAGAAGAGATCCATATAGATGGATATAGGGCCGGCAGAATATTTCAGTTTCGGGAAAATGTTTATGGCATATTGACAAAAGCACCGCATGCTGGAGGAGATACGTGGTCTTATTTGATTATCGGGCCAGAGAAGGCGATGGTGATTGATACAGGTTTCGGAATAGGGGATTTGAGGGCAGTTCTGGACAGGTTTGCGGAAGGAAAAGAGTATATTGTTGTTAATACACATTTTCACGGAGATCATTCTTTGGGAAATTATCAGTATGAAGAAGTATGGATCAGCCAATTGGATGCGTTTATTTTAAAAAGCCATATGTATCCGGAGTATTGGAGCGAATTCTGTCTGGAAATTGTGGATCATGATTTTTATGAGGAAGAAGATGTAATCTGCTTTAAAGAGTATAAGATCAGGGGCTTTGAAAATCACACAGTTTTTGATTTGGGTGAAGGATATAAGCTGGAGGCTATTCTGCTTTCCGGACACAGTCCGGGTGAAACCGCATTTTTAGATAAACAGAATCGGATTTTGTTTTCAGGAGATGCTGTTATGGAACCATTTCCCACCACTCTTTCCAGCCCTTTTTCAGAACAGTATCCAAACCATCAATTCGCTACAGTGACGGCATTTTATAAAGGCCTTCAGGATTTATCAAAAAGGCTGCCGGAGTTTGATGTATTGATGGATGGACATGGAGTGCCAGAATCTTCAAAAGAAAAAATTACAGACCTTTTGAAGTGCGCAAGGGAAATCATCCGAAAACCGGATGAGGATTATCTGGTTATTAAAACCAGAAAGGGGGAAGGAAAATCAAAATGCGTGGGTACGGCGGTTATCAACTACATTGATGCCCGTGTTTAAATATGATGTGATAATTATCGGAGGATGTAAAAATTAATGGAAATGAACAGGAAGACGTCTTTTTAGTGTAGGAAAGGCGGAGTTTGAGGTACCGGTTATTTATAAAGGAGAAAAACTGTGCAGTTCAACTATGGTTACGAATCCGGGTGCCTGAAAAATCAGGGGTAGAACTAGATAGAGGTGAAATGATGAAAAGATTTGAAGAAGAGCGTGATTTTACAAGACGGTTGATTCGTCCGGATACCTGGTATATTCACGGAAGAGCGGACAGTGCGGTGACCTATCTTTTGATAGGCAGGGAGAAAGCGCTGGTAATTGATCCGGGACAAAACCGCAATAATATAAGAGAATATATTGAAGGTATCACCAGTTTGCCGTTGATAGCCGCCAATACTCATGGGCATTTTGATCATACGGCTTCTAACGGAGATTTTAGGGACTGCCCTATTTACATATCCCGTCATGATGCGGCGATTTGTAAAAAAGTGTTTCCAAGGGAGAACCCTGCGGATTATAATTTTGATTATGAACCAATACCGATTCCTGATGGATTTATTATTGATTTGGGAGAACGTGTGGTGGAAGCAATTGCGTTGGGATGTCACAGTCCGGGAAGTATGCTTTATCTGGATCATGGATATGGAATACTGTTTGCAGGAGATGAGATAGAGTCCGGCCAGGTACTGATACAGGGATATGACCGGGAGGATGCCTGTGTAGAAAAATATAGGGATAATTTGTTAAAACTCAGGAAAAGAAAAGAGCAGATTGACTTAATCTGCCCTGCACATAACGGGGCGCCTCTGGATTCGGATATGATTGATATTTTGATTGAAAATTGTGAACGGATCATAGAAGGTGTGGAGGGGAAGATGGATATTAGTTCTCCCACCTATCTTGGGCTGGAGGATCCCAGAGAAGAGAAAACCAAAAAAAGATTACTTGAAGATCCGACGATAAGGCGAAGTGAGTGGAAGGGATCTTCCATTATCTATTCCGCTGATCGGATCAGGAAGACTGATTTGAAATAACAGGAATATGCCATGAGAGGAGGTAGATTCACTTTCGGTCCGGAACATGGAAAAAGGCTTTGAATAAAGAATGCTGAACAGTCAATTTTTTATAATCATAGAATTGACTGTTCAGCATTTTTTGTACATTAGCTGTTATTTTGGAGTATATACAGTTTCGTCTATATACATAATCCCGGTATCTCCTATGGATTTTACTTTGCTGATGGAACCGTTTTTACGCCGGAATTCTGCAAAATCATGATTAGGTGCCATTAGGATCTGTTGGCAAATCTTTATAAGAGTGTGGACGATCTTGGAAGAGGTATAGGGCAGAGTATGGCCGTCGCAGATAAAATCAAATTCACTGACCCGGTCAGCCAGTTTTTTTAATTCCTTATAATAAGATGTTACATTGCTGAAAACCTGTCCATCCAGTGGTTTACGCCGGGCACTGATTTTCACCGGCTGATTTGTCAGCAGCGCGTCACCGGAAAAAATAATCCGGTTCTTTTTATCCAGATAGCAGCAGCTTCCGCTGGTATGGCCTGGTAACCAGATCAGCTCAATTTCATGACCTGCTCCAAGAGAAAACGTATAATGGTTTTGACAAGGGATAACCTTGTATGGCTGAAAGGGGATAATATCTCCCGGCTGATAGTAATCAGGATCCAGATCATTTTTGCAAAAGTCCATAAAGTAATTGGGATACATTCGTTCTGTCAATGCAGGAGCTTCCAGCTCATGACAGAAAACCTTTGAAAACTGATAATAACCGAGTGTATGATCACCGTGAAAATGAGTATTGACTACATATAACTGTTTTCCGCCGGACAATTCATCTATCACACTTTTTAAATCACCAAGTCCGTGTCCGGAATCAATAAGCATTGCCTTTTCTTCCCCCACTGCCAGGTGAGCCCAAAACGCAAATGGGTTGCCGCTTTTGTGGGGTCTGGGTAAGTAAAGATTGTAGATACCTTTTTTTAAGCAATAGGCGGTTATGACTCCTACCCGGGGGCCCATGTCAAATTCTATTGCTTGGCTGGCATGAGTGGTCAGCCATCTGCATAATGCCGGATTTAAACATTCTGACTTCTGTCTGTTCACTCGAAACACCCCGTATTCTTCCCGGAATTGAGCTGATATTCCTGTATGACGAAATCGCGTATCAGATGGTCAAGGGGACTGCACAGCCCCTTATTTTCTGATATTTGGTCTGCAGTAAAATGCAGATAGCCATAATTGCTGCTGGAAGCCGGCCATGGTGGAAGGCATTCACCGTTAGGATCACCGTATTTGATAAAGTTAGAGAAGTATTCTAAGGTGATAAGGGAGAGTTTGTAATCCGAACCGCGCCAGGGTTTTTCCTCATGAAGGCCATCAATCAGGGAGCCGGAGAAAAACCACATATCAGTACCATGCTGTGCCAAAAGTTTTTGAGGATCCCGGTCAGTACCAATGTCCTCGTCTGGGCAGGGAAGAAGGAGCCCCCAAAGATAGGTGAAGGCTTTATTGTTTTGGCTGCGATGGCTGAGATAATCTCCAAACAGGCGGTTTAGCATTACATTGCGGCTGTGGTTATTGCCGCCCTGTCTGGCTAGGCCCAACGATCCTAAGTAGCGTGCTGTGGTATAGGCATTTTCGTCTGTGACGGATACCAGGCTTGGGAAATCATAACGATTATATAATGGCCCGAGTAGTTTTTTGAAATGGAGAAAAAATTCTTTTTTGTTTTTGATAGTTCTGGTTTCCAGATAAGCACTATATACGCCTGAAGTCTCCGGAGTTGCGAAAATATTGGCTTCTCCCAACGCGGTACCATTGATAAAAGATACTCCGGAAGGGAGATGCAGGTCAAAGACTTCCCTGAAGGAAGGCGCAGGGATCAGTTGGCCGTCATACACCATATCTCCGGGATAGATATGCCGGGGAACCGGTTTGTGTATGGTATCAACATCCATACTGCGTAGTTTTTCCAGAGACGTATCAGGATCAATTCCGATGTATTTAAGGTAAGCCTGCCCGTTTTTTTCTGCCTCTTTAACGGTTGGGAAAGGAGTTTGCATCCATTTTAAACCGCTGGCATTGAAAATTTTTTTGATACGGGATTTGGCTGCTGGAATTGCGGCCAGAATACATGCTTTTTGGCATCCGCCTGATACACCGGCAGAGGTGATGTTATCAGGATCTCCGCCAAAGAATTTGATATTATCGGTAATCCAATCCAGTGCTTTTATCTGATCCATAAGACCATAGTTTCCGCTTTTTCCCTGTTCAGCGCTTAACTGAGGAAGGGCAATGTAGCCAAACATATTGATGCGATGAGAGATGCTCACCACTACAATTCCTTTTTGGGCCAGTGTTAACATCATTTCATTATGGGAGGAACCATTGGTCAGTCCGCCGCCATGAAGCCAGAGCAGAACCGGAAGTCTATCTTTGGAGGAGGTGGCTGTGGTTGTAATGTTTAGATAGAGGCAGTCTTCGCTCATCGAAGCATAAGTCTGAGGATTGTAAGCATCGGAATAAAATTGGACGGCGTCTGGCGCGTAATCATCGAAACGGCGGACACCCTGCCAAGGAACCGGGTCTTCCGGAGGTGCCCAGCGCAGCCGGCCAACAGGAGGGGCTGCGTAGGGGATCCCTTTAAAAATAGTGGTGCCTTTGTATTTTCCGTCCAATTCCACACCCTGGGCAAGTCCGGCAGTAGTTTTAATAATTCCAAGTGACATATTTTTTACCTCCTGATATTTAATTGGTGCCAGATTCATAAAAGGTTATGTTAGCGGCATTCTGTACGGGAAAACGCAGATCAGAAAGAGTTAAAAGCCCATTTTCCGCTATGCGGCAGAGCAGTACTTCACCGCTTTTTTTCATTGCTATGTATAAATAGCTGCCGTCAGGTGAGATATTGCATCCTTTTGGAAAATCACCGGTCAATTCTAACAGCTGAAGTATTTTCATTTTTCCGGTAGTTTCGTTAATTCCGATAACTGTTACCGTATTATAGGTACGGGAAAGATTATAAAGATATTTTCCTGTAGGGTGAATACGAATATCGGAAATCAGCGGAAGTTGATCCGGAACAGCATTATCAGGGAGGACATAAAGTTCATCTACCTTCTCAAAGGTTCCATTTTCTGCGTAGAGGAATGATTCCACATAGGGACGCACTTCATTATTGACGAAGAAATAAGGCTTTTTTGGATGGAATGCGCTGTACCTGGGCGCGCTTCCCGCAGGAACTTTGTATTCATATGCGGTTTTAAGGATGTTTTTTTGCCGGTCTATTGTAAATGAGTAGATACGGTCAGCTCCAAAATCACATACGATAAAGATTTTACCATCCGGTGAAGCCATGATGCTGTGCGGATGGGAACTTTTTTGAGATTTTCTTGGTCCATTGCCGGTAAGACGGATAATGTGACTAGGGGATGAGATGGAACCATCTACATTAAGGGGAAACAGGGTTATATTGGCTTCGTCGTATTCCCGGCAGAGAGAATAGGTTCCGTCGGAATGCAGTCTGGTTTTTGTAATCATGCCATTACCTCCGTGATTGGC
>JAGZXV010000138.1 GCA_018378255.1 Clostridiaceae bacterium | reverse complement strand
GGGCTGTTCGCCCATTAAAGCGGTACGCGAGCTGGGTTCAGAACGTCGTGAGACAGTTCGGTCCCTATCCGGCGTGGGCGTAAGATATTTGAGAGGAGCTGTCCTTAGTACGAGAGGACCGGGATGGACTGACCGCTGGTGTATCTGTTAGGGATCAACCCTATGGCAGAGTAGCCAAGTCGGGAAGGGATAAACGCTGAAGGCATCTAAGCGTGAAGCCCCCCTCAAGATGAGATATCTCATACGCAAGTAGTAAGACCCCTTGAAGACGACGAGGTAGATAGGGCAGAGGTGGAAGCATGGCAACATGTGCAGCTGACTGTTACTAATCGGTCGAGGGCTTAACCAAGTTGGTTTAGGAAGAGGAACCGGTGAAAGACCGGAACGGATGGAACGGCAGGGATGCCGGAAAAGATATAGATTCAGTGTGTGGTTTTGAGGGTACATATGTGGTAGTATTAGATGAATAGATTGCTTATTGGATAAGATTCCTGGAAACGGGGATCTTTTTTTAATTTCATTTTTGGTTCAAAAATCACTTTTCATTAGTTGGCAGAGACAATAATGAGATTGTGGATAAAAGCGGATATAGAATAAACAGGTATATAATAAGGTGATATTTCGTAACCGGCAGGGGGTTTTCAACATATATTATAACCAACATGATATGATAGGTGACAGAATGAATATATATGTTGTCCGGCGGGGAGATAGTGTGGATTCGATTGCTGCAAAATTTGGAATTCCCGTTGAAACACTCATTTTGGACAATCAAATCGCTTATCCATACCGTCTGGCTGTCGGCCAGGCGGTTTTAATTAACGATTATCCTAATATGGGTGAAAAGCCGCCGCTTCATGTGAATGGGTATGCATATCCATTTATTGAATCGGATACATTGAGTGAAACGCTTCCTTTTCTGACGGATTTGTCAGTATTTTCCTATGGTTTTACAATAGAAGGTGATTTGATTCCTCCAATGGCATCTGATGACTGGATGATTCAAAAGGCTAGAGCTGCAGGTGTGCGCCCTATATTGACATTAACTCCGTTAGGCGCTGATGGAAGGTTTAATAATAATCTGGTTTCGGTTTTAGTGCAAAATCCCAAAGTCCAGGAACATTTGATCTGGGAGCTGGGGCGTACAATGCTGGAGAAAGGATTTGGCGGCGTTGATGTGGATTTTGAGTATGTACTGGCGGAGGATCGTGTTAATTTTGCAGATTTTGTAAAGCTGCTGACTCAGGTGATGAATCTGTTTGGTTATCCGGTGTCCGTGGCTTTAGCACCTAAGACGTCAGGAAAACAGAGAGGGCTGTTGTATGAGGGCATTGACTATCGGTTATTAGGTGAGGCGGCTAACAGGGTACTGCTGATGACTTATGAGTGGGGGTATACATATGTGCCTGCTGCTCTATGGTAAAAGAAAAATTTGATATTGTGGTCAAAGGTTTTCAGGAAGTTTCGGATATATATGTAAAAGGAAGGATGCATTGTTTCGCTGGCCTTTTTTGCTGCGTTCTGTTTTCAAGTATTCGACGTGATCGATAATTGATTTGAGCATTGAATTGCGCGTGCAGACATCGTCAACTGCCCAATAGACATCGAGTATACGTTTTACTTTGGGGATAAAGTTTATGATAGTTTCTTCACGTCTTTTGAAAGTTTTAAGATCTGCATTTAATTGATCCAGTTCCTGATTCAGGGAGCTTTTTTTGTTTTCCAGCAGTTTGCGGCGTTCCAGAAAAGTTTCAGGGGAATAGATTCCCTGTTCTAAATAATCAAAGGTGTTTATTATCTGCCGCTCAGTCAGGTCCAGTTCGGTTTCCATCTTCTTAATGGAGGCGTTCAGCATTTCAGTAGTTGAATTTACTGTCAGTTTGTTATTCTGTTCTTTCCATTTCAGTTCGTAATTTGGGAGCCATTCCTCCAGGCCTGAGATCAATTTTTCTTCAATTAAATACAGAGGGGAGGAAATGTTGCTACATTTGCTGTTGGGACAGCGGAGAATCGGATAATGATCCTTTGTATTGCTGAGCTGCCTGCACATCAGTGTATTACATTTTGCACAACAGATCAGGCCGGTCAGGGGATTTTGCAGAGTGGTGTCGGTTAATACTGGGTAAAGTTTGCTTTCTCGTATGCGCTTAGCCAGCATAAACGTATTTTCTGAAATGATTGGAGTATGACGTCCACGGACTTTTGGGCAGTTTTCATCTTTTGGCCTGCTTTCGATAATACTTTCACCGATCATTTTTTTTTCCACTTTCCGCCAGCTCCAGCGCTGATATCCATAATAGATGGGGTTTTGCAGGATATCCAGAACAGCAGAAGCAGACCAGGAGCCATGGCTGGGGGATGGAACGGATAGCTGGTTAAGGCGGTCACGTATCTGATAGGACCCCAAGTGCAGATAACTTCCGTCATCCTGCAGTTCTCCAATTGTATATAGATCGTAAATCAGACGTACAGCCTTGGCTTCCTCTTCTTTCATTTCCAGTGTGCAGCCTTTATCTCCCTTGTGCTTAACTTTTTCGTAACCGTATGGAGCGAGCCCGGCAATATACCATCCGTCTTTAAATGCGGCTATACGGCCTCGCTGAATGCGGCGGTTAATTGTTTTATATTCACGGCGGGACATAAAGAGATTGAATTCGAAGTATTCTTCATCATATTCGTTGCTGGGATCAAAGATTTTCAAGGGGGTAATGATTTTGGTATTGCTGAATTTAAATGCCTCGGCTACGGTTCCCTGGTCCTTGGTATCGCCGCGGGCCAGACGTTCAACTTCCATGACAAGGACGCCGTCCCATTTGCCCTGCATGACCTCAATGAGAAGCTGCTGCATTTTGGGGCGGGCGGAAATGGTTTCGCCGGAGACCAACTCTTTATAGACCGCCTCGACAGTCAGGTTCATTTTTAGAGCGAGCTGGGTCAGAAGCTGTTCATGGCGGGCCAAAGTTTCACCTTCGCCGCGGGCTTCGGATTCTTTATCAGCCCTGCTTTTTCTCAGATACATAAGATATGGCATATTGACATCTCCTTCCTGTACTATTATATTATTTGAGGTAAAAATAAGTACAGGAAAGAATAAGGAATGAGGGAGTTACATTGGCGTTGGTCTGCTTCAAGGGCATAATTTTAGCCATCCCCTCAAATGAATAAGAGTGGGACGGCTATTGCATTTTCAACATGCCTGTTCGACCCATGGGTTTATTTCAGCAATTCAGCAATATTAATGGTGAAATCACTGTAAATGCCGACGGTGAGATCCTGGCTAAAGGTGTAAATAGCCGGAGCGGCATCTTCTTCAAAATGATATATGGTTGTTCGTTCTTTTTCCGGATCAACGATCCAATATTCCCGGATGCCGGATTCTGAATAGAGGGCGTTTTTCCGGTTGTAATCCATTTTACGGCTGCTGGGAGATACGATTTCTATGATCCAGTCAGGAGCTCCGGAGCAGCCACGGTCAGTCAGTTTGTTCTTGTCACAGATGACTGATATGTCTGGTTCCACCCAGTTTTTGTCTTCCGCATCCAGATTGACAGCAAAAGGAGCTGGGATGACCTCGCAGTTTCCATGATTTCTTTTGATGTAACTGCCGATAATTTGGGTGAATTCAGATATAAGCTTTTGATGTTTAAAGCCGGGAGGTGCCATGGCGTAGAAATGGCCTTCGATTAGTTCGGCGCGTTCTCCATCTGGCAGATTCCAGTAGTCTTGGGATGTATAGCTCTGTATTTGGGAGAATGGCATGGGGACACTTCCTTTCTGATACTGTTATATGTAAACGTCTATAAGTTTGCCGGAGGCATTTTTAAAATTACCGTACAATTAATTTATAACTTTCTTTTGTCCCAGTCGGTGTTAAGAGAATGAAAAGAGGGTTATCAGTCTCTTCTACTTCTTGCGGACATTCAAAGAGAAAATGTACGCCCAAGGTCTGCAAAGGCTTAATAGATGTAATATTTGCATAGGTAAAATCATCTTCTCCATCTTCAGGTGTTGCAATTCCTGAATAGGTATATCCATCATTGTAATCAGCAATTGCCTTCATGAGCTCATCACATGGTAAATTTTGTTTTCCAAGATTTTTAATATCTGTATCCAGATGAAGGTAAACATTTCCTGCATCAGCTTCATAATGTGAGTAGGAGTGAGAGGTATCATCAGGGAGCACATCGTAGGTAAGTTCTACTCTGTTAATTGTAATTTCCATGTTTTCAGTGGTAATGGTTTCACCAAGTGCTACAGGAATTCCCTGTTGAGCTGTTGGTTCACTTTTAGCCGTAGTTTCTTCCAAGGCTGATTCTCTAGCGGTCGTTTCTGCCGGTATTGCTTCAGGTGTTGTTTCCAGTTGAGATTTCAAATCGTCGATATCCTGTTGCAGTTGTTCAACTTGATCTACGAGGCTCTCAATTTCAGCAGAATGATCTGCGGGAGCTGAGCATCCGGTGAGAGAAAGTGCCAAGATAACTGTAAGAAATAGTTTCTGTTTGTTCATAAGAAAAAGCCTCCTTTTAATAGCATTTACTGCATTGAGTATATCCCATCTCAAGCGCTTCTGAAAGGGAAATCTGTCTGGCTTTATCAGGATTCATTCTGCCGCAGTTAGGGATTGAATGATATTTTTCCCCGGTTGCAGAAAGCCATACGGTTTTACTTACATTAGAAGTGGTTTGGGAAGACGTGTCCGCTTTAGTGGCGGTCTGGGATGTATTGCTATTTTGTGATGTGTTGCTGCTTTGCTTATTTGTTTTCGTTTGAACAATGCCGGATACCATGAGAGCGCCGTTTTTATCTACAGTATTTCCATCAGGCGTAGTAGTATTCATTAAGCAATATCCTGAATTATCAAAATAATAACATTCAGCCGTTCCATCATTATCGCCATCAATCCACTGCCAACAAGCAGTAGGATAGGTGCCGTCATCGTTTTGATACCACCATCCGGTTGAATCCTGCTGCCATTGTCCGGCCAAGGCAGAGATGCTCATTGCAGCAGTCATAGCAAGTGTGACTAGAAATAACTTTGCTTTTTTCATAATGTATACCCCTTTATTCTTTATTATTAAATAGCCAGAGGCTGTTTAATGGCATAAATTTCCGTATTAACTGTATTTTTTATCTTTATAATAATAATACGATATAAGTGAAAATATTGCAATGAATAGGTGAAGAGTATTCACTAAATATGAGACTGTTTGGTTAAAGTGACAATACCATCAGGTCGAAAACATGGAAAAGAAGTGGTCGGAAGGACTGCAATACAGACAACAAATACAAGCAGAGACACATATGTATATTCATGAGGAGGTGTGCTCATGGCAAAGGTTAAGGAGTTAAAAAAGCAGGAGATAACTTATATATTCCATGATGATTACTGTGTAACAGACCCGGAGGAAGTTAACTTTATTTTAGAGAAGATCGCGGAGGAAGTATTGCCTAAAATCAGAGAAACAAGGCAAAGGGAGAAACGCCCTTGAAAGATAAGGCCGATTGATGTGGGCTTTTCTTTTACCATAGTTAGAGATACAATATAAGAAAACTAAGGGAGAAGGCAGGATGGACATTTGGGAAAAATTATATAGTGAGGCTAAAAAGGTACAGAATCGCAGAGTTGTGTCACCATTTATAAATGGCGGAGGGGTTGCATCGGCTATATTAACTCAGGCAGGAAATATTTATGTGGGAGTTTGTATAGATACCTCCTGTGGTTTAGGAATGTGTGCGGAAAGAAGTGCCATAGCTAATATGATAACGAATGGTGAAAATAAAATTGATAAAATTGCCACGGTTTATCCGGATGGCAGGGCTGCATCACCCTGCTGCGCTTGTCGGGAGTTTATGATGCAGCTGGATTCCAGCAGTAAAGATATTGAGATATTGATGGATTATGAAAGCCGTAGAACAGTAACCCTTAAAGAGCTGGTTCCGGAATGGTGGGGAAATGACCGGTACGAAAATTAATTCGATTACCATAGCGTTGTCAGTTCATATACATACGGCCCTCCTATGGCCGTAGCTCCAATTAATATGGTACGACGTGTAGTTGAATATGCGTTGACTGAAATTCCAAGAGAAAAAATCAGCCTGGGAATTCCAAACTATGGCTATGACTGGCCGCTCCCGTTTGTGAGGGGAGAAACAAAAGCGACTACAATCAGCAACAGGGAGGCAGTGCAGAGCGCCATTGACCATGGAGTGAATATTTATTTTGATGAAACGGCTATGGCGCCTTATTTCCGCTATTGGCAGTATGGGATTCAGCATGAAGTATGGTTTGAAGACGTAAGGAGTATGAAGGCTAAATTCGATTTGATTAAGGAGTATGGACTTACGGGCGCCGGCTACTGGCAGATTATGCAGTTGTTTTTAGCTAATTGGCTGTTGTTGGAGGATACATTTACTATTTTGTAAATCTGCAAACATTAAGAAAGAGTTTCTGGATGGGCTTTTGACATCAGAAACTCTTTTTTTGGGAAGAGCTGGGTAAGACGAATAAGCTGCGTTATACTGCTTTACATCTGGCTAAACGTGCATTTCATCCCGTAGATCCCTAAATATAAGCAAATAATAATAAAATAGTAAAAGAAAAAGCTTTTAGATTCCAGTATAATGAAAGTAACCAGTACGCGGTTTGAGCGCTCTTAAAAACGCAGAAAATCAGGAAAGGGAGGGTGTTATGAGAAAGAAAAACTTGTATTTATCATTAATTCTGTCGGCGGTCTTGTTCACATCAACATCATGTCAAAATGGAAATACGGAAGAGAACAGAAATTCACTTCAGGCGGAAACGTTTGAAACAGGAGAATACATAGAAGAAAGTGACGAAAATTTAATAGAAGAAAGCAGCGAACGCTCAGAGGAGGCAGGAGAAGATGAGACAGATCCCTCAAAATCAAATCCTGAAGAAAATACCCTCTCAGATAAAAAAATAGGAATTTTAAATGTTCCGGTCATGAGTAAAGAGGATTATCCAAGGGTAAATGGGTCTACAGCCACCATACCCCTGTCTCAGGCGCTCTACCGTTTGTCCACAGGGGCATCTAAAGATGAGGCGGAGACTGATATTTCTCACGATAAAACTACAAATTCTTATCTGGGGTTAATTTATAAGAGCAGTGACCTGGCAATCGCTTATGAACCGGCTGAAAAGGTTTATGAGGCGGCGCAGGAACATGGGGTGGAACTGGATATACGGCCCATTGGAAAGGATGCGCTCGTATTTTTAACGAATGAAGGTAATCCGGTTCAATCTCTAAGCGGTCATCAGATAGTGGATATCTATTCAGGGAAAATAAAAAACTGGTCAGAGGTAGGTGGTCAGAATAAAGAGATTGCGGCATTTCAGCGCCCGGAGGGCTCAGGAAGCCAGACATTGATGAAAAAACTGATTATGAAGAATGTGGAGATGGCAGAGGCGCCTGTGGAACTGGTTTCCAATGAGATGGGAGAACTGATCGAAGATCTTGCAGACTATAATAATGAAGAAAATGCGCTGGGATATTCTGTTTATTACTATGCACACAATATGTATCACATGCCGGGCCTGCGGCTGATGGGAGTCGATCAGGTGATGCCTGATAACAATACAATCAGAAAAGGTACCTATCCTTATGTCAACGAATTTTATGCTGCGGTACGGAAAGATGAGCCGAAAGATTCCAATGCTTACCGTCTGTTTCAATGGCTGACAAGCGAAAACGGGCAGATATTTGTAGAGAGTATGGGATATGTTGCAGTCAGTGATGTGAAGGAAACTAAGGAACTGTTTCGGGAAGATGAGGAACTATTGGATGAAGTCCTTGATTTTGGTGAGAATCAAAGGCTGGTTGTGAATAAAGATATTTTAGGCAACGGGCAAGGGAGCTTTATCATTGACAGGCAATTAAATTGTGTGGAGCAGGATAGAAGCTATAATTACAATTTTGTCGGTTTACTGGAGTTGAAACAGCCGGTAGAGGCTATTGATAAGAAAAGCGGGCAGGCTGGTGTTGTGAAATTTGGCACGGATGAGACGATTATACCATTTGAATATGATAACATAAGAGAATGGAATGATTTCTATGTTGGCGATAGGTGGGGAGATCAGGGAAACCTGGCATGTACATTGTTTGACAGGACGGGAAAAAAGATTAAGGAGATTAAGGACAGGTACGCGGTATTTTTGGAAGATTATATCTGGAGTTATGCAGAGGACAGGTCAAATATAGAAATTTTTGATAAACATCTGAATTTAGTGAAGAGTATTGACTTTACCAGATATGGCCGGCCGGCCTATGAACTATCTGTAAATAATATCGGCATTATGGTATTTGAAGAGGATAATTATGTGATATGGAATTTGGATGGGACAGATATTTTTGACAGCAGGGAAATTCCGGCGGATGTTTGGGAGTATCCCCTGCATGTTCATAAGATTGGCAGTTATCTGGAAGCCAGTACAACCCCGTACACCCCCTCCGTATTGGGCAGAAAGTGGATCGTGTTTTCCAGTGTTGAGGATTCTGTTATTTATGACCGGGAGAAGATGAAAGTGACGGCCGGAAAAGAAAAAAAAGTAGAATACTATAAAAATGAACCATGCTATACGGTAGAGGAGGACGGGAAAATACAAGTCTGTGATACTGATGGCAAAGTGCTCACATCCTCGGATGGAACCGGATATTCAATGGTTTTGGGAGATGGATATTTCGGATACATAGGAGACGGGCAGATCATAATTGAGAATCCTGTGAGTGGTGAACGGTATGTGCTGAACGGAAAATTTAATCAGGAAAGCACTGTACAATTGGTGGCGGATCATACGTTTTTAGCAAGGACCTATCCTGAGGCTATGAAACGGAATGATGGAAAATGCTATTTGTTCAGTGGTGAGCGGAAAATGATGGAACGTGATAATCTTATCTATTCTTCCTATCAGATGAATTTGGTTTCCGATCAGGACAGTTATGATAAACTGGTTCTGGATGATAATGGAGAAGTGATTTATGCATCAGCGGAAAATGAATTCCTTTATCTGGCAACCCCAAGCGTAGTTGTGGCTGCCAGAGGGAATTATCTGTGTATCTTAAATTCAAGGGGCAGGTGTGTGATGAAGATGTTGTTCCAGTATATGACCGACGACTAATCGGGCTGATATTTGAAAAAGAATACATGGCAAGTGCCGGAGACTATGATAAAACAGTATTTTTACCGCCAGGTTTAACCTGGCGGTTTTTTCAGTTCATTTTTGAGGATATTTATGGCGGAAACGGGATTGTTTCACAACACTTATGCAATTATACTAAAGAAAAGAAAAAGTTGAACGTAAATTAAAACAACTTAAACAAAAGGAGGTAATTTAAATGAAAAAGAAACAATTGATTTCGATGTTGTTGGCTGGCTGTATGGTGTTCTCAATTACCGGGTGCGGTACCGGCAGCAAGAATGCCGGCACAGCTGAAACCCAGGCTAAGGAGACAACGGTGAAAGCGGATACAGCAGAGAAGGAAGGGGAAAAACAAGCAGCTCCGGAGAACTCCAAAGCAGAAGGTGGGGGAAAATTGGTGATTTATACGGCTGCGGACCAGAGCGAAATTGATCTTTACATATCTGGCTTTGAAGCCCAGACCGGTATTGAAACGGAGATCGTTTCAGCAGGTACCGGAGAATTGCTGAAACGAATCGAAGCGGAAGCGGAGAATCCTTTGGCTGACGTTCAGTTTGGCGGAACTCCTTCCGTAGTACTGCCTTATTCAAAATATTTTGAATCTTATACCTCAGCATACGAAGAGCAGCAGATAGACTCCTGTAAAAATGTGGACGGAACTATTACAAGCTATAATGTACTGCCTTTCTGCCTGATTATCAACACAAATCTGATTGGAGATATTGAGATAAAGGGATATGAGGACCTGCTGAACCCGGAACTCAAGGGAAAAATTGCATTTGTGGATCCGGCCCAGTCTTCCACAGGGATGCAGCATCTCACCAACATGCTTATGGCGATGGGGGGTGAAGACGAAGAAAAAGGATGGGAATTTATCAAAGAATTTATCGCTAATCTGGATGGGAAACTGCTTTCCAGTTCCTCGGGAGTTGGCAAAGGTGTTGCAGATGGCGAATACGTGGTAGGACTGACACATGAGGGGTACGTTACGGATTTAATCAGCGATGGATATCCGGTTGAAGCAGTTTACACAAAGGAAGGCATTCTTGTTTCAGCCAGCACAGTCCAGATTATCAAAGGATGTAAAAACTTGGAAAATGCAAAGAAATTTGTGGACTATGTGACATCCGTAGAGGTACAGACGGAAGCTTCGGCTACCTTAAACGCCCGGGGCGCAAATGGCAAAGCACCTGCTCCGGAAGGAATGAAGGATATTGCAGAAATGCATGTTCTGGTAGAGGATGTATATCATACACTGGAAAATACCCAATCTTATCTGGAACGGTTTAAGGATATTTTTACGGATTAATTTTATTGCAGCAATTGATGGGATCTGCGGCGCTTAGGCGCTGTGGATTCTCTTAAAAAGGAAATGATCATGAGTGTAAGAATTGATATAGAAAATGTGGTGAAACAGTATGATAATGGTAAGATTACCATAATACCGGATTTGACCGCACATATTAAAAACGGAGAATTTTTTACCCTGTTAGGCCCTTCCGGGTGTGGAAAAACAACGCTGCTACGAATGATTGCGGGGTTTAATTCCGTGGAAGGTGGAGAAATTAAATTCGACGGAAAAGTGATTAACAACATACCGGCTAACAAGCGTAATATCGGCATGGTTTTTCAGGATTATGCCATCTTCCCTCATATGACGGTAAAAGAAAATGTTGCATATGGTCTGAAATTGCGGAAACTCTCCAAGGCTGAAATCGCGGAAAAAGCGGATGAGATCATGAAGACTGTAAAAATAGACCAGTATCAGGACCGGCTTCCTGAAAAACTGTCGGGAGGCCAGCGCCAGCGGGTCGCCCTGGCCCGGGCTATCGTGATTCGTCCAAATGTGCTGCTCATGGATGAGCCGCTCTCCAATCTGGATGCAAAGCTGAGGGTGGATATGCGCACGGTCATAAAGGAAATTCAGCAGGAGGTGGGAATTACGACGGTTTACGTCACCCATGATCAGGAAGAAGCCCTGGCCATTTCTGACAGAATCGCAGTTATGAACGGAGGTATGATCCAGCAGATGGGAAGACCCAGGGACATTTACAGCCGCCCGGCCAATGTGTTTGTGTCCACATTTATCGGACATTCCAATTTGCTGGGAGGGAAACTTCACGTAGAAAACGGATTGTGCAGTGTGATTTTTGCTAACGGTTTTCAGGTTATGATGGATAATCTGGTTGATTCGGTTACCAATGGGATGGAGGTTATTGTGGCAGTCCGCCCGGAAGAGTTTTCAGTTGCGCAAAGGGGGCTGGAGGCGGAAATACATAAGGATACATTTTTAGGCCAGAACATGAATTATCAGGTCCGTTTTACAGATCATGTGAGCTGGAATCCGGAACTAGTCAATGAATTCGTGCAGGATATGGGGACTGCGCGCACGTTTTATCACGAGGGAGACAGAATATGTTTGATCCCCAACGCCGCCAAGATTAACGTATTCACAAAGGATGGAATGACAAGCCTGATGAAGGATGTGAGGAAGAATGAGTAAAATAAAGAAAAAAATAGATTTTTGGACTGGTGTAACCATCGTAATTGCGGCTTTATTCATCCTGTTTTTGATTTTCCCCCTGTTCTCCCTGTTTCTTACCGGATTCCAGAATCCTGAGACGGGCCGGTTTACCATGGATAACTTCATTCGTTTTTTTAGGAAGAAATATTATTATCAGACCATGTTCAATAGTTTGAAAATCGCAGTCTGCGTAACATGTATTGCAATTGTGATCGGTTCGGCATTGGCATACTTTATGAGTTTTTATAAAATACACTTCAGTTCGGGACTGGAGATACTGATTATTATTTCCATGCTCTCTCCGCCGTTTATCGGAGCCTATTCCTGGATTCTGCTCATGGGACGAAGCGGGGCCATAACCGTGTTTTTCAAACATGTATTTGGAATCACAACGCCCAGCATATATGGATTTGGCGGCATTGTTTTGGTGATGACGCTGAAATTGTTTCCGTTTATTTTCCTGTATGTATCAGGGGCGTTAAAGAAAGTGGATGCCTCGTTGGTTGAAGCATCCAGCAGCCTGGGCTGTGGTGCTTTTAAAAATATCTATACCATTATTCTGCCTCTGGTATTGCCGACGCTTTTAGCAGGATCTCTGCTGGTATTCATGAATGCTTTGGGAGACTTCGGAACGCCCCGTCTCATCGGAGAGGGATTTCAGGTAATGCCGGTTGTGATTTATAATGAGTTTGTCAGTGAGGTGGGAGGTACGGCCAATTTTTCAGCGGCCCTGGCCACGATTCTAGTGTTAATAACAGCCGTTTTGTTTTTGATACAAAAGTATGTGGTTAACAGGATGTCATTTACAATGAGTTCCATGCGCCCTATTGCCCGAAAAGCCATACATGGATGGAGATCCGCAGTTATACATCTGTTGATTTATTTTGTTGTTCTCTTAGCACTTTTACCTCAGATTACCGTTATTTTTACTTCGTTCCTAAAAACCCAGGGGTCCCGATTCCTGAGAGGTTTTACCCTTGACAGCTACCGCGCTGTATTTAAGAATCTTTCAGATTCTATTTCCAATACGCTGCTTTTCGGCGCTGTAGCTATCACGATTGTTGTGCTTCTCGGCGTGTTTATTTCCTATATATCAGTAAGGCGCCATAATGCGGCCACCGGTTTTATCGATATGAGTACCATGTTTCCGTATATTTTACCTGGCTCTGTTTTAGGTATCACGCTGCTTCTGGCATTTAATAAGAAACCTCTTCTGCTGAGCGGAACGACGTTTATCATTATCCTGGCCTATGTGATCCGGCGGCTTCCGTATACCCTGCGTTCCAGTGCGGCAATCCTGTACCAGATCAGCCCAAGCATGGAAGAGGCATCGATCAGCCTTGGGTGTTCGCCGTTAAAGACATTTTTCAAGATTACGGTGATTATGATGCTGCCAGGGGTGTTTTCAGGCGCTGTTTTGAGCTGGATTACCATCATTAACGAGCTGAGCGCATCGTTGATCCTCTATACAGGCAGTACGCGGACCATGTCTGTTGCCATTTATACGGAGGTTCTGCGAAGCGGCTATGGGACAGCAGCAGCTATGTCCACGGTTTTAACGGTGATTACGGTATTGTCTTTGATAATTTTCTTTAAAATATCGGGCCGTAGAAGCGTGGATGTATAGTATAATGGATTCAGAATTATATTTCTGAAAAGGAGCGGGTACAGCTATGGATAAGACATTCCGGCATTATTGGGACGATATTAAAAAGAATTTTATTCTATATTCACTGGTTCCTCTGCTGGCGCTTGTCTTTGTGGGGTATCCGCTGCTCTATCTGTCATTTATGCAGGATCTTTATCAAAATAATAGAGATTATAATAAGAAAATCTCTTATGAACTGGAAAAAAATGTGGATCAGTATACCGATATTATAAACAGTTTTGCCGAAAGGAGAGAGATTGGCAATATATTAAAGGGCAGTGAAACGGTTAAAAAAGAGAAGCTATATGAGGAGATTTATAAAAGACTCAGGGAAACATCGCTGCTTCCCCATTGTTTTGTGGTGAGTGCGGACGGTGAGGTGATGATGACAACCACGACACAGATTCCGGATTATATCAAGGAGCAGAACTTTTCCAAACTGGGTATCGGACGGCGTATGGCAGAAGATACAGACCGCGTGGTGGTGGAAAGGTGCGCGTCCCAATGGGGAAAAGCTTATTCCATGTGTGCAGGGCGCGCAGTCCGGCAGGATGGGGAATTGCTGGGCTTCGTCATACTGGAATTGCCGGGAGAGAATATGAGGCAGCTTCTGCAGCAGAATTCTTCTTATGAAACAGTGGTGGCGGATAAATTCGGATATTTATTTTCAGGAAATATAAGCGATAATTTTATCCAGCATAATAAACTGGCTGCCCCTCTCAGAAATGGGAATGGTAAGGTGACGATTGAAGGGAGAGTCAGGTATGTGACGTCAACCAGGCTGGCGGATGGACAGATCAATGTTTATGTCATGATGGATATCGATTATCTGGATAAAATGTTTTTTAATATTGGCATTTTGCTTTTGGCCATAGCTTCTGTGTTTACCGCACTGCTTTTGATTACGTCCCAAAGGTTCGCCCGCCGGAAAAGCAAGATATTGGACGATATGGTGGCGGCTCTGAGAAAAGTGCGAAAAGGAGATTTAAATACCAGACTGGAGGCAGATTCCCAGGATGAGCTTCAGCTCTTTGCAGAAGAGTACAACCGGATGCTGACTGAACTGAAAGAACTTATGCGGATCAATGAAGAGGTGGTGCGTCAGACGGTGATTACGGAAATTAAACAGCTTGAATCCCAGTTTAATCCTCATTTTCTATACAATACCCTGGGAAACATTAAATATATGACGGTATTCGATACGGCGGGAGCGCAGAAAATGATCGATGATTTATCAGAAATTCTCCGCTACAGCATACGGACGGTGGAATCCCTGTCGCGGCTGGATGAGGATCTGCAGTATACCAGAAGTTATCTTGATATCCTGAAATACCGTTTCAGAGATGCGCTGAGATGGTCGGTCAACATAGAGGAAGAGGCTTTGGACTGCTTTGTCCCAAAACTGATAATCCAGCCGGTTATAGAAAATGCCATCAATTACGGATTTCGTTCACAAACCGTTCTGAGCATTGATATCAATGCAGTGTTTTGCGATGGAATGCTGGTTCTGACAATTAAAAATGATGGAGTGGGGATGGAGCCGGAAAAACTGGAAGAAGTGATGGACCAGTTGGAACAGGAACATGATACCACAAGGCACATCGGCTTATACAATATACACCGGAGAATCCAGCTTTTATACGGAAGAGAATATGGAGTAAAAATAGAGAGTTCTCCTGAAAGGGGAACATCGGTTATTATCCGGTTTCCGGCTAAGAAGGGAGAAGTAGGATGATTCGTTTGATTATTGTGGAAGATGAATGGATTTTGCGGGCCGGATTGATACATTCGATTGATTGGGCGTCCCTGGACTGCGTGGTTGCCGGAGAAGCCGGAAATGGAAAAGAAGGGC
The DNA here is from genome assembly GCA_018378255.1 of Clostridiaceae bacterium. GTDB lineage: Bacteria > Bacillota > Clostridia > Lachnospirales > Lachnospiraceae > CHH4-2. The sequence continues at coordinate 1,109 of JAGZXV010000138.1, read as the reverse complement.
TGGATTTGATTCTGAAAGAACGGCCGGATATTGTAATCGCCGATATCAGGATGCCGATGATGGACGGGTTAGAGATGATCTCCGCGGCTTCTGAGGTGTATCGGTTTTGGAGCATACTGCTCACCAGCTATTCAGAGTTTGAGTATGCGAGACAGGCGATTACTCTTGGAGTATCGAAATACCTGCTGAAACCGGTCAATGAAAAGATGATGTATGAGACTCTGGAACAACTGACAGAAGACATTAAACGTGAGCGGCTTTTGGATAAACTGCTGCAACGGGTGCAGGATACCGGGGTATCTGCTGATGATGATACACTACAGGTGCATATGGTAAAAGACGACCCGTGTAATTATTATGTTGAAGCGGCTCTGAATGAGATCTATGAGAATTATACCCGGAAAATCAGTCTGGAGTCCATAGCAGACCGGCTTGAAGTCAGCTCCAGTTATCTGACCCGTAAATTCCGGGAAACAACCCGTCGTTCCTTTCTGGATTATCTGAACCAATACAGGGTGATCAAAGCGATTCAGCTTATGGGGACGGGAAAATACAGGTTTGGAGAGATCGCGGAGATGGTGGGATTTTCCAGCGAGAAGCATTTCTATGGCGTATTCCGGAAATATACCCATATGACGCCCTCAGAGTTTATCAAAGAAAAAGTCTCCATTGTGAGAACAGACCTGGATATTAACGAAAAGTAGTTTTGGCTGTAAATAAAGGAGTATATAAAATGACACCAAAAGAACGTATGGAAGCGGCATTAAATCTGCGCCGTCCTGATCAGGTACCCACCTTTGAACTGGAATTTCAGCTTGAGGAGGAAATGTATGGCAGAAAGTTTATTACTGAGGACATAAGGCCGGAGAATCTGGGGAAGCTTTCAAAGGCGCAGCGGCAGCGCAGGATGTATGAATTAGCCGAATATATGATTCAAGTTTATACGGATTTGGAATATTCAGTTATACCGGCATATGGACCTCACCGGAAAAAACTGTCAGAGGATGGGGAGCTGCCTGATGAAACCCGCTGGCTTCACCGGTATCTGTTTGAAATGGCAGAGGGGAAGATGATGCTGGGGTTTGAGGGGGACGGCACATTTGCAATTC
>JAGZXV010000137.1 GCA_018378255.1 Clostridiaceae bacterium | reverse complement strand
CCTTGCAGGCTACGTCCACTGGAAACTGACAGGGGAAAAGGTGCTGGGAGTCGGGGAGGCGTCCGGCATGTTTCCGATTGATCCCTCCACAAAAACGTACCATTCACGGATGGTGAGCCAGTTTGATGATCTGGCAGCTTCTTATGGATACTCCTGGCGGCTGGAAGATATTTTCCCCAAAGTGCTTACAGCAGGAGAACAGGCGGGGACTTTGACAGAAGAAGGAGCCGCACTTTTGGATGTTTCCGGCTGTTTACAGGCGGGAATCCCATTTTGTCCGCCGGAAGGGGACGCGGGAACGGGGATGGCCGCTACAAACAGCGTTGCAGTGAGGACGGGAAATGTATCCGCCGGAACCTCTGTATTTGCGATGATCGTTTTGGAAAAAGAGCTGTCAAACGTACATCCGGAGATTGACCTGGTGACAACTCCGTCGGGAGATCCTGTTGCAATGGTTCACTGCAATAACTGCACTTCGGATTTAAATGCGTGGATTTCCCTGTTCCAGGAGGTTACGGAGTCATTTGGCATAAAAATGGACAAGGACCGGCTTTTTTCAGTCCTGTATCAAAAGGCGCTGGAAGGGGATCCTGACTGCGGCGGCCTTCTGGCTTATAATTATTTTTCAGGTGAGCACATTACCGGATTTGAAGAGGGGCGGCCTCTGTTTGTCAGAACGCCTGAAAGCCGGTTTAATCTCTCAAACTTTATGAGGGTACATTTGTTTACGGCCTTAGGCGCATTAAAGACCGGCCTGGATATCCTGTTAAAGGAGGAGGGAATTAAGGTTGATAAAGTGTATGGACACGGCGGTTTGTTTAAAACCAAGGGAGTGGGACAGCAAATTATGGCCGCAGCCATGAACGCGCCCGTTTCTGTGATGGAAACGGCAGGGGAAGGCGGAGCCTGGGGGATAGCTCTCCTGGCTGCATACATGAAGGATAAAAAAGAAGGGCAGAGCCTGGAACGTTATCTTGCAGAAGAGGTATTTGCAGAAGAAGACGGTATTACTATGGAACCGGATCCTTCAGATGTGGAAGGCTTTGACCGTTTTATTGACCGGTATGGGAAAGGGCTTGCAATTGAACGGGCGGCTGTGGATTATCTTAAATAAAATAGTAACAGTTCAGAATGGCCCGCCGTCCCGAACTGTTACATAAAATACATGAAAAGAGGCTGTTGTTATGTTAGAAGAATTAAAAAGGCAGGTATACGAGGCCAATATGGAACTTCCCCAAAGGGGGCTTATCACTTATACATGGGGAAATGTCAGCGGTATTGACAGGGAAAGCGGTCTGTTCGTTATAAAACCAAGCGGAGTGGATTACAGTATCTTAAAAGCGGAAGACATGGTGGTAATGGATTTGAACGGCAATAAAGTGGAGGGAGATTTGAACCCTTCTTCCGATACGGCCACCCATTTGGAGCTGTATAAGGCATTTACGGAGATCGGGGGGATTGTGCATACCCATTCTCCGGCGGCGACAGCCTGGGCGCAGGCGGGCCGGGGGCTGCCCTGTTACGGAACTACCCATGCGGATTATTTCTATGGGGAAATACCCTGTGCCAGGAATCTGACGGAAGAAGAGATTGAGGATGGGTATGAAAAGAATACCGGGCTTGTGATTATTGAGACATTTAAGGGGAAGAATCCTGTTTTCGTGCCGGCGGTGCTGTGTAAGAATCACGGGCCGTTTACATGGGGGAAAGATGCGGCTGAAGCGGTGCATAATGCGGTGGTTCTGGAGGAAGTGGCTAAGATGAATTTTATGACTGAGCTTCTCAACCCTGAGGTGGAAGCGGCGCCGGAGTGCCTGCAGAATAAGCATTTTCTGAGGAAACATGGGCCGGGGGCTTATTATGGACAGAAGAGACAGGGATAGGTAGATAAGGCTTTCGGATGATATTTTTTTTAACATCAAACGTGAAGGCTTTTCGCGAAAAGCCTTCACGTTTTACTTTAATCGGGAGGAGGTACGCAGATGGATCTGGAAAATAATTACCGCATAGAGCAATTTGAAACCCAAGTACCTGTAAAGGAATACGTGGAAACCTGTGTAAATATAGACGAGTTTTTGGAATACTGCAAAGATTGCAGAAATTATGGAACCGTGTGGTCCTGCCCGCCCTTTGACTTTTCGCCGGAGAAATTCTGGAACTCTTATGACACGCTGTATCTTTGGGCCCGGAAGATCATATTTTCTCCCCTGATGGTACAGGCTGATTATACGGCAGAACAGCTTCAGGAAATCACCAAAACAGTTATGCGCATAGAGAAACAAAAAATGAGCGGAGAACTGGCCGCAATGGAGGCGAAACACCCGCAAAGCATGGCCCTTTCAGCCGGACACTGTATGGAATGCGAAGAAGCAGGATGTACCAGACCACATGGAACACCATGCAGAGAGCCTGGGAAAATGCGGTATTCCATCGAAGCTCTGGGTGGAAATGTGGGCCTTACCATAACAAAATATATGAAACTGCAGCTTTTGTGGATAGAAGAAGGAAGACTGCCCGATTATTTCATTCTGGTGGGCGGTTTGCTGATGAAGGATTCGTGATATATTATGGCTGATCTGGGAGCAGGGGCTTGCGTAACTGGAGATTCGTGATATACTGTTAAAAAAGTAAGGAGGCAGAACTATGGCAGCAGTAATGAAATCTGTTTTATATTATACTCCCGAACAATCGCCAAAGGTGAATACATTAAAAGGAATTTTTGTCCGTCTGGGCATCCGTATTAAAAATATCGCTCCCGAACAGGTGAACCAGCAGGTAGGCTACCTGGCCGGACTGCCCGGATTTGAAGAGCAGAGTATGGCCGGTGAACTTCCGGCTATAAAAGAGGAAGTGCTGGTTCTTAAAAATTTTACCAGCCAGGATATTGATGTGCTGCTTCAGCATATTAAAAAGGCAGGTCTGCCCAGGATTGCCTTGAAAGCGGTTTTGACGGAAAGCAACAGCAAATGGACATTTTACCAGCTCTATCAGGAGATTAAGGAAGAACATGAAGTGATGTCCGGCAGGGCGGCTTCAAAAAAAGATGAGGAAGATATTCTCAACAGTTAATACAATTAATAATTGTAACTGTCCAGAACGGCCCATCTTCTTGACCGAAAAAGCCGGTCAAGAAGCATCGGATGTCCATCCGATGTGAAAATTGTTGAAGAAAGGCGCGTCAAGCCCGCTTGTAAGAACCTTTCTTCAACAAGTTTCCGCCGTCCGGAACTGTTACTAAAAATAATAAAATAAAACGCCCGTCTCAGATGATTTCCCTGAAAACGGACGGTTGGAAGAGAAGCAAAAAAGTGAACCGTGAATGCGGATATGCGGAGAGCAGCAGCAATACTGCGCTCCGCAATTTTTTAGTGATGAGAATACATAATGAATAATACACGGAAAACGTTATCGATAAATATATTGGGCAATTTATATAAAAATAGCCGATATCTTTATGCAGAAATGATAAAAATACCAAAATATATTGACATGAATAAAAAATAATAGTATTCTAAAACAAGAAATATAGAAAACGATTTCTAAGAAGGGGAACAATGAAAGAGATAACGATCAAAGACATCGCCAATGAAGCCGGTGTTTCCATCTCAACAGTTTCAAGAGTTATTAACGGCAACTATCCTGTGAGGCAGGAAGTGCGGGAAAAGGTAGAAGCTGTGATGAAGCAGCTCGAATACCATCCCAATGCGGTGGCGAGAAGCCTGCGGATCAATAAAACCAATTTAATTGCGCTTGTGGTTGCGGATTTGTCCAACCATTTTTTCATGGAAATTGCAAAAGGGCTGGAGATTGAGGTTTCCAAGATGGGATATCATCTGGTAATTGCCAGTTCCGGAGGAAGTATTGAGAAGGAACGGGAATTAATCGATACCCTGGTTGGTAAAAGGATCGACGGGCTTGTGATTGCCAGTTCGGATTCCGACGGAGGAAAGATCCAGAAGTGTTTAAGCCTTGGAATACCGGTAGTTTTAGTTGACCGTACAATTAAAAATATAACAACCAACCAGATTTTGTGGAACGACTTTGACTGTTCTTATAAACTGACCAGGCTCTTGACGGATAACGGACATGAAAGGATTGGAATTGTCAATGTTACGCTGACCAATCCCAATGGAAGCAGCCGTCTGGAAGGATTTAAGCAGGCATTAACGGATGCAGGACTTCCCATTTCGGAGGCATTTATCAGCCCATCCAATTTCAGCGAGCGCCAGGCCTATGATTATGTGATGGGGATTATGCAGAAAGAAAACAGGCCGACGGCCCTTTACTGTGCCAACAATATTATGCTGGAGGGAACGCTTTTGGCACTAAGGGAACTGGGACTGAAGGTTTATGACGATGTTTCTCTGACAGCCTTTGGCCGCCTGGAGTGCAACAAATATATCACGCCCCAGATAACCAGCGCGGACCAGGACAGTCTTGAGATGGGACATCAGGCGGGGGAAATTCTGTCGGGACTGCTGGCCGGAAAAAATACATACAGCACGCAGATTATTTTAGATTCCAGGATCAGGGAGAGGGGGTCGGTGAAAAAGATAAGATAATTCTTATCTTTATGCTTATAGAAAACGATTTCTATAAAAACAATTTAGTTTCAGAATAAGCGAGGAGGTCTCTATGAACAAATTAAAATTATATCACAAGGGGTTATATAACACGGTCTGCCTGATCATATCCGCGGCAGCTGCGGTTCTTGTATGGTGTATTATTTCATCCATGCCGGATATTAAAAGCGTTATCGTATCTCCGCCCAAAGTGCTGCGGGCCCTGGCTTCCAACCTTCAGTCGGGATACCTGATCATACAGATCCGGGACAGCCTGATCCGGGTGATCGGAGGATTTTTGATGGGGTTTATCTTTTCCATACCAGTGGCATTTCTGCTGGGCTGGTACGAGAATTTCCGGGTTATTGTGGAGCCGTGGATTCAGTTTTTGAGGACGATCCCTCCCATTGCCCTGATCCCGATTGTGATCGCCACATTTGGGATCGGAACTACTGCAAAGATCATGATTATATTCTTCGCCGTATTCCTGACTATGGTTGTCACCATCTATCAGGGCGTTAAAAATGTAGATCCCACCCTGATAAAGGCGGCGAAAGTATTCGATGCCAACGATGCCCAGATCTTCATTCATGTGGTAGTTCCGGCGGCTGTTCCCTACATCCTGACCGGCGTCCGCCTGGGGCTGGCCTCCGCCCTGACAACACTGGTTGCAGCCGAGCTGACAGGAGCCGCCAGCGGTCTGGGCACCATGATCCAGCAGGCCGGCATGTATTTTAAAATGGATGTGGTGCTGTTAGGCATTATCATCATCGGAATTATCGGTTTTCTATTCGATAAACTGGTTCTGTTTTTGGAAAAACGTCTGACTTCCTGGCAGGAGGTGAAATAAAATGGGAGCTGAAAATAAAAATAATTTTGAAATTGAAATCTCCGGTGTGACAAAGTCATTTGAAAAGAAGGACGGCAGTTTTTTAGCCCTGGATGAAGTGAACTTAACCGTAGATAAGAATGAATTTATCTGTGTGGTAGGGCCGTCCGGCTGCGGAAAGACGACGCTGATGAATATCATTGCCGGCCTGTATCCTCCTTCGACCGGAACTGTGCATGTCAGAGGGGAACTGGTGACCGGGCCGGGAAAAGGAAAGGGCGTGGTGTTCCAGCAGTACGCGTTGTATCCCTGGCTCACTGTGGAAAAGAATGTAGAGTTCGGCCTGAAAATGAAAGGCGTGCCCAAAGAGAAACGCCGGGAAATCGCCGGAAAATACATAAGAATTGTGGGACTTGAAAAGTTTGCATCTTCATTTCCAAAGGAACTGTCAGGCGGTATGAAACAGCGTGTGGCCATTGCCAGGGCTTATGCCACGAATCCGGAAGTGCTTTTGATGGATGAACCCTTTGGCGCGCTGGACGCCCAGACCAGGGCACAGCTTCAGGAAAACCTGCTCAACACCTGGCAGCAGGAGAAAAAAACCTGTTTTTTCATCACCCATGATGTGGAGGAGGCTGTCCTGCTTTCTACTAAAATCATCATAATGAGTGCCGGGCCGGGGCGGATCCGGGAGATTGTGGACGTTCACCTTCCATATCCCAGAAACCAGGAGACAAAGCTGACCCCGGAATTCAACGAGATGAAGAACAGCATATGGAATAAGGTTTATAAAGAATATCTGCAGAATGCAAAATAAAGGAAAAGGAGAAAACGTTTATGAAAAGACAGATGGCATCAATCCTGGCAATGGGCCTTGCGGCAGGCATGGCATTTGGAGTTACCGGCTGCGGTTCCGGAAAAAAGGCTGACGCGGCAGCTGCCGGAGAAGGTGAGGCCGTGAAAACAGAGGCACAGTCAGCAGGAACAGAGACGGCCGCCTCATCGGAGGAGAACAGAACAGAGGCAGCCCCTTCTTCGGCGGCAGAAACCGCAAAAAAACCGGAACGGGCCAAGATAAAAATCGCCTTTCATCCCCACATCACTGGGGTAGGAGGTATCCTGAATGCAATTGACAATGGCTATTTTGAAGAAGAAAATCTGGAAGTAGAGCTGGTTCAGTTCACTTCCGGGGCAACGGAACTGGCGGCCATGGCCTCAGGCGATATCGATATCGGTTATCTGGGAGTGGGAGCCCATGTATTCGCGCCTCAGGGGCAGTGTGCGATCCTGGCCCTCGACAGTACGGATTTGAGCGGGGAAATCATGGTTAAAGCAGATGGAGACATTCAATCGGTGGCGGACCTGAAGGGAAAGAATGTGGCAATTTCGGCCGGAACCACATCTGAATTGGTGCTTTCCATGGCATTGAAGCTTAACGGCATGGAAAAAACGGATGTGAACATGATCAATATGGACGCATCGGGAAAAGTGACGGCGTTTATGACCGGCCAGATCGATGCCATTTCCATTGAAGCCCCTTATACGGACCAGATCAGAAAAGAGATGGGAGAAGAAAAGGTGCTGACCATCAGCGGTTCCAAAGATTTTCTTCCCGATGCAGTATTCACCAACAGCTGGGTAACTACCAACAAGTTTCTGGATAAAAATGAAGATGTAGTGGTGCGGTTCCTGAAAGCATGGCTGAAAGGCACTGAAGACCGTTACAACAATATGGAAGATACGGTTCAGAAAGTGGCTGACTACATAAACACGGATTACGATACCGCCTATCTGGTGGTGGAAAAGACAAACTGGCTGAATAACAAGGAGATGAAAGAGCTGGCAGAGGACAAAACCATGCTGAAATGGTATGACACCATGAAGACCATGTTTTTAGACGCCGGACTTTTGGATGCCCAATATGACGTTTTGCCGGAAGAATATGTAAAACTTCAATATTTGGAGCAGGCGATGCAGGAAATAGGAGTGGAGTAAAGGTGAGTGAAACGACGACGGCATCCCGGATATTTATGAGGGATTACAGGATTGCCGGATTGGATGGAAATGAGATAGCCTGTGACATTTTCAATAACAGGATTGGAGACGGGAAACGTCCGGCTCTGGTTTTTATTCATGGAGGCGGGTTTGTGGGAGGAGACAAAGACCAGTTTTTCGCTGCCGCCTCCTGGCTTTCCATGGTGACAGGGGCGCTTTGCATCACCATGCAGTACCGGACAGCGCCTGAACACGGATATCCCGCTCCGGTGATCGACTGCCTGAGCGTGCTTCGGTGGCTTTGGAATCACAGGGAACCATATGGGATCTGTCCGGAGTGGGTCTGTTTGATCGGCGGCTCTCCCGGAGCGAATATTGGGGCGATGGCGATGATGGCAGAAGTCGATTTACTGAAAAAGTATGGTCTGGAACCTGAAATATGCTTTCAGCCCAGAAACGGCGTCTTTCTAAATGGCATTTATGATCTTTTAGACTTTTACGAGAGGAATCAGGAAGAGCAAAAAAATGTGGAGGCATATTTAAACGGCGCTCCGCATGATGAGGATTTGCGGAAGGAGACTTCTCCTGTATGCCGCAAAAAAGCGGGTCTCAACCTGCTGCTGCTTCATGGCAGTGAAGATACTGTTGTGCCTTTGGAACAATGCGAAGCCATGAAACGGGCAGCAGAGCGGGAACAGGGCCGTGCTGAGATCCGGGTTTTCCCGGGAAAGGCCCATGCCTGGTTTAACGAGCCCGGGAACTTGTACGAAGTATTGAATGAAATCAGAGATTATATAGAAAAAATCAAAGAGGTGGTTAACGAATGGGACTGAAAGCACCAAAAGAATTATATCAGGATGCAATCCGGCACAATTACGGGCTTGGGGCATTCAACACATTTTCCATAGAGGGGATTCTGGCGGTTCTGGAAGCCTGCAAAGCCCAGCGTTCGCCTGCAATTATCCAGATTTCCATGGGAGCCAGAAAATATGTGAAGCATTTAAAATCTTATGTGGACATCATCAAATGCATGGCTGAAAATTACGAAATGCCCGTATTCATCCAGCACGACCACTGTTCCACCGTTGAAGCCTGTAAAGAGGCCGTTGATGCGGGGGTGCAGGCGGTGATGTTTGACGGTTCACATCTTTCCTATGAAGAAAACGTGTCAAAAACAAAGGAGGTCGCAGCATATGCTCATGAAAGGGATGTGTGGGTGGAGGCAGAGCTGGGATGTCTTCCTGGGTTTGAAGATCTGGTATTTGCGGAAAAAGCAGTTTTTACCAATCCGGATCTGGCCCAGCGGTTTATTGGGGAATCAGGGTGCGACGCTTTGGCGGTTGCCGTAGGAACCTCCCATGGCGGAGTGTCCGGCGATGATTATCTGCCGCTGGATTTTGGGCTGCTGGAACAGATCGTTTCGAAAAAACCGGATTACCCCTATGTGCTTCATGGCGCGGCATCCCTGCCCCCGGAACTGATCGATGCCTGCAACGACCAGGGGGGACGGGTGGAATATCTGCGGAACTGCTGCGAAGAAAGCATTGCCAAAGCGGTTAAAATGGGGGTGCGGAAAGTGAATATGGATGTGGACAATTTCCTGGTTTTCACCACTGCGGTGAGAAAGTTCCTCAATGATAAGCCGGATATCTATGATCCGCGGAAATATCTGCAGCCCGGAGCGGAGGCATTTCAAAAAGAGGTGGAACACAAAATGAAAGAAGTTCTGGACAGTGCCGGAAGATACTGATTGCTGTGAGGAGGAAAAGCATGATACGGGTAATTTGTTTAAATCCAGTGATTGACCGCGTGTATTATATCGATGATTTCTGCGCAGCAACCAAGTTTTATGAAGTTCCCCCTAAAATATACGTTGGAGGAAAAGGCATTAACATAGCCAGAGTCATGAGCTTGATGGGAGAACACAGTGTCCTCTATGGATTTTTAGGAGGCGGCAACGGACGGCTGGTTTTTGATGATATGAAGAGGTATGATGTGGAGTTCAAAGCGTTTCAGACCTCAGGGGAAACCAGGACTACCATCAATATTATCGACAACAGAAACAGGAAGGAAACGGAGATCACGGAACCTGGCCCGGAAGTGGGGGAGTATGAGGAACAGCAGTTTCTGGATGCCCTGGAAGGGGATTTACGTGAAGGCGACATGGTGATCTGCTCCGGGATTCCCATGAAGGGGATGAGCGAGGACATTTACCGGAAAGTCAGCGGTATCTGTGAAATGCATGGAAGCAAATGCATCCTGGATGCCACCGGAGTTTACCTGGAGAAGTCCTTTCCCGGCCGATATTATTTTTCTAAGCCGAATTTCAGCGAATTGTCGGAGCTGTTTTCCATAACCGAGGAGGAAAATGTGGAGAATATCATCAAATCAGGGAAACGGATGCTGGAAATGGGCGTGGAAAATCTTCTGATCTCCACCGGCGAATCAGGCGGTATATTCTTAAACGAAAAAGGGATATTTAGGGCGGTGATTCCCAAAGAAGAGGTGGTTTCAACCATCGGCAGCGGCGATGCTTCGGTCGCCGGGTTCTGCATCGGAGTGAAGCGGGGGTATTCCGCCAAGGACTGCGTGAGGCTGGCTATGGCCTGCGGGATCTGCAATGCGAAGTTCAGTAAGGTGGGGTATGTGGAGCCGGAGATGGTTAAGGAGTTATTCGGTGGGGTGAGAATAATGGAGATTAGTTAAGACGGATATCTTCTATGTGCAAAAATCATTGCAGTTAATTGTGAAAATATGGCCGAAGACAGAAAACACGGGACATAAGAGGCCGGATCCGGCCTCTTATGTCCCGTGTTTTTCCTCCCGATTTTTTACACCGCTCCCAAAAGATAAAATTAAACAGTATAACCAAACCTGCTGATCGATATATCAACTGTCCCAAGCACTTCAGAAGCGGTTAGCTTCCCATTTGCATACTCCAAAACCTGCTTTGTCAAATTCTCGCCGGCAGTTTCTATGGATACATCCTGTTCTATCATATAGCTGAGCGGTATGTCCATATTATCCGCATTGGAAACAGCAGTTCGGTTATTGGCGGAAATTTTGATGGTTGGGACAATCGGATTGCCGATTGCATTGCCCACGCCTGTTGAAAAAAGGATCAGAGAACAACCGGCGGCGGCTAATGCGGTTGTGTTTTCAACGCCTGCCGCCGGGGCGTCCATCAGGATTAATCCATGTTTTACCGGGCGCTCCCCGCAGAAGATAAACTCATTAATGGTGGTATTTCCGCCCTTTTTTACAGAACCAAGGGCCTTTTCCCGTATTGTGGTAAGCCCGCCCCTCATGTTGTCAGGGGTAGGATTGGCGCCTCTGAAACTCTCCCCTGTGCTGGCCACATAATCTTCATAAAATCTGATTGCATTCATGATTTTTTCTGCTATTTCAGGCGAAGCGCATCTTCTGCATAAATGTTCTTCTGCCCCTATCCATTCCGCTGTCTCTGACAATATGGCGGAAGCCCCTTCCAGGATAAAACGGTCGACCGCATTTCCTATGGCCGGATTTGTGAAGGATCCGGAGGTGGTATCTGAGCCGCCGCATTCTGTGCCTAAGATCAAATGTTTTACCGCCGCCCGTTCCCTTTGTTGCTTAGAAGCTTCGATTACCATCCGTTTCGCATACCGGACAGCTTTTGCAATGGCGTTTATGGTTCCTCCGTCATCCTGGAACGTAACGACTTCAACCGGCTTTCCAAATACTGAGATTTCATCCGCTATCTGTCGGGCTGAAGTTATTTCAAGAGATATCAGCACGACGCCGAATACATTTGGATTTTTACCCAGGCCGATGAGAGTCTTTTTATGCTGTTCGGCGTCCAGGCCGATCTGACATCTGCCAAATGAGGGAGCGGCGGCGATTGTATTTTTCACCATGGATGAAACCTGTCTGGCGGCAAAGCTGGACAGGTCCGATAATCTCACCGTATTTTAAAATGGGTTCGGATTCTGAAATATCGCTCAGAGCTATTTTGTGGCCGTATTTGATAGGATCCAATGCGGTTATTTCTTCCTCATCAACAGCGATTTTCTCTCCGGCTCCCATATCAAAAAGCAGTACAGCCGTATTATCCTCCGGACTAATTTTTATAAATTTTTTCAATTTCATCACGCTTTCCTTATACATTTTTAATTCATCCGATTTAAGATAAAAAGCTGCCCGGACAGCAGCCTTTTATCTTTCAGAACTCAGATACCAATAGCAGAAAAACCAGGTATAAAAGTATAGATCAAATACCCTATGACGATAGTCACAGCCAGACATAACGGAATGGTTTTCAGCCCCCATTTAATCATAGTTTTAAGATCAACGCCATATCCCGCCACCATAGCAGGCCCTGCGCCTGAGGAAGGCAGGCAGATGGAGATGTTAAAGGCCGCATAGCAGATGAACAGATACGGCAGCGGGTTCTGGCCCAGTTTTAACATGGTGTCTATGATAATCGGGCCCAGAAGGGCGGTACATCCGGTCACCATCATGATGTTGGAGAAGAAACAGCCCATTACAGAGAAAACCACAATGGCGATAAACGGGCTGATACCGGCGATTGGAACCAGTGCGTCGGAAATGATGCCGCCAACGCCGCTCTGGGTGATGATGTTGCCGAGGGAAGTCCCGCCTGCGATTAAGAACAGAACGCCCCATTTGATCTTGGGCTGGGCATATCCCCAGGTTAACATGGGAGCGCCGTCTTCACCCGGGATCACAAAGGTCAGCAGCGCGCCCAGCATGAATATGTAGTTAGGTGTAAATGTGGGAAGCAGGGAGGAGAAGAGGGGGCGGGCCATCGACAGTCCGAATGATACAAAAAACAGCAATGCGCCGATGAGTTCGCTTCTCTTCATGGGGCCTAGTTTATCCAGTTCTTTTTGGAAAATTTCTTTGGTGCCTGGAAGTGATTTATATTCGATGTGAGTAGTTTTTAAGATCATGAAAAGCATGGGTGCGGCGACACAGATGGTCAGCGGGATACACCGCACAACCCAGTCGGAGTACATGAATTCCGTTCCGGTATACTTCTGGATGAGGTCCACGACAACCAGATTCATAGCACCGCCAAGAGGCGTGCCGAAGCCGATATTGGAACCCCATGCCACCGCAAACAGAGCCGCCATGGCGTAGTTTGAATTTTTAATCTGATCATCTTCAATTCCGATTGCTTTTATGGTTGTTAAAACGATGGGGAGAAATGCGGCGGCAATGGCTGCATTTGCAATCATGGAAGAAAGGGCGACAGAGAGTATGAACCACATGGTAACGAGCACCTTGGGGTTGTTGCCCACTCTCAGCATGATGTTCAATGCAAGACGTCTGTCGAACCCGGACTTGGTCCAGCAGATGGTGATAATATTAGCGCTCATGATGAGAACGATGGTTGCGCTGAAATAATTGCTCAAAATGGAAGCTGTAGGCGTTAACTTAAAAAACTGGACGATTAAAATAGGAAGAAGTGATGTGACGGACGGCCCCACCGGCTGTGTGATCCACCAGTAGAGCATCCATAAAAGGAGGCCCACAGCGCCGTGCATTTCATAGGAAAGGCCCGGAAGTGGAATTGCCAGCATGGCGAAGAAAAGAAACGGCCCGATTAATACATTGACGATACGCTTACTCATAAAAAATCCCTCCTGTAAACTAACGCAAAACGGTCAGGGCATTTGGAAAAATGCCACCGGGTTTCATAAAATTATCAGGCACCCAGCATATTGAGCCTTAACGGCCGGGCTTTTTTATACGGATGCTCTTTTAACAGGTTCAGGTCCAGATTCACGCCCAGTCCGGGGCCTTCGGGTATGGAAAATTTACCGTCCTTCACATCCCAGTAGGTATCTGAGAAATCACGGAGCCAGGGCGCTTCCGCCGGATGGTATTCCAAATGCATAAAATTCTTCATAACAGCGGATACATGCAGGCTGGAAGCGCAGGTAATCACGCTGCACATATTATGGGGAGAAACCAGAACATCGTATGCCTCCAGCAGGGAATTCATCTTCATCATTCCGGTGATTCCGCCCACGTAACGGATATCCGGCATATACACATCCAGGGCCTGGTTTTTAAGCAGAGGCAAAATGGCATCGCCGCCAACCTGCATCTCCGCGCCTGCCACCAGAGCGCCGCACTTCATGCGGAATTCCCGTAACAGTTCAGGTTTTTTCTCCGGTATCGGCGTCTCGATCCAGAAGGGATGATAGGACCGTAAACGGTCGGCCACATACATGGCGGTTTTCATGTCAAATCTCCAATGGGCGTCCACGCCGACGGCAATCTCGTCCCCCACGGCTTCCCGCATGGCAATAAAGCGTTCGCAGCCGGTATCCACCAGCTTTTTCTGGTTTTCAAGAGGCGTTTTCCAGGATACTCCGTCAAATGGATGGCATTTTAACGCCCGGTTTCCACGGCTGACCAGCTCTTTGGCAAATTCTCCGAAGCCCTGGGGCGTCCGGTCTTTGATGGCCCTGTTAAAGGAGGCGTATACAGGAATCTCTTTGCGCCTTGCGCCTCCAAGAAGCTGGTACACCGGAACATTTAAGGCCTTGCCTTTTAAATCCCACATGGCGATATCGATTCCCGATGCGGCCGCTGCCGTTATCAGGCCGCCGCCGTCGCCTGATACTTCTAAATTGTCGTTTAACACATCTTTACCAATTAATTTGCTGCCCAAATTATGTACTGCGGCAACGACTTCAAATTCAAGTCCGTCTAAAGTGGCGTCGCCAAAGCCTGTTACCCCTTCGTCAGTTTTTGCGATGACGAAAACATAGTTGGAGTAAATCGATGCATTGACAACTTCAGCGTAAATTTCCGTGATTCTCATAACTGCCCCTCCTTGCTTATTAGAATGATATTTTACAGGTTAAACAGCTAACTATCTCCTGATTGAATGATATATAGTTATCTTTTATAAAATAGTTAACTATTTAATCTTAGATTAACATACGGAAAGGACACAGTCAAGATAAAATGTATAATAAAAGTAATGGTTTTAGGTAAAAAGTATGCAAAATTACCAAAACACGGCTATGTATGGTCTGATCTATGAATTTGAAACCTCTGATTAACTTCCGATGCCCTCTGTACGCAGGAGAGGCCCCTTTGGTTGACAATGGTCAGGCCATGATATACTATTAATAAGATAAAAAGACCCTCGAGGAGAATTTCTTTATGACCGATTTTATCTATCAGGATTTGCGCAGACAAATTATTAATAATACACTTCAACGCGGCCAGCGGCTGGTTGAAACACAGTTGGCAAATAAATATAATGTGAACAAATTTCATGTAAATAAGGCTCTGCAGATGCTGGAACGGGACCATTTGGTGAAGCATGTGGATATGAAAGGATATTTCGTGGTGGGCATCGATAAAAACGATATGTATGAGATCGCCAAAATCCGGGAAATGCTGGAAAATGCTATCATCAGCCACTTCCTGATCAATGCGTCCCGGGAAGAGATTGAGGAGGTAAAACTTTTAACCCAGCGGAAAATCGCATTTTTAAAGGCGGGCCTGAAAGGGGAAGCGTTTAAGGAAACTAACGCTACATTTGACGTGATCTACTCCTGCAGCCCTTATCACCGGATGGTGGAAATGCTGACCAAGTATAAGGAATACATTGACGTGATGATCACAAAGGCATTTGACGGGCCCGATGATGTGAGCAAAACTATCGAAAATTCTACCCTTTTGTATCATGTTTTTGATCGGAGGGACTGCGAATTGCTGCAAAAATGGATCCATATCAGATATCTCAATGCGATCAATAAGATCGACCAGCAGGTGCATGGGGAAGATACGAGCAGCGGCTTTTAGAGGAAAGAGGAAAAATGTCAAAAACTATTGACATTTTTCCTCTTATCTTTTACACTTAAAATGTCAAAAGTATTTGACATGTAAACCAGTGTATTGTTTGGAAAGGAGCAGTTATTATGATAGGTCTTATATTATTCGGTATTTTTTTGGTTACAGTAATCGTACTGGATCTGGTCATGCTCATTTCGCTGATAATGCAGGGAGATGAGAGGAAAAAGATGATCGTTTGGAAAACCAGTACCTATACCCTGCTGGGTACGGTGGGATATTTTGTCGTCTGTATCGTCGAAAGCTTTTTCCGCGGTTACAAAGGGATAAATCCATTTACCATTCTGACATCCACCGCCATAATCTACTGTGTCCTGCTATTTGGTTTTAAGAAAAAGTATGGAGATTAGAAGCGCAAAAAACGCTCCGACATGGAGGCGTGACGGAGGAGTGGCATGAAAAACAATATTCGGGAAAAAAGGAAGCAGCAGGGATTGTCACAGGAAGATTTGGCTAAGAGATGCGGAGTATCCCGCCAGACGGTCAATGCCATTGAGAATAACAAGTACGATCCGACGCTGGCGCTGGCGTTTGGCCTGGCCCGGGAACTGGATATGACAGTTGATGAACTCTTCTTTCCGGAACACCCTTGACTTTTAGAACTGGATGAAGGAAATGGAAGAGCAGGATGTACATCAGATCCTTGTGATCGGTGTGGCAGCCATTGTGCCCCACAGCGCCCAGGCCGACAGTCTGATGGATGAAATCGTTGATTTCGTGGAGCAGAATACGGAAGCGGAGATTGTGGCGGAAGAACGGGAGATCAGATGAGGGGCAATAGAATTAAGGTAATTAAGAATCAAAGCGATAAAAACAGCAGCATTCGACGGAATACTGCTGTTTTTATTTACCAATCTTCCTATTCTTCCCCGTATTGGCTCTCCGCTTCCTGCCCGTCAAGCCCCGCATTCAGGCCGCTTTCCAAAAGGTGCCGGGTCATTTTCTGCTTTGCGGTTTCATAATCGTGGTGGGAAATGGCCTGGACAATTTCCCGTTCCAATGGAATTGCGGAATTTTCTGCAATTTCCAGGGTACAGTACCG
>JAGZXV010000136.1 GCA_018378255.1 Clostridiaceae bacterium | reverse complement strand
GCCGTACCGTGCTGGTCATCGTGGAATACCGGGATATCCAGCTCTTTTTCCAGCCTTTCCTCGATCTCAAAACACTTGGGGGAAGCGATGTCTTCCAGGTTGATTCCGCCAAATGTGGGGGCCAGGTACTTTACGGTCTTTATGATCTCTTCCGTATCCGTAGTATCCAGACAGATCGGGAATGCATCCACATTTCCGAAGGTCTTAAATAAAATAGCTTTTCCCTCCATAACCGGCATAGCAGCTTCCGGCCCGATATTGCCAAGGCCTAAAACAGCGGTTCCGTCGGATACGACCGCTACCAGATTGCCTTTCGCCGTATATTTGTAAACATCCTTTTTATCCTCATGGATCTTTCTGCACGGTTCCGCAACGCCAGGCGTGTAGGCTGTGCTCAAATCATCCCTGGTCTGAACCGGAACCTTGCTCACAACTTCGATCTTTCCTTTGTTTTCCTCATGCAGTTTCAGTGCTTCTTCGTTGTAATTCATATTTTCCTCCATTCCGAAATGTTAAAGCCCCCGGGAGGGGTACCGGATATGCAGCTTCTCTGCCGCAAAAACCCAAGCCTTCCGGTATCAATGAAAGTCCCGGCTGAACTAATTTCCTTACTTAAAAGGATACCAAAAACGGCATGATTTGTAAAACATTTTATGACCGAAAACCGCCTTTCCCACCAAAAATACGGAAAGCAGGGACGATCCCATCCCCACCGCCGCCCGTTTCATAACAAGGGCGGGCCAATAGAGGTCCGTAACTGTGAAAAGCCGGTCTAAGCAATCCTTCATTTCTCTATATTTCTTCACCCAAAAGTCGAAATCCGACCACCGGGTTGGAATAAAATCCTGGGGAACGGAAAACGCTCCCCGGCTGTAAAGGAAGAAACAGGCCATGGCTGAAAACAAAATTAAAAAAACAGGAATCATATCCATAGCATCCCGTTCCCTGTATTGTCTTTTGAATTCATACAGGCCGCAGAAAAAAAAAGAGGCTATGGCAAGATATACAAAAAAAATGGTTCCCGAAAAGAAAAGCGCTCCATCCGCACAGATGGATTCCGAATCAATTCCATAGCGGAATAAAAGATTCTGCGCTTCCATTTTACCGTTCTCCCCTTCTCCGTAATCGAGAAGGAGAGCTTCAAATGACTGCCGGTCTGATGGAGGCAGCAAAACCAGGTTTTTCTTTTCTTTCACCACCCCAAGGATCTTATAGGTTTTATCCATGCAGAGAATTTCCATTCCCACCACCTGGCTGGAACCGAATAATTCCATGGCCAGGCCGCGGCTGACCACACACCCCTCTTTATTTCCCGGATATCCGAAGTTTCCATCATATAATGACAGAGGCGCCGCCAGCCCTTTTTCTCCATAAACGGTCATGCATTCGGCCATAATTTTCGTTCCCAGCGTCTGGCTCTTCACTTCCACGCCTTCTTCCACCCACCAGGCCGCAAGCCGCATAAGCTTCCATTCTGCGGCCTCTTTTTCCCCTTCTTCCAACTTTTCGATGGTCTTCTGATCCGGCCCCTTTCCTTGGGGATAGGACAGGAAAACCTGACCGCTGTAACCGCGCAGGGAGAAACCGGCCGCCAGGCTGATTCCCAGGAAGAAAACTGCTGCTATTATGGCTGTCCATCGTCTCATTTTGTCACCACCCGTACCCGGTCTCCTTCTTCGACCGTTTTATTTCCGGATATGATCAGCTTTGTTTCCGGGCTTATGGCCCCTGAAACGGCTGCCGACGTGCTGCTCTTCTCCAGCACTTCCAGATGTATCCTCACCGCCGTTAACTCTTCACCCAATATCGTCTTTTTCGGCTCTGCTGCCAGGCAGAAGTATCCGGTGGTGTCTTCTCTTAAAGCCTCAATGGGAATAACGGTTGAATAGGCGCCTGATTCCATCCTGATTTTGAAACCGGCGCTTCCGCCAAGAACTCCCTGGCCATTTGGCATAACTGCCGTTATTTCCACCTCATCGCTGTCGGATATCTGGTTCACCATTCCGATCTCAGCTTCTATCCCCTTTTGTTCTCCCGGATTTTTTACCGTCATTTTCAGCCCCGGCTTTATCAGCTTTGCGTCTTCTTTATCAATCCGGGCCTTTAATAAAAGGGCTCCGCTTGCCATCTTTATCTGTTTTCCCTGTGGAATCAAGTCTCCGTTTTTCAGTTCTGAATCAACGACAATACCGTCGGTCAAAGCGAAAACCTGTCCTTCCTGGCTGATCAGCCTGTCAATTTTTTCAAGCTTCTTTTCAATTTCCTGTATATCCAGTTCCATAGATCTCTGTCTCAAACGAGAAGCTTCCTTCTGCGCCTGTTCCTCTGCCATGGTTCCGGCATCCGATACTCTGGCATTTTCCAGCTTCTGCATGGATTGGTACAGTGTCTCTTCCAGCGCACTGACCTTCCTCTCCGCCTCTTTTAATTTATCTTCTTCCGCTTCAACGGCTGTCTCGTAATTTTTCCTCAATTCCTCTTTTGCCTCTTCACTGCCGTAATCCACATCCTCATAATCTTCTTCAGCTGCATACATCCTGGCTCTGGCTTCTTCCACCAGCACATCCTGCTCTTCCTTAACCTCATCCAAATCCTCTTGTGCCCTGTCAAGTTCCAGCTCCGCATCGGCAATCGCATCTTCCGATCCGTCCTTTTCAATCAGTTTATCCAGCTTCTTCTGTTTATCCGACACTTCCCGCTCCGCACGCTTAACCGCCGAATCCCGGCTTATCCTGGCCGCCTCATAGGAGCGTTTAGCGCTTTTATACGTGCGCTTGGCATCCTCTTTCACCTCTTCCCTGGATCGGCCCAGCTTCCTCTGGTATTCCTGTTTTAGATCAGCTGTTTTTATGGAATAATCGTCCTTTGCCTCCAATAAATCCTGTTTTCCAAGCTCCAGCGCCTTCTGATCTGCCTCAATCGCCTGCAGCGCCAGGGTTTCCTGGGTCACTCTGGGCACAGGCGCGGCAGTCAGCTTTTCCTGTTCCAGCAGAATTTTCGCTTTTTCCAGTTCCAGCTCCAGAGTTTCCTTTTCTTCTATCAGAGATTCCATCTGAAGTGACAAAACACGTTCGCCGGCTTTCACTTCCTGTCCCGGCTGTTTTTCTACTTTGCCCACCTTCATCCCTTCCGGAAGGCTTATGTAAGCCATATTGTCCGCCGTATAAGTTCCGTCTCCTGTAAACTCATAGACCACAACGCCCTGTTTTGCCAGACCTGTCTGTATTTTCGCAACGGTCACCGCATCCATAGCCCTGGATAAAAAAGTGAGGATCACCATAGATACAAGAAAAATGACCAATGTCTTTTTGCACCAGCTGCCTATTGTTTCCTTATCAAATTTTTCCCTGTCCGTTCTTTTTCGCCCCATATTCTCATTCCTTTATTCCGGAAGCAGCAATTCCCTGCTCTAAATTCCCCTGTCCCAGTATGAACAAGATGACCGGCAACATCATCATAACGATAGAAGCTGCCCAGGCCACCCCTGCCTTATCCGATGTAATTTCCGGCAGATAAAGGGACAGCGGCCATAACCGTCTTTCTTTTAAAAATGCCATCGGCTGTTCAATCGCATTCCAATATTCCAAAAATCCCAAAACAAGGGCGGAAACAATTCCAGGTATGCCCAAAGGAATACCGACTTTAAAAAATATGATGGCTTCGCTGGCGCCGTCCAGCTTCGCAGCCTCCAAAAGGGGGGTTGGTATTCCTTCAAAAAACTTAGTCATGATGAACACCGGAAAAGTGGAAAATATCCCCGGCAGAATCACTGCAAAGTGGCTGTTCAGCAGATTCAGGTTTTTCAGCACCAGATAATTGGGCACCATGGTCACCTGAAAAGGAAGTACCATTAAAACGATATATATAAAAAACAACGCTCGTTTCCCCCGGAAAGAGAAATTGGCAAATCCCCAGGCGGCGGGTAATGCAATGAGCATCTGGCCTGCTAATACAGCCCCCGTCTGAAAACAGGAATTCCAAAACATCACATAAAACCCCGGGGAGTCGATCAGCAGTTCCACATACGGCCGCAGCGTGGGATAAGACGGAAGAAAGGCCTGCTTTACCGGTCCCGTCCCATTTCCGAAAATCACGGCAAACCGGTCCAGCATCTCGCTTTCCGACATCAGGGAATTCCCCGCCATCATGAGAAGCGGGAGCCACACGAGGACACTGAAAAAAATCAGTATCATTTTGATGCAAACCTTTTTCATTTTTCCCTCCCCTTCCTTTTACCTGCCAAAATCCACAATATGATGGGAACCAGCACCGCCGTCTCTATGAGAACTGAAGCGGCGCTCATTTTTTGTATATCCATGGACACAAACCAGTTGTTAAACAGATGCTGCAGCATATAAATGCTCTCGTCCGGGTAATCCCCCGCAACCAGATAGGCTTCGCGGAACACCTTAAAGGAGTTTACCACAGACAGAATACATGCCAGCAGCACGGTGGGCCTCAGTCCAGGCATGGTGATATAGATAAATTTCTGCACTGCACCGGCCCCGTCCACTTCCGCCGCTTCATACAATTCACCGGAAATCCCATCCAGGCCGGCCAGCCAGAGCACCATATCATATCCTGTGTTTTTCCAGAGATAGGTGACGGTCAGCACATAAAATGCGCTTTTTCCCGCCATCCAATCCTTTCCCGTCACCCCAAACAGCAGTAACATCTGGTTCAGGATCCCCTGGTTGTGAAATACCAGTTTCCATAACAACACAATGGAGGCCACCGGTATTGCCATGGGCAGCAGGATGCTGGTCTTATAAAGCCCCGCCCCATCTTTAATCCCCCGCACCAGAAGTGCAAGAAACAAAGAAAGCATTAGCAGAACAGGGATGCAGACCGCTGTAAACCGGAACGTATTCCAAACAGCCAGACGGAATGCCTGGCTGTCTAAAACCTCTTTGAAATTATGAAATCCTACAAATTTACCTCCTATCGCCTGATAGAAAGACCTGAATATCACATTCAGAAAAGGTGCCAGTACAAAAACAGAAACTCCGATCAGGCTGGGTGCCAGAAAAAGAAATGCTTTTTTATTCTGAGAAATACAACTTCGCTTTGTTTTCTGCATTCTGGGCCGCCTGCTCAAGGGACAGGCTTCCGTCAAACAATCCTTTTGTCTCATCTATGATAATCCCCAATAATACGCGGTCCACGACGATCGGATGGTCTGCATCCTCCGCCAGCCGGAATACCCGTTTTTTCTCTTCATCGTTCGGCCATTCTCCAGATATCTCATATCCATCCCCTCCTGAAACGCCGATGGAATACAGGCTGGTCTTTTTATCAATCATCCATTCCTCAATCCCTTTGGTATTAACAGGAAGTCCGTCCGTTAAATCACTGCCCTGGACCTCGCTGCCCACCACATACTGAACAAACTGACGGGCCAGTTCCAGGTTTTTGCTTCCTTTATTAATTCCCAATATTCCGGCTGGTATATAGGAACTGTTTACAGGCTGCAGCGTAAACTGATTCTTTTTAATGACTGCAAACGGGAGCATAGTATCGCTGAGACCCTTCACATTTTCAATAGCAATACTGGTTTTTCCGGTATCCACCCGGTCATATTCACCGACTGAAAAGCCGGACTTTCCAAAAATCATATTATAAACACGGCCTCTGCCGGAATCCTCAGCCTCGTCAAACACATCTTTTGCCCCACAGGCTTCTCCCACCATCTGAACCGTTTCCAAAAGCTCTTTTATCTTGCCCGGAACTAATTTTTCACCATCCTGATCCACTATTTCATCATAGGTGAGATAGAAAATCTGACGCAGCAGGTTTTCATAATTTGTCTTGGGCCTGAGCGGTTTATTGGCCGGATTCTGCTGATAAGCCCGCATAGCCGCCAAAGATCCCAGACTGTCAATGGCCTTCTGGTCCCCATAAGCCGCCAAGAGGATCATCCTGCCCGGAATCTGGTAAAGGCTTCCATCCTCCTCCATAAAAGGTTCCGTCACATTGCTAAGAAGTTCCCCTGAGTCAATCATCGGTTTCAAAAGCTCCTTCATATCATCCAAAACACCTTTTTCTATGTAGGAATCCACAGGCAGTCCGTCCAATATGAGAATATCCGCCCCGTTTCCGCCTAAGATTTCCGTGTTGAGCGTCCGGATGGTGTCGGAAACTGTGGTGCTTCCCGATGTCTCGCTTCCGTCTATCAGCTCGACGATGACATCCGGGTTATTGAGCTGGAACATGGATGCAGCCTGACGGATCGTATCATTTTCACTGAGATCCAGGCCATATACGGTCAGAGTTTGGCTGGGCACGGCAGGCATATCCGGGTCGTATACATAGTGTTTGATCTCGTCGCTGTCCGCGGTCCCTATCCACACATAGAAGTCATCCTCTGTTCCCACAAACAATTTTCTGAGATTGGCGCTTGGCATGCTGAGAGAATTCAGCTTTCCATCCACAACCGTTTCCCAAATGCTTCCTCCCAGGTTCATATGGTGGATGCCTTCTGCATTCAATACATAAAAACCATTTTTCCGGTCAGAGGCCATGGCTGAAAAATGATCACCGTATTCCGATTGGGATTGGAACGGATAGTTCCCTTTGGCAGATCCCGACTGTTCCTTCACATTATATTCTATGAAACCGTTATCACCGATTGTCATATAGGTATCCCCATATAGAAAACCGCCTGGCCGCCACTCCATGGAGCTCCACTGCTGCGGCATGGAAAAAAGCTCATCCCCCTCCTGTGTATAAGCGATGGTCTTATCCTTATCGGACATCAAAATAGTACCGTCAGCCATGATTCCATAAAAATCAGGATGAACTGCATAGTACCCGCTGTCCTTTTTTACAGACAGAATATTTTCCAGCAGTTCTTTAGGCGGCTGCCCTTCTTCCAGCTTTAACAGATGTGCCTTATAGTCTTCCACATCATTGTAAGCTGCATAGCGGATACCGTCCTGTCCATAGATAATATTAAGACCATAAGGAAATTTCATTTCCTCTAAATATGTCTTGTCCTGCTTCTCCCACTTACCGCCGCGAAACAGGTAGCGGCTGATTTCGCTGTCATTGTTCATATACAATTCCAGGGTGCCGTCTTCCAGCTGAATGATATCCGCAACTATATCATCTGCTTCTCCCGGCATATCGATATTGCTCTCCACATACCTGCCCTTAGCTGTTATTTCCCCCTGGGGCTGGGTTTCCTTAACCCCTGACGCTTCACTTGTACCCGCACTGGTATTCTCATTTGTATCTGTAACCGAATCTGTATTTGATCCCAGGGAACAGCCTCCAAGCAGACCGGCAGCCATACTCAATGCCAGCGCAATCGGTATAATCTGTTTTTTTCTCATAATGTTCCTCCAATCCATGTTTTTTTGTATCTGTCATCATCATATCAAATACTTCTCTAAAAAACCTGTAAAATGGAGTAATAGTTCAGGACGGCAAAAACAGTTACAAAATGGAAATAATTTCTTTTAGGTTTTTTAGAGATTTGTCTGTTATAATGAAGAAACAAGAATATTGATAAATGAGGAAACTGTCATGAGAATTCTATTGGTAGAAGATGATAAAGAATTATGTGATACGGTCAAACTGCAGCTGATCCATGCAAAATATGAAACGGATGCCTGCTATTCCGGGCAGGATGCCTTTTACTATGCCTCCGGGCATCCTTATGATGTGATCATTCTGGACCGCATGCTGCCCGGAATCGACGGTATCAGCCTGTTAAAAAGCCTGAGAAGGCAGCAGATTTCCACTCCTGTAATTATCACCACTGCCCTGGACGGAATTAATGACAGAATTGACGGACTGGACGCCGGAGCCGATGATTACCTGGTAAAACCTTACGCAGTGGAAGAGCTTCTGGCACGAATCCGCGCCCTGACCCGGCGTCCGTCCAGGCTGGAACCTGCGTTATGCAAATCGTTCTCTAATATCAGCCTGGATACGGACAGACATGAGTTGACAGGCCCGGGAGGCACTGTTACCCTAAGCAAACGGGAAGCCGGGCTGCTGGAATATCTGATCCGGAATGCCAATCAGATTCTGCCAAGAGGGTTAATCCTTTCCTATATATGGGGGCCTGATTCAGAAGTGGAAGATGGGAATCTGGATAATTATATCTATTTTTTAAGAAGACGTTTGAAATCCGTACATGCCTTGGTACAGATTAAGACCATACACGGTGTGGGATACCGGCTGGAAGAGGGAGGCGCTTCATGATTAAAAAACTGCGGCGGCAGCTGACCGCACTCTATACCGTCACCACCGGTCTGATTCTGACTGCAGTTGTAATCGGTATTTTAGTGGTCAGCGCCAGAGACGCTGCAAAAAAGAATATGGATAATTTTCAAAATAACATATTAAACATCACTTCCCGGATCCAATCAGGAACCTCTATAGACTGGACCTGGCTTTCCACAATCGAAAGCAGAAACGGGCTCATCGTACAGATCGAAGATAACGGACTTCCTCTTCTTTATGCAGGAAGCTGGCGGCCTTTAACCGACCGCGCTGTCTTAATTGACCGCGCCCGGGAATATGCGCGGTCGGAAGGAATCAATACCAACAGCGCCCCGGTTTCCTCTTCCTTTCTCCGAAGTTCTGTATTTACGGTTGCCGGAGACTTTAATGACAATTACTATGCTTCTGTCCTCGTTTTTCCTTCCCGGAACGGTTTCCAGAGCCTGACGCTGTTGTCTTATCTGAATCCCGCTGCCTCCGGCTTGTATAAACAGCGGTTTTTCCTGCTGTTTTTGGAAGCTGCCGGCATTGCCGCCCTTTTTGCAGTCAGCTGGTTCTTTGTGGGAAGATCCTTAAAACCCATTGAAGAGAGCAGAAAAAAACAGAATGAATTTATCGCGGCCGCTTCCCATGAACTGCGTTCCCCTCTGTCGGTCATCCGTTCCAGCGTATCAGCCATTGCCGCTGCTCCGGACCGGCAGGAACAGTTTTTAAAAAATATTGACAGTGAATGCTGCCGCATGTCCCAACTGATCAATGACATGCTTCTTTTAGCCTCTGCGGATACGGGAACCTGGAGTTTCCATCCCGAAAATCTGGATATGGACACGCTTCTCATCGGTATCTATGAATGTTTTGAACCGATCTGTCTGGAAAAGGGGCTGAAACTGGATCTCTGTCTCCCGGAAACCTCCCTGCCCCATGTCAGGGGAGATCAACAGCGTCTACAGCAGGTGCTGACCATTCTGTTAGACAATGCCATGACTTACTCTCCTTCCAAAGGAACCATAAGGATATGGGCCAAATCAGCCGTCAAAAAAAACAGCCTCATCATTGGGGTGGAGGATGAAGGCTGCGGAATACCGGACGAATTAAAAAAGCACATATTTGAACGCTTTTACCGGGCTGATAATTCAAGAAACAACAAACAGCATTATGGGCTGGGTCTCAGCATTGCCAAAGAACTGATAAAACTCCACAACGGCTCTATTACCGTAACGGACGGAAATACCAAGGGTTCCTGTTTTATCATAAGCCTTCCCATTTAATCGGGGAAACAAAATAAGAACGAGTATCGATCAATCTTTCTTTCGATACTCGTTCTCAAACTATTTCGTCCATTGGAGTAATACCTCACAATTCTTTAGTATGCTGTACATCATCTTATCTTTTGTTGATATGTACGTTTTCTTTATTCAGTTTTTCCATTTACCTCTGCTATTACCTTTTTGAATCTTTTTCTCTTACATCTTTCTTCTAAGTGTTATCTTTAGCTTTTCGAAATTTCTTATCGCACCAGCAATACTTTCTCGTCATATCACCAAACGATCCATTTCGTATTTCGTTCGATAAACAAATCTTAGATTTGATTCTCTTTTGTTTTTGCTTTGGTAGATTGGTTTGTCCTATTGTTCAGTTTATTTAAATAATAAACTAAACGAAGCTTAATATTTTGGTGGTCCGTACCTCCTTGTTTAGATTTTGTTTTGTATTTCTTTTTGTTGTCTTTATTATATCCAATAGCCTTGTATTTGTCAATACTCTTTTTTACTATTTTCAGACTATTCTTTCATTTTCGCACAATTAATATCCTTTTCCCATAAAACAGAAACCGGCCGCCCGAAACGCCAACGGCAGAATCAGGAGACCGGCTTCTCTTTCCGGAACCGGCTCACAAAAGCCGGTTCTGATTATATTTTTTCAAAACGTTCTACATCCGTAACAAAAATTGTAGCTCCACCAAGTTCTACAGTCATAGGCATCATCATGTACCCGGCTGAAATTGATCCGATATTAGGCGCAGGAACGTTGCAGGTGATTCTCTGGCGCTTTCCGCAGGTATCCTTGATCAGTTCAATAGCTTCATCTACTTTGTCATCATCTGTACCTACCATCAGTGTGGAGTTGCCCTTTTTCAGGAATCCTCCGGTAGTCGCCAGCTTTGTAACACTGAAATGATGTTCATTCAGCACATCCGTCACCCTGGTACCATCGTCAGAACTTACGATTGCGTAAATAATCTTCATACCTATCACCTCTCATTTTTATTATTTTCAATAATTATAAAGCTTTCGGAGCAAAATGTACACTATATTTTGCGAATCTTATAAAAATAGTAAGGAACTATAGGGATCAGCGCCGCAATCCAGGCCATCGGATCCGCAAAACAAACGCCTGCAAAACTGACTTTCCCGGACACTGCCATGATCACCAAGGCCCTGGCGATCAGCTCAAATACGCCTCCCATCATGGGCACCAGACCGTATCCAAGCCCCTGCAGCGCATTGCGGTAGAGGAAAATACTGCCCAGCAGAGGATAACACCAGGCCACCGTCCTGAAATAAACCCTGGCCGCCTCAATCACATCTGTCTGAGATCCCGATATAAATATCCTTATTAAATAGGTACCACCAAAATGAATCACGCCGATCATCGCCACACTCCAGACCAGGATCATGATCTGAGTTTTTTTGACGCCTTCATGCACTCTTTCGATCTTACCTGCCCCCCGGTTTTGTCCGACATAGGTTGCAATCGTCGCACCGAATGAAACGAATACGGTAGAGACGATATTCTGTATCTTACCTGCCGCCGAAAATCCGGCCATATACACCGCACCATAGATATTAACGGCTCCCTGTACGATTATGGTTCCGATTGCAGTGATGGAAAATTGCAGGCCCATGGGAATTCCCAGCCCTAAAAGCCTTCCTATGCTGTCCCAGGAAAAACGGAAATCCGTTTTTTTCAGCTTCAGGATTTCAAATTTCTTCATAATGTAGATGAGGCAGAGCAAGGCTGATATACCCTGGGCGATTACAGTCGCATATCCGCAGCCTACAACTCCCATATCAAGGGATACGATAAATACGATGTCCAGCACTACATTGATCACAGCAGAAATGATCAGGAAATACAGCGGGGACTTGCTGTCGCCAAGAGCCCTCAAAACTGCCGCCAGGGCATTATAAGCCGCCGTAACAGCCAATCCTGCATAGATAACTGCCATATAGCTTCCGATATCGCCAATAATATCTTCCGGCGCATTCATCATCCTGAGAATGGGGTAATTAAACATTTCCAGCCCCACTGTCATCACAACGACAAATGCCAGGCAAAGGTAGATGGACATAGCCATATAGTGTCTCATATTATCATACTTTTTAGCGCCGAAACACTGGGCGACTAAAATCGCGAAACCGCTGGTAAGGCCGTTTAACCAGCCGATCACAAGGAAAATCAGGGAACCTGTGCTTCCGATAGCGGCCAGGGCATTCACTCCGATAAAACGGCCGGCTATAATGGAATCCGCCAAATTATAAAATTGCTGAAAAATATTGCCCAAACACATGGGGATCATAAAGCGGATGATCAGACGGGCCGGACTGCCGGCGGTCATATCATTTGTCATAACGGTATCTCCTCAGTTTTCAATAAGGTATTTTTCTTTCATACAAAAACGCCAGATCACGGTATTCATCATCTGACGTTAAAAGTTACACCTTATTATAAGTGATATGGTAGAAATTGCAAGTATTTTTTGTGCCTGATTTTTCTCAATTTTCTGCTAAATTTTTGTTAATTTTTCAACGGAATCCTTGATTTATCCGCCGTATTTTCTTAAAATAATTCTGTAATAATTCTTTTTTGGGCCGGCGCATGTGATATTGCATGTGCTGGTTTTTATTTATCTCCTTCACACCACTATTAATCCGCGGCAATCCGTCTGATATCAACGGCCAGCCGTTCAAAAGCTTCCAATACAGGGGTATGCCCTGTTTCCGGATATTGAATCCACTTACAGCCTCCCAGATCATGTCTCAGCCTCTTTAAGGATCTGCCTGACAAAATCCTGTCTTTACCGCTCACGATCATATAGACCCGGCTTTTTACCCGGCCGGTCCTGAAAGAATCCACAGCCATTTCCGCTAAAAGGAACGCCGCGGTCAGCGGATCCCCTTTTTTGGCATCCAGGCAGATCAGTTGGTCAATATCCGGCCAGCGGTTAACCGTCGCTAAAGACAGGATGCGGTAGATATAATTTGAGACGGCAGAAGGCAGCAGGCGCAACAGCCACATTCCCGCCCACACCGCCGGCAAAAACAGCAGCGCCGGCAGAAGCTTAGGAACGCCGCCGTAAGCGGGGTTGATCAAAATGACCGTATATTCTCTTTTGGGAAAATACCGGTTCAGTGCCCTTAAAAGCACTGCTCCTCCCATGGAATGTGCGATGATTAAATCTGTTTCATGTGAGTCCAGGTAACAGGCCAGCTCTTTGGCATAACAGTCCAGAATCCGCTGTTTAAATACCGGCGGGCTGTCTCCAAATCCGGGAAATTCATAACATGTGGTCTCATAACCTTTCAGCTCATTCTTCAAGCGCTCATAGCGGGCCGCCGAGTGCATCCATCCGTGTAAAATCAATATATGCTTTCTTTTCATTCTCTCCTGTTCCCATAAATAAACTGTTAATATATCATAAAAAAAACGTTAAAGAGCGCTTTAACCCCTTCCCTTCCGGTTCAAAAGCCGTTACAATAGGAAATGTCAAAAGCCAAAAGAAACATCCTATCACTCTTTTGACCCATTAAACAGCCCCCCTAATTTTTTAATTTATAATAAAAGACAAAAGACCGTATTGTTCATTCATACGGTCTTTTGTTTTCCTCAAACGGGATTCTTTCTCCTTAATATTTAGCATGTTCTGTGATCAATATCGCTTTTGCGGTCAATACTCCATTTTCACTGCTGTCGTAAATAACCTGAACCTGGTCACCTGAATGAAGGACCATCCAGTGCCCTCCGGCGGCATCCAGCACCGGCGCCTCTCCGCGTTTTACCTGATAGGTAATCGCAGTCATATTGCCGCCGCCTAATTCGTATTGGCAGTTCAGGCGGAAACTGTGCTCCCAGCCGCTGTCTTCTTTCTGAATGTTGTCCACAATTCCCGACGGAGTGGATTCATATCCTTCCGCCTTCAGCTTTTTGGCATAGGACTGATAAAGGACTGCATTGACAGAGGCTTCATTTTTATCCGCCATCCTGTACTTTTTATCTCCGGTCACCAGATAGGATCCCGAATACCGGATCTCCTGATTGGTTCCGTCCGTAAATTTCAATGTGAGCACCGTCATCATCCCAATGGTGCTGACATCATAGTTTTCATCCAATGGTTCCAGAGTAATCTGATCAAGACCGGTCAAAATCTCTCCGATTATCTCAGGAGATGTAAAGGTTACGCCGTTCTCTTTCTCATGACTGAAACGCGGCGGCAGCGTGTTATATCCGATTTCAACCGGATATGACTGGATAAAGCCGGGCACCCATGCACCGCTTTCATCCACCTTCTTCCCATCTGGTGTAATCGTGTCCTGAAGCATCCAGCCATCCTGATTAAAATAATACCACTTCTGGCCGACCTGTTTCCAGCACTGGGCCGGATAACTTCCATCGTCTTCCTGATACCACCAATTGCTCACCTCTGCCTGGTTCTCAGGACCATACATATTCTTTTTTTCCTTGTCCTGCTTCCAGCTTCCGGCATAGGATACTATAGATGCGCTGAGTGATAAAAGCACGACGGCTGTCAGCAATTTCACGGTTTTTCTCACGGGCCTCACCTCCTGCTTCTATTATAAAACAATTTCACCTTTCCAGACCACAGGAAAACCCAAAAGAATCACTTACGATTTATTAAAGATTCTCATCCGCACAAGGTTATGAGTTCTTCCAGGCAGGTTACGGTATAGGTGCATTTAACACCGCCGTTCTCTTTTCCCTTCAGATTCACCCAGCACGTATCAATTCCCGCTCCGTTTCCCCCCGCAATATCGGTTGTGAGGGAATCTCCGATCATCAATGTTTCCTCACGCTCAAAGCCTTCTATATGGCTCATGATATGCTCAAAAAAGGCCTTATCCGGCTTTTGGATTCCGATGTCCTGGGAGGTAAAAACACCTTCAAAAAATGGGGATAAACCTGACAGTTCCAGTCTCCTCAGCTGGGTTTTGGTCACTCCGTTAGTGGCTGCAAACAGCCGGTGGGACGCCGAAAGCCGGCGGCAGAGTTCCAGTGCCCCATCGATCATCTGAGCGCCGTTACCCAAAAGTTCTCTATACTTCTGCTCCCATTCCACACCATCCGCGCGGATTCCAAAATGGGACATCGTTTCAGCAAACCTGGTATTCAGCACTTCCGGCTGGCTGATTTTTCCTTGCTCATAATCTTCCCATAGTTTTGAATTGATGGAATGGTAGGTCCGGCGGACTTCATCCGTAAACGGATGCCCCTTAGATTCAAACAGTTTCTTCAGGGAATCGGCCTCGTTAGCGTCAAAATCCAGCAGTGTTCCGTCTAAGTCAAATAACAGTATTCTATATCTCATATCTTCTCCATTCACTGGCTGGAGTGTATTTGCAGATGGAGGAAATGAATGTTCAAACACACTCCAGTAATCTTTAACGCAATTATAAAGGTTATTCCCAAAGAAAGCAACAGCCTGCGGCAGATAAAAAGGATCTGCCGCAGGCTGCTTTGCCTTACTTTTGAATATTATTGGTGTGGATAACCGTTATTATTAATTTTCTTCTTCCTTCTTTTTCGTGACAATTGTATAGGCGGAAAGCAGTAAACCTGATAAGATCAACATCCAGCCTGACGCTCCTGAGCGGTCTCCCGTCTTAGGCAGCGCTGCTAACGGAACTAATCCGTCGTCGATCACTATCATATTATTGGTATCCGGTGCATTTGCCAGCGGAACTTCTGTTGGAAGAACCGTTACTGTGGCTCCCGGGCCATCGCTGCTTCCTGATGCATTGTAGTTCGGGCCGCCGCCTGAATTGCCACCGCCGCCGCCGGAAGTTCCTACATAACGCCATTGTGCTACATAGGTAACATTACCAGTCACAGTGTCCGCTACCACAGGATCCCAGCCGTTAAATACATAACGTCCTGAACCTGTCGTATTTCCGTTAAAGGAAGGTGTCTTGTCATGATAGCTTAAACCGTTGTGAATCTGTACAGCAAACGTTCCACGGGTTCCCGGTTCATAAGTTACCGTAAACTGCTGTTTGAAGTAAAGCCTTAATACCAGGCTTCCGTCTCCGGCAATGCTTCCTTCGTATACATTGGCTGCTGCCGTATCCAAAAGATAGCCTGCTGCCGGTGTCTTATCAGCATCGGTAACAACCGCTTTCTCATCCGTTCTGCCGCTTCTCACCTGGGTGCTGCTGGCTGCTGCCGGATAAGCGCCCTGGCTCTGGTAATAGAATTCTACCGTATATTTTGTAGAATCTTTTGTATTCCAGGTTGCCACATAAACCGCATCCTGTGTAACTTCAGATGTAACTGCAGGTGTCCAGCCTCCGAATTCATATCCGGCCGCTCCTGTAATCTGACCGTTAAATCCAGGTGTTGCATCTCCATAACCGAGGGAAGCGTAGGTCTGTTCGGTAAATGTTCCGTGGGTTCCCGGCTGGTATTTAACCGTGAACTGCTGTTTGAAGTATACCTTCAATACAAGGCTTCCATCCCCTTTGATCATACCGGTTAATACATTTCCGGCTTCTCCGTCATATACATAACCGCTTCTCAACGGGGTCTTATCAGCGGCAGTTGCTTCTGCCAGCGTATCCGTAGTTCCGCGTTTTATCGTATATTCTCCGGTTGTACCGCTATACGTACCAGCATTTTCATAGTAGTACTCTATCCTATACTCCGTATCATCATTGGCTGCCCACTGGGCTACATAAACGGCATCTTCCGTTACCGTACCCGCTACCTCAGGTAACCATCCGATAAAGGTATATCCGGCATTTCCTGTTGTATTTCCCTTAAATTCAGGAGTTGCTGCGTTATAATCCAGGTTCTCTGTGGTCTCCGCTGTAAAGGTTCCCTGTATTCCCGGTTCGTAGGTTACGGTGAACTGCTGCTTGAAGTATACTTTCAGTACCAGACTTCCGTCTCCTTTGATCATTCCTGATAATACATTTCCGGCTTCTCCGTCATAT
>JAGZXV010000135.1 GCA_018378255.1 Clostridiaceae bacterium | reverse complement strand
GCCCCTTAAGAGGTAAAGTTCATAAAAAGTTTACCTCGAATGGGCGCCGCCCTGTCTTTTTTCGTTCTTGAACGCCTAGTATCTCTTAGGGGCGGAATCCGTTCCCGAATCCCGATGATCCGCGCCTGCCTGCCCCAGCGTCCCCTTCTTCACGGCGTTACCCCCGCCAATAAGTTAAATAAAGCTTTCCTCCACCGGAAGCCAAATCTGCCTGTACCTGGTATAATTTTCCCGTTTATTCATGGATAAAAACGTCCGTGAAATAGGATCCCCCGTAACATGGATGTGATTCTCTTTCACATATTCAGCCAAATGGTTCAGATACTGGTAAGACAGAGCCTCATCCCCTGCAATTTTAACAACCGTATACAGACATTCGCAGGAAGGATGCCTAACAATCCCTTCCGTTTCTTCAATTCCAAGAAATTCTGCATCCTTTCCAAAAATACCTAAAGCGGAGATACTGTGGTCGTCTCCCTTTTGAACTGCTTTCCATTCGTTCCGCTGTGCCGGGAATGCAAACGGCGCCAGGTTCACCCATTTTTGAAATTCCCCGTATTTCTCCGGGCCAATGATTAAACGGTCGCCATCCATGAACTCAAACCGGTATAATTCCGGCCGTATTTCCCTTTTAATACACCATAAATCCGCATCAATGCGGGCTGACAGAGTATGGATTTCCTTCATATATTCCAGCATTCTCTGTTTTACTGCGATCTCCTGTTCCAAATCCTCCTGCCGCTTCTGATAACTTTCCAACACCCCGTCCACATCGCTGGTGTTGAGCAGATATTCCGTCTCTTTTAGTGAAAAACCGGAATTGTGGTAGGATCTTGCCCGCATCAATGCGGTAATGTCCAAATGGCCGTAAAGGCGGTATCCTCCGCCTTCTTCCCGCCTGGAATTTAAAATTCCCTCTCTCTCATACAGCCTCAATCCCTCAGCCGATATCCCAAGCAGCTTTGAAACCACTCCAATTCTATACTCCATGCATTCTGACCCCGATTTTATTTAATTCGCTTTCCATCGATAAAAACATGGTACACGGTCGTTGCAACTTCAAATGGCGAACCGTCTGTGATAACCAGATCCGCATCTTTGCCGCATTCAATCGAACCAACCCGGTTTTCAACTCCAATATGTCTGGCCGCATTAATAGTGATCGCCTGAAGAGCAGCAAATGGTTCCATTCCGGCCTTCACTGCCAGACCCGCGCAAAGAGGCAGATATTGCTGAGGAATTACCGGTGAATCCGTAATAATTGAAACCTGGCAGCCGGCAGCCGCCAGCACTCCTGGCGTGGTAAATGATTTATTCTGAAGTTCAAATT
Source organism: Clostridiaceae bacterium (assembly GCA_018378255.1). Taxonomy (GTDB): domain Bacteria; phylum Bacillota; class Clostridia; order Lachnospirales; family Lachnospiraceae; genus CHH4-2. The sequence continues at coordinate 15,183 of JAGZXV010000135.1, read as the reverse complement.
TTGTAGCATGTGTCAGGGATGGTCCCACCGCCATAGGATAATTTTCCTTAGCCAGTTCTTCCACAATCATATGGCCTTCTGTACAATGTTCTAATGTAAGTTTCACATTGAATTCCTTTGCAATCCTGATTGCCGTAAAGATATCATTTGCCTGATGGGCATGAGCCTTTAATGGAATTTCACGGTTCAATACAGGAATCAGGGCCTCCAGCTTCATATCATAAGCCGGCCTTTTTAACACATCACCGCCTGCTGCTTCCAGCCGTTCTTTATAGTCCCTGGCCTTTAAAAGCATATCGCGTAGCTTAGATGCAGTGGACATACGCGCATAGTTGTTTTTATCCTTATATCTTCGTTTAGGATTTTCACCAAATGCACATTTCATAGCCACCGGATCTTTGATCACCATATCATCCACCCGTTTACCGGACGTCTTAACAGCGATAAAAGTGCCTCCCAGCACATTGGAACTTCCTGGGCCGGTTGCAACACAGGTAATTCCAGCCTCTGCCGCCATTTTTACAGATGGATCCATGGGATTGAAACTGTCGATTCCCCTCAGCTGAGGAGATAAAATATCATTTATTTCATTATAGTCCTGACCCTCAAATCCGATTCCATAACCATCCAGTCCCAAATGACAATGGGCTTCCACAAAACCCGGATAAATCTCCAAACCATCCGCATCCAAAACTTCGGTTCCCTCCGGGAGATCCAGTCCGGTGCCAATCCTGACTATTTTTCCATCGTCAATGAATAGATCCGCCTGAAACGGCTCTTCCTTTACTGCGTCATGAACCAAACCATTCTTAATACAAATCATTCTAAAACTCCTCCTTTATTTTTTGAATCCCAAATTCATTCCTAACCGACAAAAACGGAATCCAGCAGCCCATAGGACCTGAAATCCGTTTTTGTTACTAAGTTTATTTAGATGTCCAGAACTTCAAAATCATCATCATCGTCCTCCACAGCAGGCTGCGGAGCCGGTCTTCTGGCAGAAACTGTCTTCACTGTCTTTGCAGAAGGTGCAGTCTTTACAGCAGGCGCAGTCTTCACAGAAGTTCCCTCTTTTCCATCCCGGGCTGTCTTTCCAGCCACAGCCGTTTTTCCAACCGGAACATCTTTTCCAGTATTGACCGTCTTGCCGGTTGAACCAGTTCTTGCTGCCGATGCAGTCTTTGCAGCCAGTTCTCTTTCCAAACGTTCCTCATCCCGGGCGAGGGCTTCTTCCTCTTCTGCCTCCAGCCCTCTCAGATACCGTTCTTCTTTTGATGCTTTTCTTCCGAAAAGTTCGTCATCTCCATCATCTTTCATATCCTCGTCGTCGTCATCGTATGGGCCGTTATGTCCTCCCTTTTTAAACAACAGAACCAGGATAATGATAAATAATACGACACAGACACCAATCAGCACCATGATAATTATGAACCGCATGTCATAATCATGTACCAGCTGGTTATAATCTTCAATCTGGCTTACCACATCCTTCTGGGCTCCGGCTGCTGCCTCAAAATACCGCTGCATCGTGCGTTCTTTCAGATCGTAGCGGTAGAAGTTCTTTTCTCCGTCCGCATTCACTGCATATACAACACAGTATTCCTGCTGTCCTTCTCCGTCTGCAATCCATCCCTGGACTTTTTCACCGTTAATTGTAAGGGAGTTTTCAACAAGACCGTCGGGAACTTTAACATCCTTATCAAGAGGTACAATCGTAACCGTCTTAGCGATGGTCTGAACCTTGACACCGTCTGCAGCTGCCGCGCCCGGCTGGCCGGAAGGCTGTGAACCCTCTGTCTTAGTGACAGTTATTGTGTAATTCTTTACCGTTTCTCCATCTTCAGCAGTAACTTTGCAGACAATCTTATTCTCACCCATCTGCAGGTTATCATTGCCTGAAATCACTACTTTGGCCTTGGAATCTGAAGACGGTGCACTTACGATAATTTTATCCACATCGCCGCCGACAGTTGCCGTATATTCTTCCACGTCCGCTGAAAAATCCGGTGACAATGTTCCTGGTGATATCTGGAGCGATGCCAGTGACGCTTCTTTTGAATATGTTGCCAGCGGAGTGATGGTGACTGCCGAACTGCCCTGCTTATTCACAGTAACTGCCTGGCCGTCCAGGTCGTATATCTCCTGGTCGCTGACCGTTATATTGGCTTTTCCTGCCTGTTTAGCTTTAAATTTCAGAGTGAATTTCATCTCCGCCGGTTTAGAGGTGTCGGACGCTGCTGACACCTTAATGGAACCGGCGCCACCGCTGGCCCCAGTGCCGCTGACAAATTCCAGCATGCCGGAATCATATGCCAGCATCACATCCGCCTTGCCAAGCTGGCCGTCCCCAGTCGTTATCTTCATCGTAACGCTGACTTCATCCCCCACTTTAACCGTGGGATCTGAAAATGCAATCCGCGCAGTTGCCGCAAAAGCGGTCAGAATCTGTACATTCATCATAAGCAGAACTGCAATCAGAACTGCAGCGGCTTTTATCCGTTTTAATCCATTTCTGTTCATAATATCTCCTATTTTTCCTTTGTTATCCGGCCGGACTGATCACTACCACATCGCTGCCCCCCGGCGTATTGCCTGTCGGTGTGCCGGAACCTGATCCAGGGCCAGGCCCTGATGAAGCGCCTGGGCCGCCGCTGGGATCTGAAACTCCATTATTGACAGAGCCGTCACCTGTAGGACCGCCATCCTGTCTTACCACTCGAATGATATACTCTCTAACCGTACCGTTTTGAGCCGTCACTGTGATTCTGATATCATTGTTTCCAGCCTGGAGCTGTATTGTACCCGATCCGCTGATGCTGGCTGCAGAATGAATTGCCACAGCATTGACTGTAATCTGGGATACAGACGGCGAAACAATCAGATCATATTCCGTCGTATCTTTATTAAAGGTAGGTGTCAGAGTAAATCCGTTAACTCCCAGACCTGACAGTTTATTATTCGGGCTTCCGTCCACATTCGGTTTCGCGCTGGCCTGCTCCGGCATATTTTTAAATACTGGAATCTTAAATTCCAAAGCAGACTTTTTCAATTCGGAACTGTATGCGCTGGCATATAATGCCGCTTCTGATGCAGCTCCCTGTACATTGGTCATATACTGATGCTTATACAGATTGCTTCCCTGTACATTGAATTTTTTCAAATAGAACGTATCCTGGCCAACTTTCACATAATTGTTGCCATAGTAAGTGGATCCGCCTAAAATCGCAGCTTCCGGACTGTTCCACGGACGTCCGTAATTGCCTGACTGGGACGCATACCACAGCCCTCTCTGAACCGGTGTCATGCTGCCGGATGCATAGGCCTCTATGTTAAAGAAATTATAATATCCCTCATAACCGGAGCACCTGCCGGATATGGAATCGCTGGTTCCGCCTTTTCCCTGTTCCTGAATGATCATGGCCGCCAGGACATAAGGATTGACGCCTGACTGGGCTCCTGCATTCATTATGATATCCACATAGGAGTTGCTGCCTGAAGAAGGCGGGCTTCCCGAACCGGAATTATCCCCGGAGCCGCCCGGTCCCGAACCGCCGCTGCCCGGACTTGAACTGCCCATACCGGGTGACATGCCAGGTCCAATTGAGGTTGTCACTACATCCACATATTTCCTGCTGATCGATGCATGGGGCGGCCCAAGGCTGATATCCGAACTATTCCCTTTGGTCGGTTCCTCAAACCGGACGCCATCCTGGCCCGAAGACCCGGAAACAGTTCCCGATGATCCTGACGTTCCAGGCGACCCGGAGGCGCCAGGCGAAATTCCCGGCCCATAACTGCTGCCGGACGATGACTGCCCGCCCCCAGACGAGGAAGAGCCTCCCGGTCCATAGGAACTGCCGCCCGAATTTCCTGTATTTCCCGAATTGCCAGGATTTCCCGATCCTGCCGACGCGGTTCCCGACAGGAATGTACCTGCCACCATAAGCTCCAGCCCTTCTTTTGTATGGGCCGACGCATCATAGCTCTGGGATAAAAACTGAAAAACATAGGTTTCATCCAGGAAATTCCTCGGATCCATATAGTAGCGGATAATTCCTTCCGATGCCGCCACCCAGGATGAAGTGTCAAATCCCGGCCAGGAACTGCTGTCCCAATTATAAGCACCGTCAGCGATCGATTTCCAGGATGAAATGCTGTCTTTATGTACAAGATTCCTGCCCACTACTGCCTCATTCTGTATCACGGTTTCCCATTCCAGATTGGTATGCTGGGCGGTGAATACCCATTGAGGGTACTGGGCATGAAGCTGTCTTAATCCATTTTTATAGCTTTCCGGAAATCCCTGATTGGTCAGATAAGCTTCAAAATCCTGATCCGAAGTATAGGTGACAGGAAATTTCACATAACTGTTGAGGACATAACCGGTTTTCTCCGCACCATTGCTGGCCGAGAAACGTATTTCGTACCACAAGGCTCCGTCAGAAGCATTCTTTTCACCAATTACGGTGATCGCCGTACCCTTTGACAATTTGGCAACCGAGGAATATGACGTTCCGGGACCGCTTCTCACATTCAAATTGGAGGCATTGACCGAGGCGCTCCGCGGAGTATAGGCATAACTCACCATGGGGGGCTTAATTAAGCACAGTACCGTATTCGCACTGAAGGCCAAGGCCAGCGCCAGTGCGGCTCCCCTTATGTATCTTAACTTTTTCATGTATTTTCTCCTATGTGCCATTTTAAGTTACATAATCTTTCCATTTATGGCATTAAACCCATTATAATGAAAAACGTTATACCCTGTCAACAAATTCAAAAAAAGTTCACATAATTGGTATATTTTGTAAGAAAGTTTTAAATTATGGCTGTTCCTATTCCCGGATCAGCCGGTACCCTTCTTTGCACAGCTGCAGCGCGATGCTGCCAGGCCTCAGCTTTTCTACAGCCTCTTCATAAGTAAACCACTCCGCCTTATCCACTTCCTGTGAAATGTGAAATTCCGCCTTTCTTACTCTGGCGGCAAATCCCAGCATCAGCATGTCCTTTTTTTCAAACGGATAGCTGTTTACATATGTTATTTTATATGGTTTCAGCCCCAGTTCTTCCTCTACTTCCCTGGCGGCTGTCGTTTCCCCGCTCTCACCCGGCTTCATATAGCCGGCAATGCATACATAATTCGTTTCCGATACATATCCCTGTCGGATCAGGGCGATTTCTTTTTCTTCATTCACTACCAAAGTGATGGTACAGGTGTAGGACAATGGAAACCATGGCCTTTCACACACCTGGCAATATGGTACCAGGCCTTCGTCGCCAATCTCTTTCTCAATTAATTTCGTTCCGCAGTCCGGACAATATGTAAATTTCATATCTGCTCTCTCGATTCTCTTATAATTCTCTTAAAACCGTTGTTTATCAATACAGTTTTTGGCCTCTTCCACATTCAAACCATGCAGGTCGACTTCAATAATTCCCGTATTCATAACTTCCTCCGCAGTGTCTTTTTCCATTCATTTTAACTCAAAAAACAGCCGGACCCTGCGTTTTATGACCGCAGGCCGGCCGTTTTATCACTTATTATACCGGATAAGCTTTGCTTTTTGTATCAGCCGCTGCCGGATCAATCTTTGACTGCTGTGCTTCTCTGTACTGGAAAAATTCCTTTGCTACAGCTGGGAACAGAGCATAGGATAATACATCTTCATCCTGCTGTTTCCACTGTGCGCATTCTTTCTCAAACTGAGGAAGCTGCGCCGGAATCAGGTCTGCAGGTCTGCAGGTAATCGGAGTTTCATCTCCAATAACTTTCTTCTGCACTTCAGCATTAAACGGTTTAACAGTCTGTCCGAATTCACCCATAAGGATCTTCTTGGACTCTTTTGTAACCATCTTATAGCGTTCGCCGCTGATTACGTTAAGAACTGCCTGGGTTCCAACAATCTGGGAAGATGGAGTAACCAGAGGCGGTTCACCGAAGTCTTTACGCACTTTTGGAACTTCTTCCAGAACTGCAGTAAATTTGTCTTCCTGTCCTGCTTCCTTTAACTGGCCGAGCAGGTTGGATAACATACCGCCCGGAACCTGGTACTGAAGGGTCTTGATGTTAACACCAAGCATCTTAGGACTCAAACGTCCGCTCTTCAATGCCTCTTCACGGATTGGTGTGAAATATTCACATATCTCAGCTAAAAGCTGCTGGTTGCATCCTGTATCATATGGAGTATCCCTGAACGTCTCAACCATAACCTCAGTTGCCGGCTGGCTTGTTCCGAGTGCCAGTGGTGACATAGCGGTATCAATGATATCGCAGCCCGCTTCCACTGCCTTTAAATAAGTCATGGAAGCTACGCCTGATGTATAGTGAGTATGAAGATCGATAGGAAGTTTGGTGGATGCCTTTAATGCAGCAACCAGTTCCTGCGCTTTATATGGTGTCAGCAGACCAGCCATATCCTTGATACAGATGGAATCTGCTCCCATATCTTCGATCTCTTTTGCAATGTTCTTCCAGTAATCCAGCGTATAAGCATCACCAAGAGTATAGCAAAGGGCTACCTGGGCATGTCCTTTTTCTTTGTTTGCCGCTTTAACCGCTGTCTGAAGGTTACGGATATCATTCAGACAGTCAAAGATTCTGATTATATCGATACCATTGGCGATTGATTTCTGAACGAAATATTCAACCACGTCATCAGCATAGTGATTATAACCCAGAATATTCTGTCCTCTGAACAGCATCTGTAATTTTGTATTTTTAAATCCGTCTCTTAATTTTCTAAGTCTGATCCATGGATCTTCCTTTAAGAAACGAAGGCATGCATCAAATGTCGCGCCGCCCCAGCATTCCACTGCGAAGTAGCCAACCTGATCCATCTTATCGACGATCGGAAGCATCTGTTCTGTCGTCATTCTGGTTGCCAGCAAAGACTGATGGGCGTCACGCAGGACGGTTTCCACAATCTTAACCGGTCTTTTCTCTATCTCTGCCATTATGTTACCTCCTATAATAATTCGAAATTTATCTCACTCCAAAGATTGCCATAAAGGTACCTGCCGCAACGGCCGTACCGATAACACCTGCTACGTTTGGTCCCATCGCATGCATCAGCAGGAAGTTTGTAGGATCTGCTTCAGAACCCACCTTCTGTGACACACGTGCTGCCATAGGAACTGCAGATACACCGGCAGAACCGATCAATGGGTTTACCTTGCCTCCGGTTGCCAGACACATCAGCTTGCCGAAGAGAACGCCTGCTGCCGTACCGACTGCAAATGCCACCAGTCCAAGGGCAACAATCTTTAAAGTAGTAACCTTTAAGAATGCTTCCGCACTTGTAGTAGCGCCTACGGATGTACCCAGAAGGATAACTACAATGTACATTAACGCGTTGGAAGCTGTTTCAGACAGCTGTTTCACTACGCCGGATTCTCTGAACAGGTTACCAAGCATAAGCATACCAACCAATGGAGCTGTGGACGGAAGAATCATACATACCACGATAGTAACGATAATCGGGAACAGGATTTTTTCCAGTTTGGAAACAGGTCTTAACTGCTCCATCTTAATCTTACGCTCTTTTTCCGTAGTGAATAACTTCATAATCGGCGGCTGGATAATCGGAACCAGGGCCATATAGGAATATGCCGCTACGGCAATCGGACCCATGAACTCAACCTGTCCCAGCTTTCCTGCCAAGAAGATGGAAGTAGGGCCGTCTGCACCACCGATGATGGAGATAGCTGCTGCTGCCTTGTCGTTGAATCCCATAAAAATTGCCAGAAAATATGCAGAATAAATACCAAACTGAGCTGCTGCACCCAGCAGGAAGCTCTTAGGGTTGGCGATCAGCGGACCGAAGTCTGTCATCGCACCAACACCCATGAAAATCAGGGAAGGCAATATACTCCATTCATCCAATACATAGAAATAATGAAGCAGACCACCCACACCGTTTGAAGTATCTTCAGGGCTAGCCATAATCTCAGGATAGATATTGACTAACAGCATACCAAATGCAATTGGTACCAGAAGCAGTGGTTCAAAACCTTTTTTTATCGCCAGGTATAAAAAGATACATGCCACACCTATCATAATCAGGTTTCCACCTGTCAGGTTTAAAAATGCTGTCTGCTGAAGAAGGTTTGTGAATGTTGTTGTTATATAATCCATCTTAATCCCTCCATCCGGAATCTGCGCTAAATCGCATCATTCCTAGTTTAATGTAGCAATTGTTGCGCCTGCTTCTACTGAATCGCCTACTGCTACATTAATACTAGCAACTGTTCCATCCTGAGGAGCTACGATTTCATTTTCCATCTTCATTGCTTCCAATACGAGCAATACTTCACCGCGTTTTACGGCCTGTCCCACACTTGCTTTCACTGCAAGAATCTTTCCAGGCATTGGAGCGGATACCGCTACGGAACCTGCTGCGCCTGCTGCTGCCTTAGGAGCTGCTTTCGGTGCCGCTTTTGGAGCTGCCTTAGGTGCCGCCGCCGGAGCTGCTGCTGCCGCGCTGCCTGTACCCTCTTCTACGGTTACTTCATAAACATTACCATTAACTGTAATTGTATAATTTTTCATGATGATAATCCTCCTAATAGATTAAGCTTTTTTCCATTTCGCTGACGGGGCCCTTCTGATAGAACGCACTACCAGGCCGTCTGCAGATGTATTAGCCGATGCTGCGATAGCGGCTGTTATGACTGCTACCAGTTCCAAATCGTCAACCAGTTCCTCTTCTTCAACAGGATCTGCCTGGACAGGAATTGGCGCCGGCACTGCGGCAGATTCTTTCTGGGCATTCTGTTTCATCTTCTGCTCAAATGCATTTATAAACTTGAAGCATCCGATCAAAAGGCTGATAAAGATCAAAACGATAAATACAGTACCCATACCCATCAAGGTGTTCATACCTGCTTTTACCATATTCTCACCGGTTGTGTAAACAGGTGAAAATGACATGGATGTATACTCAGATACCTCTTCGTTGATTCCGATGCCGACTACTACTTCACGTTTTTCAAATGTAGCGTTGACATCAATGGCATATCCGTCGTCAGTCTTTCTGATTTCCGTACTGTCCACAGATACAAATGCACCCAGATCATCTTTGATGCTGTTCCAGGAAGTAAGACCGGAAGCCATCGCTGTGTATCCTGATTTTTCTGCCTGAGACAAAGTCATAGCATACTGCTCGTCAGTCATAGTGGCAAACTGTGAAAGCGTATCCCTGGAAATCTGGTCCAGCGTAGTGGCCAGCGCCGGATCTACAGCATTGCTCTCATCAGTTTCAGCCGTGCTGCAGGCGGATAAAAAGAGGCAGGTTACCATGCATAATGCTAACATTACTCGTTTTATTTTCAGTTTCATATACCTGTCACCTCATTCTAAACCGTACCATGTTTTTTACTTGGACGATCCTCTCTCTTTGTGAATAACATTTCAAATGCTGCGATCACTCTCTTTCTGGTGTCTTCCGGATTTACAATGTCATCCACATATCCTCTCTTAGCTGCTGCAAGAGCGCTTGACTGCAGTTCCTGATACTGGGCTGCCTTCTCCTGAATGAGAGCTGCGCCGTTATCCGCTTTGCTGATCTCATCTGCATACATGATCTTAACTGCTGCTGCCGCATCCATCATACCGATTGCCGCATTCGGCCATGCATAAACGATATCAGCGCCGATAGCTTTGCTGTTCATTGTTAAATATGCGGTTCCATAAGCTTCACCTGCGATAACAGTCACTTTAGGAACGCTGGCGTTGGCAAATGCATAGGTCAGACGGCCTGCCGCCTTTGCCATATTCTTTTCACTGCATTTGGTTGCTGCATATCCCTTAACGTTAACAAGGGTTAACAGCGGGATGTTGAAGGCATCACAAAATGCCACAAAATCTGCCGCTTTCTTACATCCTCTGGATGTCAGTACAGCATCATATTCTGCAGCCTTATCACCTTTTTCATCATACTTTTCACTGCGGTTTGCCACACAGCCAATGGTTGTACCATTTAAACGGATAAAACCTGTTACCATAGACGGCTCATAAGCAGCTTTAACTTCCATAAAGAAGTTATCATCTGAAATCATGGTCAATGCAAGACTGGTATCTCCGGCGCAGTTTTCAAGGCCTTCACATACCCGGTTTAAATCGTCGCTGCATTCATCATAGGACATATCATCTTCGTTGTTGGCAGGAAGAATTGATACCAGAGATCTGATCTGGTTTAATATGGAGGCTTCATCTCCTGTAAAGTCCACAAGGCCCACTTCTTCGCTTTGGAATGCTGCGGATGCGGTATTGCACTTCTCAGTGTAATTATCATCAATTGCATTCGGAGAGTTTACGAATAATCTGCCTTTTTTCTCTTCCATAAAAGTAAAATCTGTGATAGCGGCCGATACTGCCATACCGCCGCCGCATGTACCGAAAATAGCTGAAATCTGAGGGATAACTCCGGAAGCCATGGTCTGGTTCAGATAAAGTCCGCCAAAACCGTTAAGAGCATCGGTTGCCTCCTGTAAGCGTAAGCCTGCGCAGTCGATCAATCCGACTACCGGCGCCCCCATCTTCATTGCCAAAGCATAAATATTGGAGATTTTTTTTGCGTGCATCTCGCCTAATGATCCGCCTAAAACGGATGCATCCTGGCTGTACACATACACAAGGTTGCCTTCGATGGTACCATAACCGGTTACTACACCGTCAGCAGGTGTTTCTTGTGCTGTCATGTTAAAATCAGTGCTTCTAGCAGTAACATAAGCCCCAACTTCAACAAAACTGTTCTCATCAAGTAAAGAATTAATTCTGTTACTTGCTGATGATTGTGCTGAATTACTCATTTTGCAGTCCTCCATTTTTAAATATTTTGATGGTGATTGTCACGTTATTAACGAAACGACCCCACAGTAAATCCAATTTCTGCCGATTATAATTGTATAACGATTCCTGCAAAATATCAAGTAATTTTTGGCTAAATATTCTAAAATTCCGGACAGGTGATCCCCCCTAATAGTGAATTTGTAATTTTTTTCAGACACCACTTAAAATTTATTTTATCAAATGTACTGCATGCGTAAACCGGATATACCTTAATACACTCTCCATTAAGGCTGTAGGTTACGCTTCCAACCGGAGTTCCGGCATAGACCGGCGCCTTTAGTTCCTTTGGAAGCTGCCATGATATATCCACCTGCTCCTGCTCGTTCATCAATATATTCAGTTCTTTTTCTTCCGGTTTTAACAAGAGGGAAAGCCCGCACTCCGGGTCCCTGCTGATATCTTCATTTTCCGGTATGCCCTGTGAAACGGTCACAGGCTTTAACGTTGTTTCTTTAAATACATCCCTGTATTGGTAATGATCCAGCCCATATTGGAACAGGATTCTGGCATCCGACCATTTATATGTTTTATGGGGCGGCCATCCGCATCCCAGAAGCGCAATGATAAATGTGCGGTCATCCTTTCTCACCGCTCCTACATAGGAATATCCGGCTCCGCCGGTAAACCCGGTCTTTCCCGATAAAGCGCCGTCCATCATCGAAAGCAGCGCATTGTGGTTGATGCAGTTAAAAGACCGCTTTCCCCCAATGTCCGTAAAATAATAATTCTGGGTTCTGGTTATTTTCAAAAAATCGTCTTTTTTAGGCGAATCCATCACACAGTACTTCATAATCCGGCTCAGGTCTTCGGCTGTCGTCGAATGCATCTTTTCCTCTCCCCCCAGCGTCAATTTTGCATCCAGCCCATTAGGGGTGATGAAAAAAGAATCGCTGCAGCCTAAATCACGGGCTTTCTGATTCATCATCGCTGCAAAGCCTTCCACGCTCCCGCCTATGTGCTCTGCAATCATCACCGCAGTATCATTATGCGATTCCAGCATCAGGGAATATAAAAGATCTTCCAGACGAAATTCTTCTCCCTTCTGCACCGAAAGATGGACCTTAGGCTGGGAAGCCGCATTGGAAGAGGCTGTCACCACATCATCCATGCCGCCGTGTTCCAGCGCCAATATACAGGTCATAATCTTGGTAGTGCTGGCCATGGGCCTCTGCTGCTCTGCATTTTTCCCATATAAAACACGGCCGGAATCTCCATCGATTAAAACCGCCGACTGGGCATACAAACCGAGCTCTTTCTGTTTCTCCTCTTCCTCTTCCCCAAAGGAAGGAAACACAGCAATTTGAACAAATATCATTATCATCACGATCAAAATAACCGGAAATTTCCGTACCATTCAGCCACATCCTGAAATCTGCCATTAATTCATCCTATTCATTGTTTTTTCATTTTATACGCCATCCTGTCTTGGATTTTAGATGGAAATCCGATATAATAATGGGTACAAACGTTCGTTATCAGGAGGTGGTATTTTGGAAAACAACCGGTTGATCTTTCACATTGATGTTAATTCGGCATTTCTGAGCTGGGAATCCGTATATCGTTTATCCCAGGATCCCCAGGCTTTGGATCTGCGCTTAATTCCGTCCGCAGTTGGTGGCGATGCATCCAAAAGACACGGAATTATCCTGGCCAAGTCCACCCCTGCCAAAAAATACGGAGTCGCCACTGGGGAACCCATCACCCAGGCCCTAAAAAAATGTCCCCAGCTTCTGGTAGTCCCCTCACATTTTGAACTGTACACTGCTTATTCAGAAAAATTAATCCGGATTCTGGAAGAATATACTCCTGACATCGAGAAATTCAGCATTGATGAAGCTTTTTTAGATATGACCGAAACCATCCATCTGTTCGGAAAACCGTTGGAGACAGCGGACAGGATTCGGGAACGGATAAAAAAAGAATTGGGATTTACCGTTAATATCGGCATCGCTCCCAACAAACTGCTGGCAAAGATGGCATCCGACTTTCGCAAGCCGGATCTCACCCATACCCTTTTTTCTGAAGAAGTGCCGTCAAAGATGTGGCCCCTGTCCATCAGGGAGTTATTTTTTGTAGGCATCTCCGCTCAGAAAAAGATGGAAAGCATAGGGATCCATACCATCGGGCAATTAGCTAATTATGACGTAACTCTTTTAAAAACCCTTTTAGGTGATAAATACGCCGTTTTAATCCATCAGTATGCCAATGGAATCGACAACGATCCGGTAGCTCCAAAAGAACCGGTCAATAAAGGATACGGAAACAGCATCACTTTGTCAAAAGATGTTTCCGATTTTGAAACTGCCAACCAGGTGCTGCTCTCTCTGAGTGAAACTGTAGGAGCCAGGCTCAGGGCCGGCCATGTACTGTGCAGTTGTATCTGCGTGGAATTAAAAGACTGGGAATTCAGGAACCTGTCCCACCAGTTGACCCTGGATTCCCCCACTGACTCCACCCAGGTCATCTATCAGAATGCCTCCCGGCTGTTAAGGGAATTCTGGGACTGCACGCCGGTCCGCCTGATCGGAGTGCGGGCCACAAAAATAAATGACGGCAGTTACTGCCAGATGAGCCTGTTTGAAACGGAACAATCCCAAAAGATGAAGGATTTTGAAAAGACCGTAGACAAACTCCGCAGCAAATACGGCACCGATATTATAAAACGGGCCAGTTTTCTGCAGAAAGATTCCATCGTGGATCATGCAGCCGGCAAAGCAAAACACCTGAATAAAAACGGAAAAAACCCTTAAACGCCCCCGGTAAAGGCGGCTCCGCAGACTGGCAAAAGTCTTATAAAGGATCAAAGAAGATAGTCATTGATTTCATATTCTTCATCATTAATCTTTAAGGCGCGGGCAAATACGGACACCTCATCCTCATCCGCCTCTTCACAGGTTCCGTACAGGGTCAGTTCCGCCTTGCCGATCCGTTCGGTATAACTGGTCTCCTGACCGTTTTTCCCCGTATCGGCCAGGCATTCTGCCAGTGTCAGGAGCACATCTTCCACCTCTTCATCAATGCGGTATTTTAAAAATTCCGTTTCCAACAATTCATATAATTCTTCGTTCATTTTATCATTTCCCCTTCTTTCTATTTTATCTGCTGTAAAGCGTGCTCAGGTATTCACTTTGGATTATGACATGTGTTTATTTCCTTGTCAATTATTATAGGCCATGTTAGAATCTTTACCATGGAAAAGATAATTAACTATAATATTGATACTTCGGAAAATGGTTTGACAATTGAACAATTTCTTAGAAAACGGGGATATTCGAAAAATCTGATTGTGCATTTGCGGAATACGGAACTGGGCCTTACCATAGATGGCAAACTGGTTTATACCACCCATAAACTGGAACAAGGAGAAGAGCTGGTTGTTAAGATATGGGAAAACGGCTGTTCTGAAAATATCGTTCCCGTCCGTCTGCCTCTGGATATCGTATATGAAGATGAGGATATTTTGGTGGTGAATAAGGCAGCCAATATGCCGATCCACCCTTCCCAGGGTAATTACGACAACACGCTTGCCAACGCGGCCGCCTATTATTTTGCTGAAAAGGGAGAAACCTTTGTATACCGGGCCATCAACCGTCTGGACCGGGATACTACCGGACTTTTAATCATCGCAAAGCATATGCTGAGCGCAGCGGTTCTCTCCTCCATGGTAAAGGAACGGCTGATCCATAGGGAATATATGGCCATCGCAGAGGGTCTTATCCGCCGGGAAGGTATCGTCACAGCGCCGATTGCCCGGGCAGACGGCTCCACCATTGAGCGCTGCGTCGATTTTGAAAAGGGCGAATTCGCCCGGACCCATTACCAGCCGGTCTGCTATCAGAAGACTTGCAGCTGCACCCTTCTGCGCCTTCACCTGGATACGGGACGGACCCATCAAATAAGGGTCCATATGAAATATATCGGCCATCCCCTGTTGGGAGATTTTCTCTATAATCCTGACTACCGTTTTATAAAACGGCAGGCCCTTCATTCCTTCCGCCTGGAATTCCCCCACCCTGTAACAGGAAAAAAGATGGCATTTCAGGCTCCGATTCCCGATGATATGGCATTTATTTTAAAATAAGGGGTGTGGGGGGAGTCTTTATTTTGCATGTTGGCGGAGGGGAAACGCCGTGAATACGGGGACGCTGGGGCAGGCGGGCACAGACCGTCGGGATTCGGGAACGGATTCCGCCCCTAAGAGATACCAGGCCTTCAAGGTCAAAAAAAGACAGGGCGGCGCCCAATCGAGTAGGAGGCTGGCCATTAGTTGGCCAGCCGACCTCTCACACCACCGTACATGCGGGTCCGCATACGGCGGTTCCTCTGGATATGCAGAT
>JAGZXV010000134.1 GCA_018378255.1 Clostridiaceae bacterium | reverse complement strand
CTGAAAGGAAGGGAAATGGAGGGGAAATCGCTGACCTCAAAGTCAGCGATTTAGGGAGCCTGAATTGAGAATTTCTTCAGGAATTCTCAATGAATACTCCCGGTACCCTTCATTTCCCTTCCTTTCAGACCTAGAGCTGCCCCGGTCGGAACCATGAGCTGGAACCGTGAACCGTGCTCCGGTCTCCTGCAAACCAGGAGCCACGTCCGGCGAGAGAACCATCCTCCACCGCCCGGTCCGACGCCCCGCCCCCGATCCCTGGACTCACGGCGTTACCCCCGCCAATCACTCAAATAAAGATTTTCATTCTCTCTTGATTATAGTTAATTAGGCTGCCGGCCTTTACAATTTTACGTTCTTCCTCTGTCATATCGGCAATATGAAGTCTCAATTGTTTTACCGTATCACCGATTACATAGGCTTTTATATCTTTCATATCGCCATCCAGAGCCTCTTTGATTCCGGGTACATAGATGTAGTCGCCAACTTCAAATTCCGGATCGGCATCCATTAAAAATGGAATCATACCCCAGTTCATCACATTTGAACGGTAGCGTTTCGTCGCATATTCAAATGCGATGTTGGCCAGACCACCTAATACTCTCTGGCAGCTTGCCGCCTGTTCGCGGGCGGAGCCGTCGCCTGGGCGGACGGCATATATCATGCTTCCGACCTCGGTTTCAGACGCTTTTACCGCTTCATTTCCCGGAATTTCATGGATTTTATCAAAAACTGCTTTTAACTCCGGCGCCGCTTCAAATGGGCAGCTGCCCGCAGCTCTGGATTTTTCTATTACATCGACTGCTTTTGCCCTTCCTACATATTCCGGATCTCTTCTGGACAGAGTGAATTCAGCCAGTCCCAGAGGGTTGGAACGGTAAGACGATGTCTCGCCGGACGGAATCAGTTCATCTGTTGTCGTCACCTCATCCATGATCTTGGAGCAGACTTTTAACAAGATATTGTCGGTCAAAGCGCTCATCTGAGGCCAGTCTTTAATATTTGGTCCGTAAACCAGGTCTTTTTCCTTCTCTGCCTTGCCAAATCCCTGGTAAACACGGCTTACATAAGAAGAATCATCAAACTCATAAGCCGGTACCTCATGATCATCCATAATTCGGGATGCCGATGTCAGGAAACCGCCGTTTGCACTGGTAGCCGCAATGGAGCGGGCATCCATGAGGGCAACCGCCGACATCTGGCCGGAACCGGGTTTGGAACCTTCACGGTTCGGGAAGTTTCTGGTTGTATGGCGGATGCTGAGAGCATTGTTGGCAGGGGTGTCGCCTGCTCCGAAACAAGGCCCGCAGAAGGCTGTTTTTACCGCTGCGCCTGCTGCCATCAAATCAGCCACAGCCCCCTTCTTCACCAGATCCATGAATACCGGCTGGGAAGACGGATAGACAGAAAGGGTAAACTCATCATGACCGCACTTGCAGTTTTTCAAAATGTGTGCGGCTGCCATTACATTGCTGTAGTTACCTCCCGCACATCCAGCGATAATTCCCTGCTGCACATAAAGCTTTCCGCCGATGATTTTATCCGTCAGTTTATAGTTAAGACCCCGGTTTCCGCCGATTTTTTCTGCTTCCACCTCTACGCTCCTTAAAATATCGCCCAGGTTGGCATTTAATTCATCAATTGTATACACATTGCTTGGATGGAACGGGAGGGCGATCATCGGTTTCACATCGCTTAAATCTACATAAACCATACCGTCATAGTATGCCACATCGGCAGGATTCAGCTCTTTATACTCTTCCCCTCTTCCATGCATAGTTAAAAATTCTTTGGTATCCTCATCGGTTCTCCAGATAGAAGAAAGACAAGTCGTTTCCGTTGTCATAACGTCTATGCCGTTTCTGAAATCTGTGGTCATGGATGAGATTCCCGGACCTACAAATTCCATAACTTTATTTTTAACATAACCGCTTTTGAAAACAGCTCCGATAATAGCCAATGCAATATCATGAGGTCCAACGCCGGGGCCTGGTTTTCCTTCCAGATAAATGCCCACTACCCCGGGATAAGTGACATCATAGGTATCACAGAGCAGCTGTTTTACCAGTTCTCCGCCGCCTTCTCCTATGGCCATGGTTCCCAGCGCGCCGTAGCGTGTATGGCTGTCGGACCCCAGAATCATCTTGCCGCAGCCCGCCATCATCTCACGCATATACTGGTGCATAACCGCAATATGGGGAGGTACAAAAATTCCGCCGTATTTTTTAGCTGCGGAAAGCCCAAACACATGATCGTCTTCATTGATGGTACCGCCCACTGCGCAGAGGGAATTGTGACAGTTGGTCATCACATAGGGAATCGGAAATTCCGTCATACCGGATGCTTTGGCTGTCTGTATGATGCCTACAAAGGTGATATCATGGGATGTCATGGCATCGAACTTAATTTTGAGATGATCCATATCATCG
The DNA here is from genome assembly GCA_018378255.1 of Clostridiaceae bacterium. Taxonomy (GTDB): domain Bacteria; phylum Bacillota; class Clostridia; order Lachnospirales; family Lachnospiraceae; genus CHH4-2. The sequence goes on along the minus strand of JAGZXV010000134.1, from coordinate 14,108 downwards.
GAAACATTGTGGGCATTTAAAATGGAATAGGCCATGGTGCCTTTTTTAGCCTCTTCTTTTGCCGCATAATTTCCGTCCGCACTATTTTTACGGGCATATTCGTCTTCTTCTACGATCGTCAATCCATTTAACAGGTATACCCCGCCGTCATATAATTTAATCATCGGTTTCCTCCTATAATGCTGCGATAATAGCATCCCTGTATTCTTCCGTAGTGGCTGTTCCATCTAAGTCAGGCGTCAGGCAGTCTGCTTTTTCCAAAACATGGTCAACTGCAGCTCTGATTCTGGATGCGCAGTCAAATTGTTTTAAATACTCCAGCATCATGCAGGCAGACCATAAAAGGGCAGTAGGGTTGGCAATATGTTTTCCTGCAATATCAGGAGCACTGCCATGGACAGCTTCAAACATGGCGTAATCTTTTCCCAGATTGCTGGATGGAAGAAGTCCTAAACCGCCGATTAATCCACTGGTTAAATCCGATACAATATCCCCGTAGAGATTGGGCATAACCATGATGTCATATCTGTGAGGGTTCATAACCAGCTGCATACAGACATTATCCACGATCATATCATTGCTTTCGATCTCCGGGTAATCTGCTGCGATCTGGCGGAAGATATCCAAAAACATGCCGTCCGACATTTTAAGTATATTGGCTTTATGTACGCAGGTCACTTTCTTTCTGCCATGGGCCCTTGCATATTCAAATGCATCCCTGATGATTCTCTCGCTGGCAGCTCTTGTGATGATTTTCGTTGCATGGATCGTATCTTCATCGATTTTTTCTTCCACACCCACATACAGGTCTTCGGTATTTTCACGGAATGTGACAATATCTACATTATCAAATGCTGTTTTTACCGCCGTATTGGATTTGGCTGGGCGGATATTGGCATAGAGATCATATTTCTTTCTCAGAGCCACATTTAATGAACGGAAGCCTTTTCCGATTGGTGTTGTAATCGGGGATTTTAAAAGCACTTTATTCTTTTCGAAAGAAGCATATGCCTCGTCAGGAATTAACGCGCCGTGTTCTTCCATCTCCTTCTGTCCTACATTGAATACCTCATAATCCAGCTCTGCACCTGCTGCTTTCAAAATATCTAATACGCAGTCCGTAATTTCAGGACCGATTCCGTCGCCTCTGAATACTGTAATAGTCTTGTTCATCTCTATCTTTCCTCCATAGATTTATAGTCAATAGTGTCGCCTACATATTTGGTAGCAGGCCGCATAATTCTTCCATCGTAAAGCTTATTCTCAATGTTGTGGGCCAGCCAGCCTACCAGACGGCTGCAGGCAAACAGCGGTGTGTAAAGTTCTCTTGGGATATTGAGCATGTTATATGCAAATCCGCTGTAGAAGTCAACATTGTTGGAAACTGTCTTTCCTGTTTTCTCAAACAGCATCTCTCTGGCAATCCGTTCAAAGGTCTGAAGGAATTCAAACTCTTTCTCCCTGTGTTTTTCTCTTGCGAGATCGCCGCAGCATTCTCTCAGAATCTCAGCCCTTGGATCGGAAATTGTATAAACCGCATGGCCCATACCATACACCAATCCTGATTTATCGTAAAAATCTTTATCCAGAATCCGCTTGATAATTCCTTTTATCTTAGCCTCATCAGTGGTAAATCCAATCTCATCCGTAACCGCCTGCATCATCTGCGCACACCGGATATTGGCGCCGCCGTGTCTCGGTCCCTTTAAGGATCCAATGGATCCAGCCATGGTGGAATAAATATCGGTTCCCGTGGAAGCAATAACTACGTTTGTAAATGTGGAGTTGTTTCCGCCGCCATGATCTGCATGGATTAAAAGAAGGGTATCCAGCATTTTCGCTTCCTGATCGGTGAATTTACGGTCCTCACGGATCATATAGAGGATATTCTCAGCTATGGAGTAATCCTTTCTCGCATAATGGATAATCAGGCTTTGTTTCTGGAAATAATGAAGCTGGCTCTGATAGCCGTAGCAGATGATTAACGGCATCTTGCCGATAATGTTAAGGCCTTTAATAATGTTCTGATAAGGGTCAATATTGTCCGGGTCCTGATCATAATTATACAAGGAAAGAACTGCACACTGCAGCAGGTTCATCAGATCCTTGGACGGCATTCTTAAAAAGTTCATCTCCAGGAATTCATCAGGCAGCGTATAAAACTGTTTTATCACCTCTGAAAACTGGCTGAGTTCTTTTTTTGACGGTAAAAATCCAAACAGGAGCAGAAAACATGCTTCTTCATACCCATAATGGGAATCTCCCTTTCCGGTTACCAGATCACTCAGGCTGATACCGCGGTAAAAAAGTTTACCAGGCACTTCTACCTTCTTTCCATCCTGAAGTTCATACCCAACGACATCTGATACTCTCGTGAGCCCCACTCTGACGCCGGTTCCGTCTTCATTTCGAAGGCCTTTTTTAACGTTGTACTCTTTAAACAGGCAGTTGGGGATATCCGTATAATTCATAGATCTTCCAAATGATTGTGCAATAAAATTATTATTCATAGCGCCTCCTCATGGTGATAAAAGTGTAAAAAAAAGGCATCGCAAATAAAATATACGATGTCTCCATTGACATGTTAACTGGTTTATTCTTGTTTCACTATGTTCTGTAGTCTAACACGCTCAAGAATCAAAGTCAATAGATTGTGAAGATTACAATTAAAAAGTTGTGATTCAAGGTTTTTTCCTTAAATTATATTCTTTAATTTCTAAAGATATTCTCTTTTATTTCAGTTTTTTTAATTTATTTTTTTATTTTTATCAGTTTTCAGCTCAAATATCCTTTTCTTTCTATAGCTGATTCACAATCTAAACCTTAAATGTATTACATTTGAACTTAACGCATTAACGTGATATATTAGTAAATAGCAGCCGGTTTCCTCCGGCAAAGCGCCGCTGATGCGGCTGGACAGGAGGTGAAAAATGAAAAAGAGAAAAATTACATTCCGGATGACAGCATTCAGTATCCTGGTTCTGATATTAATCGCTTTTCTTATGATATTTAAAGATGGCGGCAGGGAAAATCCTTTGTTTGATAAAAATAATTCCATCACATTGTACCTGGAAACAGAAACCGGAACAGTCCCCCAAATCGACTTTTCCGTCTACTTTCCCGATTCCGGCTATGATTTCACTAAGTTTACCTATGATAAATCAAACGTTGATTTTCAAATTCCCGGAAGTTATACGCTCCCGGTGTACTATGACGGAGAACTTACAACATGTGTCCTGCAGCTTAGCATAAAAAAGCCGCAGGAATACGATAGCTTGGAAGGGTTTCCTGAAACGGAATTAAAAAAACCTCAGAAATAATGGAAATAACATTTTTAATTATTTAAAAAACTAAGGAGAAATAACAACTATGATAACATTTAACAACCTGTACAACAATGGAAACATGAAACAAATCGATGGCCGCGGATGTGTAAAAGTGTTTGAACACCAGCGGGATTTAAGCGTTGGTCCCGGTTCCGCCATGGCAGCCTATTTCGCATCCGAAATGAACATTCGTAAACGTCAGGTATTAATCGAGCTGAACGGCAATGCCTTCACCATTCAGGCCGGAGCCATGCAGTGGATTGCCGGGCCGGTCAGCATGACTTCCGGTATAAAGGGGGTAGGTGACTTTTTTGGCAAGGCCATTTCATCCAAAGTAACCAAAGAATCCACGGTTAAGCCTGAATATAAGGGAAACGGATTGGTTATGCTGGAACCTACCTATAAACATATCTTATTAGAAGACGTGGCAGAATGGGGAAGTATGGTCTTAGAGGACGGCCTTTTCTTAGCTTGTGACGCCGGCATAAAACAAAATGTAGTCGCAAGAACTACTCTCTCTTCTGCCGTTGCCGGAAAAGAAGGCCTGTTTAACCTATGCCTCACAGGAAATGGAATAGCCGTTTTAGAAAGCCCTGTTCCACGGGATGAATTGATCGAATTTAATGTAAAAGACGACGAAGTTAAAATTGACGGAAGCATGGCTATCGCCTGGTCAAATTCGCTGAAGTTTACAGTGGAACGTTCATCAAAGTCTTTAATGGGTTCCGCGGTTTCCGGAGAAGGATTGGTGAATGTATATAGAGGAACAGGAAGAATTCTCATGGCGCCTACTACCTAAACAAAAAATCCCTCGTAACTACGAGGGAAAATGAGCGGAGACGGAGGGATTCGAACCCTCGTGCCGCTTACGCGGCAAACTGATTTCGAGTCAGTCTCGTTATGGCCACTTCGATACGTCTCCATAAAAGCTAACTGCTTTATTATACACGACATTCCATTATTTTGCAAGATCATGGTTCCTTTGATTTTACATTTTTCATCCGGCCTGTTATTTCATTATTATTCAAGAAAATGTTTACACGATTCCTTCGTATTGTTATAATTGTCTTATCATTTAATAAAGGAGAAGAAGGATGAGCGAAACAAACCATGTCGGCATTTATAATACCGACGAGATGATGACAAACAAAACTTTATGGAAAGCCGCCGGTTTATCTGATGACGATCTGGACAGACCGATTATAGGAATTGCCAATTCTTTTAATGAGATGGTTCCAGGACATACAAATCTGCGCCGCGTGGCAGAACAGGTGAAAAATGGGGTTTACCGCGGCGGCGGCACGCCGGTGGAATTCGGAGTGATCGCGTGCTGTGACGGCGTGGCTACCGGGCACATTGGGAATAATTATGTGCTTCCATCGAGAGATAATATTGCGGACAGCATCGAAATCCAGGCTCGTGCGCATAAACTGGACGGCCTTGTGCTGCTGGGTTCCTGCGATAAGATCGTTCCCGGCATGCTGATGGCTGCTGCCCGCCTTGACATCCCCTGTATATTTGTTGCCGGAGGCTGTACTCCGGGAGGCGCTCCGTTTGCCCATAAGACGAAATCGGATTCCACAACTATAACTGAGGCTTTAGGACTTTGGCAGACCGGAAAATGTTCGAAAGAGGATATCCAGAACCTGATTACCGTAAGCTGCCCTACCTGCGGTTCCTGCCAGTTTATGGGAACAGCTAATACCATGTGCTGTCAGGCGGAAGCCCTGGGATTATCTTTAACGGGTTCCGCTCTCATACCGGCCCCTTATAATGAACGTTACCGCGATGCATTGAGAAGCGGTGAAAAAATAGTGGAACTGGTGAAAAAAGGGATTACCAGCCGGAAGATCATGACAAAAGAAGCGCTTATCAACAGTATTAAGGTTCTAATGGCCGTGGGCGGTTCCACCAATGCTGTAATCCATACCTGCGCAATCGCTTATGAACTGGGAATTGCAGCGGAAGAGATTATGGAGGCATTTGACCGGATCAGCGATGAGATTCCTCATATTGCAAAGGTGAGCCCGGCCTCCAATACATATGACTGTGAAGATCTGTACAAAGCAGGCGGCATTCCTGAAGTGATGAAAGTGATCAGGGATCACCTGGATTTAAGCGTTATGACTGTAACAGGGAAAACACTGGGTGAGAACATTGACGCCTATGTGAACATGTATGCTCCTAATCCGGAAATCATCCGGCCTATGGACAATCCTCACAGCACGTTGGGCGGCCTGGCAATCATGCGGGGAAACCTGGCGCCCAATACTGGTGTTGCCAAACCGGCCGCTATCGCTGAAGAGGCCCGGAATTTTACCGGCACCGCCATTTGCTTTGATTCTGAAGAGGATTGTACGGAAGCGGTGAGAAACCAGTTGATCAAACCAGGACACGTGGTAGTCATCCGCTATGAAGGCCCTAAAGGCGGACCAGGCATGCGTGAGATGTACCAGCCCTTAAAAATGCTGTACGGACAGGGGCTTAATAAAACCACGGCTCTGATAACGGACGGACGTTTCTCCGGTACGAATAACGGCTGTTTTGTAGGCCATATCTCACCGGAAGCCGCCGCAGGCGGACCGATTGCTCTTGTAGAAGACGGCGACCAGATCACAATCAACGTCTATACGAAAGAATTGACTCTTCATGTGAGTGAAGAAGAGCTGGCCCGGAGAAAAGAGAACTGGCATTATGAGCCAAAGAAATTGACCGGATATCTGGCCCGTTACGCAAAACTTGCTAAATCTGCGGACCAGGGCGGTGTTCTGGAATAATTAAAATATCGAACCGGCAGATCAGGATCTGATTTAATCCTGACTGCCGGTTTTATTTGTACTATTATTTTTGCTCTGTTTATTGGTTCATTGTAACTGTTCAGAACATCTGTTTATGGTTTTAATTTAGAAAAAACTTCATCAAATCTTAAACTTTCCCCCAGGAATCCCAGTAGAAAACCATATATTAATATGCTACACTAATTATAAAGAGCACTCTCTCATATTAAAAATAAGGGGTTAGTATGGACAAGTATGAAGGTTTAAAAAAGTTAAACAGCAGTTTGGACGGAATCCGCAATACGATTGACGGTATTGACCTGGATCTTTCTAAAAAAGAGGATCTGGACATTCTCATTGCCCTGCGAAAAGGGCTTGATGACGTGATATTAAATGCAGTTTCCTATCAGTCGTTCCAGGAGGGATACGGCCTGGGGGTGTACAATGCGGATACCGGCAGATCCACATCAGATGTCGAAAAGCAGAAAAATCCAGCGGTTTATAGACCGCATTGCGCACCGGACGAAAAATTGGACGATGTACCAAACCATTTACCAACTAACAGAACGGAAGGGGATCCGAACATCGATCCGCACATGCGTTCACCGCTGCCGGCCCGGACCGAAGAACAGGAAGATAAGAAAGAAGTTTTTTCAGAAAACAGCATAGGGAAATATCTGATCGGCGTGCTGGCTTCTCTGCTGATTCTTGCAGGTGTCGCAGTTTTGGCCGCTACGATCTGGAATTACATAACTGATCCAGTGAAATTTACAATGGTTCTTCTGATGGGGCTTCTCATGAGCGGGCTGGGATTTTTGCTGGGGTGCAGAGGGAAAAATGCCAACGCATTTCATTTAAGCCTGATGGGCTGCGGAACGGCCATTATTTACTGTGATTTGATCGCCGCCAAACTGGCCTGGGCCCTGTTTCCCGATCCTGTGATTCTGCTGCTTTTTATTATCTGGATGGTATCAGGGTTTGTTCTGTCCAAAAAGCTGCATTCGGATATCATGTTTACCATCATCCAGATTGGAAATGCTGTTTCCATCCTGTTAACCATCCGGCTGATGGAAATCGGGCCTTCCTTGTGGCTGATTCTATTGTTCGTCATTTGTACGGTTGTACTGACTACTGTTTATGCTAACCAGGGATTTCATAAGGCCAACAGCCTGGCCTCTTCTTACATCACAATTATCGCTTACCTGATGATCTGTTCCCGGTTAGGGCAGCTGCTGCTTGATTACCAGGCTGAAGGGGATTATTCCGTTATAGTTTCGTGCAGCCTGTTGTATCTGGGACTTTTTGTTTTTTCGGCCTGTCTGTTTTGGCTGATTCCCTATGGAATCCGTGGTTTCAGTGAAAACACGGCTAAATGGCTGGTCGCTTCCCAGCTCTTGCTTTTAGCTGTTGAAGTAGTTTTTATCAAAGACCGAATCGGACAGCTCAATGTGCTTTCCGGCATGATTTCCAAACCGGCACCGGAATTATTGTATTTTCTAATTCTGATGGCCGCACTGATTAAGAAGAATACAAGATCCTTCAATTTCATGGTTCTTTCCGTCAACATTACCTTCCTCTTAATCGATTTGTCCTCGTTCTTCTTTGACAATTTCGGACTGCTTCCGGCCCTTATGTGCCTGGTCATTGTTCTCAGCGGACTGCGTTTTAAAGATCTCTGGCTGAAAATCGGGGCGGTTGTTGTTTATTCACTCATCACCTGCTGTATGCTGATGTATAGTCTGATCAATCTGTTCACCAGCGCATTTAACTCAGATATCAGCCTCTGTGTGCTCCACGGCCTGTTGATTCTCATCCCATGCGCAGTAATTGCTGATATCGTTAAGAATGGAGAACGGGCGGAAAAAAGAAGGTTCCTGGCATTGATCTGCCTGGACAGCGCAGTTTTCTATGGATTTCTCATGTTCTTTAATCTGGATTTCTGGATGATGTGGGGCACCGTATTCGCTGCGGCGGCATTCAGCATCTTCTCCAGACTTCCGGTATTTAAAGAAGACAAGCTCTGCCGGATACACAATCTGGCTGGACATGGGCTGGTGCAGGTCTGTCTGTGGGCAGCCCTGTCCGGCTATGTAAGTACCTGGGAAATGGCCGCAGGCTGTCTCATACTCTTATTGTTTACGGCTAAAATTGTCTATGAATCGCTGGAACACATGAAACGGACCGGCAGCCATATTCTTCCTCTGGTCTGCTGCGTTTTGATGACGGTCAACGCAGTGGACGTGCTGCATAAGACTCCGCTTGGGGATTACGGCATCCTGACAAGCCTTACTTGTCTTCTGGCAGCCGGCTTCTGCATCGTTCTGGGCTTTAAATGCAGGGTAAAACCTCTGCGGACCTATGGACTGATCCTGGTAATATTCAGCGTTTTAAAAATGGTCACATTGGATATCGCTTCTACGGATTCCATCATCCGCGTAGCGGCATTTATCGGCGGCGGACTGCTCTGCTTTGGAACCAGCTGGGCGTATAACCGGGCGGATAAGGAAGATGAGAGAAAAGATAATTAACAGATCGGTCCAAAAACAGTAAAACGTCAAGGCATTTTTCAAAATACCTTGACGTTTTACTGTTTAATCGTTAATGCGGCAGCCCCTTAATCCCTACATCGCTCATGTAAAATATTTTACAAAGGGGACTTACTATTATAAATAAAATCTACTGTCCAAAATACTGGTTCACTCCTGCTACAAGTCCGTCACCCAGCGTATTCAACGTAGAGCTTGAGTAATCAGACGCCTTATCCCCAAGTTCAATATCTATGGAAGGCACTGTAGAATAGGAGGTCTGGGTTAAATCCATCTCCATGGAACCGCCGGAAAAAATCTTAACACCAGCCGCTTTCAGCCCGGATACCAGGCTTTCGCCCAATGCATTGTGCTGTTCCCAATGGGATTTTACCGGTTCCATAGCCCTGTAGGTTGAATTGCTGGGAACGCTCATATAAAATGCGCCTTTATTACTGGTGGTGGAATCCCAATGAAGGGCGATGTGGCAGTCTGCCTTATTGTTAGCCATCACAGTTCTGGCTACATTGTCCAACTGGACATCGTCGGATTCCCGGATCATGAGCACGTCATAACCTGCCGCCAGAAGCTTGTCCTTAAATACCTTTGCCATCGCCAGCGTTACTACTGATTCAGCAGTACCATCTGAAAATTCCATGCCGCCGGATACCGCAACCGCACTGGTAGCTCCGGCTCCTGTAGTTCCGCCGGTTACTTTAGGGCTTCCGTCAGGATGGCAGAGGGTTTTCACACTGGAACCGCCTTTCGTTCCATGTCCAGCATTGACACAGACCGTAACGCCTTTCCGGTTTTCTGCTTCTGAACGGTACATCATTGCAGATCCGCTGTTAATCTTGGAAAATTCGGCATATTTCCAGGAAGAGTCAAAGGAAACAGCCCCTCCCTTCACTTCTGACGCCGCCTTGGTCTCTTTTGTTTCTTCGGTTTCCGGCTCTGTCTCAGGCTGCTGGACGGATAAATACCTGGATGATATGTAGCATTCTTTCTCCTGGTAAATCACCCGGCTCCACGATTCATTGCTGCCGGTTCTTTTGAGCTCAGTTCCCTTTTTCAAACGTTCGATCACTTCAGAATCAGGGGCGGTGCTGGTTCTTAAATTGACATCATCACCAGTTACATAAACCACCTCATCCACCGCTTCATAGGCTTCTGAAGTCTCAGTCGTTACAATTGTCTCCTTCTGGCTGGCTTCCGGCTCAGCCTCCTGGCTTTCGGTTTCTACAGCTGCCTTAGGGACAGACGTCTCTATTGGGTCATATTTACCTCCGCAGCCGGTTAACAGAATTGTGCCGGCTGTAAATACAGCGATAAAAGGCGCCATCCTGCATTTTGTAGTTATCATATTATAGTTCCTCCTCCGATGACATAATCACCATCATAAAATACGACGGCCTGACCCGGAGTCACTGCGCGCTGCGGTTCTTCAAACACGCATTCTACAATTCCTTCTTCCACTTCTGAAATCGTGCAGTAAGCGCCTTTATGGCTGTATCTGATTTTGGCAGATACCTGCATCTCTTTTCCATGAAGCCCGTCAATGGCCATCCAGTTCAGTTTATCACACCTGAGCTGTTTGGTAAAGACATCTTCAGCGTTTCCGATCACCACTTCATTGGTTTTTGGCCTGATAGCCGTCACAAAAACCGGATGGCCCATGGACAGGTTCAGTCCCTTTCTCTGCCCCACCGTATAGTGGGTGATCCCTTTGTGACGGCCGATCACATTGCCGTCCAGATCTACAAAATTGCCGGGTGTCAGCTCCTTATCCGTGTTTTCGCTGATAAACCGGGCATAATCATGATCCGGAATAAAACAGATCTCCTGGCTGTCCGGCTTATTGGCCACCTGAAGGTTGATCTTCGCTGCAATCTCCCGGATCTCGTCTTTCGTATACTGACCCACAGGCATCAGCGTATGGGATAGCTGATACTGGGTCAGGTTATAAAGGGCATAGGTCTGGTCCTTGGCGGCTGTGGCCGATTTTTTCAGGGCAAATCTGCCGCTTGGAAGCTGCTCAATCTGTGCATAGTGGCCCGTTGCAATGTAATCCGCACCGATATCAAGGCTCCTTTTCAGTAAGGACTCCCATTTAACGTAGCGGTTGCAGGCTATACATGGGTTTGGCGTTTTGCCCTGCACATATTCATCGACGAAATAATCGATCACATGATCTTTAAATTCCTGTTTAAAATTCATCACATAGTATGGAATATCCAAATCCCAGGCCACCCGTCTGGCATCATCCACTGCGCTTAAACCGCAGCAGCCTCCATTTTCTTCCTGGGCCGTCTGTTCTTCATCCTGCCAGATCTGCATGGTAACTCCTACCACGTCATATCCTGCTTCTTTTAATAAATAGGCCGCTACGGACGAATCCACGCCGCCGGACATTCCAACCACTACTTTTTTCTTATCCATCACAACACCTTTTCCTGGGGATTTTCAACCGGGATTAATACTCTTCGTTTTCTTCCTCTTCTCCGATATCGGATTTTGGTTTGGACAAGCCCTTAATTTCAATATTGTTTTTCTGCGCATAATCCCAAAGAGCTGCATGGATGGCTTCTTCCGCCAACAGGGAACAGTGTATCTTTACAGGCGGAAGTCCGTCCAAAGCTTCACAAACAGCCTGATTGGTCACTTCCATGGCTTCCTGAACGGATTTTCCTTTTACCAGCTCGGTTGCCATGCTGCTGGTTGCAACGGCGGCCCCGCAGCCGAATGTTTTAAATTTTACATCGCGGATAATCTGATTTTCATCGATATCCAGATAAATTCTCATGATATCTCCACATTTTGCGTTGCCTACGGTTCCTGTGCCGCTTGCATTCTCTATCTCTCCAACATTTCTTGGATGTTCAAAATGATCCATAACTTTCTCTGTGTACATAAATCTCCTCTTTTCTTCCCCTTGTTTTGGGTAATATTTCGTTTTCTGTATTATTTGCGGGACTGACGGCGGATGTAGTCTTCATAAAGAGGGGACATATTTCTCAAATATGACACGATCTCTTTAATCTGATCTGCAACGTAATCCATCTGCTCTTTCGTGTTTTCTTCATTCAGTGTCAGACGCAGTGATCCATGGGCGATCTCGTGAGGAAGGCCGATGGCTAACAGCACATGTGACGGGTCTAAGGATCCTGATGTGCAGGCGGAACCGCTGGAACCGCAGATTCCCGCCATATCCAGCTTGATTAACAGGGACTCGCCTTCAATAAACTGAAATGCAAAGTTCACATTGTTGGGAAGACGGTTGGTCCTGTGGCCATTTATCCGGCAGTAGGGAACTTCCGCCATCACGCGTTCCATCAGGTAATCTCTCAGTTCTGTTTCCTTTTTCGTCCGCTCTTCCATGGTATTCATGGCGATCTCAGCCGCTTTTCCAATTCCTACGATTCCCGGAACATTCTCCGTACCGCCGCGGCGCTTGCGCTCCTGCGCTCCTCCGTGGACAAAAGAACGGCTTTTGATGCCGGTGCGGATATATAAAAATCCGATTCCCTTAGGCCCGTTGATCTTATGGCCGCTGGCGCTGAGCATATCTATATTGTATTCATCTACATTGATCGGAACGTGACCATAAGCCTGAACCGCATCCGTATGGAAGAAGATGCCGTGTTCTTTTGCAATGGCGCCGATCTCTTTCACCGGCTGGATGGTTCCGATCTCGTTATTGGCAAACATGATGGAAATGAGGATGGTGGTCGGACGGATGGCCTTTTCCAGCTCTTCCAGCTTGATCACGCCGTTTTCATCCACATCCAGATAAGTGACTTCAAATCCCCGTTTTTCCAGATACTCACAGGTATGAAGCACTGCATGGTGTTCTATTTTACTGGTAATAATATGGTTTCCTTTGTTCTGGTATGCCTCGGCCGTCGCCTTGATGGCCCAGTTATCAGATTCAGTTCCTCCCGCCGTAAAATAGATCTCGTTGGTTTTTGTTCCAAGAGACTGGGCAATCGTCTCCCTGGCATGGGAAATTGCCTTTTTACATGGAGTTGAAAATTCATAAACGGAGGATGGATTTCCATAATGTTCTGTAAAAAATGGAAGCATCTCCTGTACGACCTCCGGCCGTGTCTTTGTTGTTGCTGCATTATCAAGATAGATAATATCTTTCATAAGTGTAATCCGCCTTTCTGTAGAATTAAAGTTCAAAGCTTCACCTACAGCTTCTATTATATATTATATTCATAGAATTTCAATAGGAATTATCATTTTCATTATTAAAATCTTGGACAAGATTTGAAGGCAGGCATTATTTCCTGGTTATTGGTGAAATTCTTCTCTTAGTATAACCTTGTCTCCCTTCATTTATGTTCTTATCATGTTTTACTATCCGTAACAATCTCATAGTCTCCACTGTTACCGCACATAAAAAAGCGCCCACCATTGCCATGGGGCAGCCGTGAGCGCTTTCTAAATCAAATTATCTCTATTTCAAATGTTTATCCAGAAATGTTAACATCATTTCTTTAATTTCGTCCTGAAGAATTGCTGCATCCGCATGGCCGGCGCCTTCAACTAAAACCAGCTCAGCTTCAACTCCTGCATCCTGCAGCTTCTGATACAGGTATTCGCTTTCCGTATACGGCACCTGCTGGTCGCCGGTTCCATGAACAATAAAGAATGGCGGCGTATTGGGTGTAATCAGTTTTGAGCAATCAATGAAGTTTTCTGTGCTGACATGCAGCTTACTGAAATCCAGAGCAGGCATATTTACAACCGGATACCAGGGCACCGCGGCTTGTACGGCGCTGCTTTGATTCAGATTGCCTCCTGAATCGTATTCCCGCGTTTCTCCGCTCACCCCTGCAAGTGATGACAGATAACCGCCTGCTGATTCTCCCATTACCGCCACCTTATCTGGTATTATGCCAAATGCTTCCGCATTTGCCCTCAGAAAACGGATGGCCTCTTTGATCTCCCGGATCTGTTCCGGCCACTGGGTAAACGGCAAAACACTGTAATCCACACAAGCCACAACATAACCATGTTTCGCAAAATAGGCAAGTTCCGGAACCCATACCGTATTATCCTCTTTTTCAAAGCCCCCGCCACAGATAAATACAATCAGCGGATATCTTTTCACCGGGTCATAGTCAAAATAAGTCCTGGGTTTCATCAGACTTAAAGACAGCTGCCGACAGCTTGCATTACACCAGTAAGGTTTCTGCTGATAAACAATTTTACGGGCCAGACAAACAAGATCATCTTCTCTTTTTAAAGGCAGTATTGTTTTCATATTATTCTCCTTCACCTACGATATTTAAGCTCATTTTTTGAGCATTTTCCATCCTTTTACGGGATACTGAAGCATAATGGCAGGCAACACAGTGGCCTGGTTCCACCACCTTGAGTTCCGGCGTCCGGACAGAACATTCCGGGCCTGCCATCCAGCATCTGGGGGCAAACCGGCAGCCTGGTTTGGGATTCATTGGGCTGGGAACATC
>JAGZXV010000133.1 GCA_018378255.1 Clostridiaceae bacterium | reverse complement strand
TGAACCGCCGTCTGCAAACTCAGTGCTGGTGGGTTCAATATTAGCGGTTCCGTCCTCATAGAAACGTTTAATAAATTCGGCCGTTTCCACGGATTCTTCGCTGTTTAAATAACCGTCTGTCTTGGTCCCCTCCGGATTTGTCAGGCAGGATCCAAGCTGTTCCAAAAGAGGGGAGTAATAATAGGTAATCTGGCTCTGGTTTGTATTCAGCGTGATTCCAAATTGCTTCTCTTTCTTTAATTGTTTAGCCGTTTCATACAATTCATCCCAAGTCCAGGCCTGATCCTGAGTGGCCGGAACCTGGATGCCTGCTTCTTCCAGCATTTCTTTATTATAGTAAATGCCCACAGAGGATTCCCACAGCGCAACCGCATAGAGTTTACCGTCAACAGTGCCCTGCTTTAAACAGGAATCCAGCATATCCTTTTTATCCTCTTCCGTCACAAATTCATCTAAGGGAACCAAGATTTCATTTTGGGCGTAGCTGGATACGTTGGGACCGTCCACCAGCATTAAGTCCGGCAGATTGTCCGCGATTACGGCGGTATTTATTTTCTCCGAATAGCTGTCGGAACCGCTTTTCGGAAATGTTTCCTGAACCGCTTCATATTTACCTTGATATTCTTTATTGAATGCATCCAGCATATCCGTCCACCAGGCTTCGATTTCCTGGGTGTTTTGGGGACGCCAGATTGTTATTTTCTCAGCCTTACCGCCTGCTGCCGCCTCATTATTCTGTTTCTCCTGTCCTGACACCGTCTGGGCGCTCTGTGTTCCCGCTGTGGGCTGGTTCGAACTGTTGCATGCGGCCAGTAATCCGGCGGATAAAACTGCTGCTATCGCATATAATCTTCTTCTCATATTTACCTCCATTTTTTCCAAATACTGTTCACCTGGGATACCGTTAACTCTTCTACCTCCTCTCCATGTTCAAAACGGTATTCCATACTTCTGTTATGCGGCTTGAAAAAGTAAGTTTTGGTTCCCACTTTTTCGCCGTCGTTTACAAATATTTCAATGGAACTTTTATCCACGAAAATCTCTAACTGCCTGACTGTCTCCACATTTGCATACAGGTTTGGAACCTGCTGTTCGTCTTTTTTACCATAAAGTAAAGTAATACGGCCGTTTTTATATTCCACTCCGATCCGGCAGGCATCATTTTGAGCCAATATGATCCTGAAGTCTGTTTTGTTCTTCAGTTTTAGGAATAGGTGGTAAACATTTGAAACTTCGGGCATCTCAGCTATTCTGCGGCCGTTTTCGATCACTGTCTTTTGGTTGTATAAAAGGGTTTTTATTTCCTTGGCTGGCCTTGTCAGCAGGCATTTTCCCTTCAGGATTATTTCTCTTGGAATTGTCATACATCCGTTTGATAATCTCCCATCTGTTTTCCCCTCTGCTGCCGGAAACTCTCCATATGCGCTCAAAATCCAGCCAAAGGCCAATGTCCTTTCCCCTGCTTTAAACACCTGTACCGCATAGCACTCCGTTCCAAAATCATAGATTCCATGTTTCTGCAAAAGAAATCTTCCGTCCTTCAGAGTGCCCGTATAATACTTCATCAGACGTTTCCTGCCCTCCCGGTCAGCTGCGTTCTGGAGGGAACAGAGAAGGGCGCACTGACCGTTTTCCCCCTGTATGAAATTGACGCACTCAATTGTTTCACACTCGATATCGTCCTGGAAAAATACTCCCTGATCCGACCAAATCCCCTGATCTTCTCCATATTTTTCAACCGTACATATCCCTCCCACCGTGGTTCCGATCAGCAGATATTTTTTCTGCCCGATCATCACCACAGAAGGATCCCTGAAATTATAATCCCGGCTGCCGCCAGGCTTATCCTCTATGATCACCTTTTCATTTTTAACGTTCACCCCATCCTCACAAAATGCCTGAACCTGCGTTTCCTTTGTCTCAATTCCCTTTTTCCACGGTGAAAAATGTCTTGTAAAATAGAGGAATATCCCCTGTTTTTCCGTCCATGCAGACCCGCTGTAGGCGCCTCCTTTATAATTTTTCAGTCCATATAATTCCCTTTGCGGGTATAATGCGATCGGAAGGTGGGTCCAGTGGATCAGGTCTTTGCTGCAGGCATGTCCCCAGTACACATTTCCCCAATTGAGTGAGGCCGGGTTCATCTGGTAGAACAGATGGAAGCGCCCTTTATAAAAGCACAGGCCGTTTGGATCATTCATCCAGTTTTTAAATGTACTGAAGTGAAAGGCATTCCGGTACTTCTGCCCATAAGCCTGATCCATGTTCCCATCATCATAGGTAGAAATACCATGATCTCCAAACTCCAGAAAGCATACTCCGTGTTCCAGCACATCCGAATTGCCGCACAGATAGGCGAAATGGATTTCGATGGAATTGCAGAATATCTGATAAATACAGTTCTTCTGCAGACGGATCCTGTCATACCAGGGCTGGCTGGAGGTATAACGCTTAACGAATACCAGTTTGGAATCCTCATAGATTTCCACCAAACCGTCCCCGGTCTTGTGGCTTATAATCCAGATCAATTCTGTATATTTATCAGTCTTTAATATGTACATTTTATACCTTTCCGGACAATTATCTTTGTTTATCCTTTTTCATTTACAATTAAAATTATATTGTCTATTAAGACATCTTTCCATCTTCAAAAAAACAAAAAGAACATGCTTTTTTGTGTCATAGCCACAAAACGCATGTTCTTCCTGAAACCCTTCTCATATTCTATTTATTATTCAGATATTCATACAGATAACTCAAGTATTCCTTATCGATTTTGCTGGCAAATGGATTGACGTTGAATATCTCCCTGATCTTATCCACCCGGTAGGCAACCGTATTCTTATGTATGAACAGTTTTTTACCGGCCTGGACCATGCTGTAGTTGCATTCTTCCAATCCCCCGATTATTTCCTTATAGCTCTCTTTCACTCCATCGTCTAAGATTTCATCAAATACATTGAATACGGAGTGAAGTTCACTGACCGGAATCATGCTCTTAAAGTATTTGCCCACATGATCATAAAAGAAAAAACCGCTGTCTCCCACAAGGTTGGCTTCCATCCATTTGCAGTGCATATACGCGGTCCTGTAGTTCAGCAGGTTGTTCTGGAAGGAACCGACATAACTTCTGTAATTGATATTATTCTCTTTCAGAAGCATGAAAATAGGGTTTAAATAATCGCCTATGATATATTTATAATCAGCCAGAATATTCCTGTTATCCGTCACATTTTTAAATATGATCACATGGTAATCATCGGTTCTGTATGATATATCCTGTCTGGTATGCAGCGGGTGCCTGCGGATCAGCTTAAAAATCTCTTCCAGATCGTAGTTGTCCATGATATGAATCAGAATCGGAATGCGGATCAGATTTGTCTTATACTGGAGCTGGTTCGCCAGAAAAAACAGGCGGTCAACGTCCAGTTTTTCCTCGAACAGAAGCTGATTGATAAACGCTTCTTTGTTGGTTCTGTGCTTAAATACTTTCTCCTTCTGCATCTCATAGCTGATTGTGGCTTCCAGTCCCATCCTGATCACCGACGCGATGGACTTGATCTCTTTTGGATTGCCGTTAATTCCCACAACTCCAACTCTTTTACCGTTATACAAAAGGGGCAGGCAGATGCCTTCCGAACCTTGTCCCAAAGGGCCGTTTTCTGCACTTTCATACAATTCTTTTCCGCTTTTGATCACCTTATAGGCCCCTTCATGAAAGGTTCCGATCCGTGAACTGTCTTTACCGGCAATTATAATCCCTTTTTCATTCATAATATTGACGTTATACTCAACCAGATCAGATAACTTTTCTATAAATTTCTGGGCAAGGGCAACTTCCAACATAGACCGACCGCCTCCAAATGCTCTAAAGTCTGTACTAACTTCTCATTACATTACCCTTATATCATATATTCCCCAAAATAATATGTCCAGCTTATTGTTCTGCCGGCACAATATCCGTTTTTTTATCCATCCCAGCTCTTCGCTTATCACAGGAACAGCTCTTTCCTCCCCGGCGGAAGATCCCGTTTTTTATATTAAAGAAATAGATTTCTGTCATTTAATTAAGAACTTTCCTCTCCTTCACCATCCACTTAGGAACCGGAATCTGGGCCAAAATAATCGCTGCAAACACCAATACGCAGCCGAACTGTTCCTTTGGCGACAGCACCTCACCCAAGATAATCCAGCCCGCAATCAGGGAAAACACGGATTCCAAACTCATAATCAGGGAAGCGATGGCAGGCTCTATATCCTTTTGGGCCACAACCTGTAAGGTATAACCCACGCCGCAGGACATCACGCCTGCATAGAGCACCGGCGCCCACGCCCGGAGGATATCGGACCATTCCGGCTTTTCAAATATCAGGGTAAAAATACCCGAGATAATCCCGGCTGTAAAAAACTGGATACAGGAGATCAAAACTCCATCCGCCTTAGGTGAAAAATAATCGATCACCAGAATATGAAAGGAAAAACCGATGGCGCACAGAAAAACGAAAAAGTCTCCCTTTCCAATGGAAAGCCCCTCCGTCATGCAGAGCAGGTACATTCCCACAACCGCAATTACCACGCTGACCCAGATATTAAACGGAACCTTCTTTTTGATAAAAATCCCGAGAATCGGCACGATGATAATATACAAAGAAGTGATGAATCCGGCCTTCCCAACCGAAGTATAGGAAACTCCGATCTGCTGAAGCATGGAAGCAAAACATAAAAAGATCCCGCAGCAGATTCCTCCGGCCACCCCTGTTTTAGTCCGCGCTTTTTTCATCTCTTCATCCATCTGCCTGTTTTCATCGCCATTAACCCTGCGAAGAAAGAATATACAGGGAAACAGAACAAGTCCGCCCACAATGAATCTGGCCGCATTAAATGTAAACGGACCAACATAATCCATGCCCACACTTTGAGCCACAAAAGCCGCGCCCCAGATCAATGAGGTCAGTGCCAGCATCAGACTGCTTCTAAGCCTTTTTGCCTTCATATGTAAAAAATCTCCCATCTCTGTAATAAAATTTTTTGCCCCGGCAGTCCATACCACCGCCTCTTTTCCTGAAATCAGGCAAAGTAAGGTTCATTTTATCACAGTTATGGGAGACTTACAAGACATCCGGTGCTTCCTGACCGGCTTTTTTCGGTCAGGAAACACCGGATGTCTGAACTGTTACGTAATTTTCAAACCCACTCTAATTTGTAAGGAATCCTTTCCCGATAATCTCGCTGGAATTGGATATCAATATAAAAGCGGTCGGTTCGATCCTTCTGATATAATTACGGAGTTTCACCGCCTGGCTGCGCTTCATGGTGGTCATAATCACCGTTTTTTTGTGATGGCTGAACGCGCCCTGGGCTTCATATACAGTTGCGCTCCGGTTCAGTTTATGGATGATGTATTCACAAATCGGTTCCGGATCATCGCACACGATGTTAAAGCACTTACACAGGTTAATATTCTCGATCACTCCGTCGATCACTAAGGATTTTGCCATGAGACCAAGGCTTGAGAACAATCCCGTAGTAGGCCCAAACACGAAAAATGACATGACAACGGATGCAATGTCCACAACCAGCAGGGCCGTTCCGATATTCATGCTGGTATATTTTTTTAAAATCATTGCAATAATATCCGTACCGCCGCTGGATGCGCCGATATTGAATAATACGGCAGACCCTACCGCCGGCAGAAAGATCGCAAACATCAGCTCCAAAAGCGGCTCCGGCGTCAGAGGAGCATCCATCGGAAAAATCCGCTCCAATGCGGAAAGGCTGAAGGACATCAGCATGCTGGCATATACCGTCTTGATACCCACGTTCTTTCCAAGAAAAACAAATCCGGCTGCAAGCAGGGATGTATTGACAATAAAGGTGAAATCACTGGCCGACCAGTGTGTCAATTTGCTGATAACCGTTGAAAAACCGGTAACACCGCCAAATGCAAAATTATTCGGGAATTTAAAGAAATAGATTCCCAATACCATAACCCAGATACTGACCGTTATTACACCGTATTCTGCAGCAACTCTTGCAGTCGGATTTTTAATTTCTTTCATAATATGTGCCCTTTTCCCCTGCGAAAGGGCGCAGCAAACGGTTCAAATAAAAACCGGCCGGACTGCCTGCTTTTATTTGACTTGCATATGACCCCTTCGTCATTCATTTTTTATTCGGCGTACTCTGTCTTTTTTACATCAGGCGTGAAGGCATTTTTGAAAATGCCTTCACGTTTGATGTTAAAAATCCGCCTCAATTCCTATAGAATATAACTCCTTCCAATAACAATTTCAAACACCAATATACCTGGAAAAGCCACAGCTATTTCGTTGTGAAATAACCGTGGCTTTTCATAAAATCCCATTATATATTCCTAAATCCTGTATTCATCTGCCTTTTCATGCTTTCTCAAAACCTGTTTTTTCCAGGAACCGTGCAAACGCTTCCCTTCCTTTCGGCGTACATTTATAAACGCCTGCGTCCTCAAGCACTTTCTCAAACACCAGCCCCACTTCTTCCATAAGAATCCGGTTCACGTTATCGGAGGTGATTAATTCATATTTAGGAAGAAATTCTTCCACCCAGTCCGCGTGTTTTTCAAGCATCTCATTGGACCGGATCTCTTTTTTCTCCACTATGTACTCTCCCAAAAGAGCCAGTTCATCCTTCAGTCTGGACGGCAGAACGGCAAGGCCCATCACTTCGATTAAGCCGATATTTTCCTTCTTAATATGGTGGAGTTCCTGATGTGGATGGTAAACGCCAAGAGGAAACTCTTCCGTAGTAATGTTGTTTCGAAGCACCAGATCCAGTTCAAACAGTCCGCCGCTCTTTCTGGCGATAGGCGTGATGGTATTATGAGGCTCACCGTCTGTTTCCGCGAAGATAAATGCATCCTCATCCGTATAGCCTCTCCACGCATCCAGCACCTTAGCTCCCAGTTCCACCAAGCGGCCGGAATCTTCGGCGCGGAGCCTGAGCACAGACATGGGCCATTTCACAATTCCTGCTTCCACATCTTCAAAGCCCCGGATCTTAAACCGGGCTTCCATCGGCGCTTTTGCCATGGCGAACGTATAATGCCCGCCCTGGAAATGATCATGGGTCAAAATGGAACCGCCCACAATCGGAAGATCCGCATTGGACCCCAGGAAATAATGGGGAAACAGCTTTACAAAATCAAACAGCTTAATAAAGGTCTGTTTCTCGATCTTCATGGGAACATGCTGGCCGTTGAACACAATACAGTGTTCATTATAATAAACATAAGGGGAATACTGGAACCCCCACTGGCTGTCATTGACCGTAATCGGTATGATTCTGTGGTTGTTGCGGGCCGGATGGTTGGTTCTTCCCGCATAACCTACGTTATCCATACAAAGCAGGCATTTGGGATATCCGCTCTGTTTAGCCAGTTTGGCGGCGGCTATGGCCTTGGGATCTTTTTCAGGCTTGGATAAATTGATGGTTATATCCAAATCCCCATATTTTGTTGAAGTGATCCATTTCATATCCTTGCATACGCGGTATCTGCGGATATAATCGGAGTCCTGGCTCAACTGATAAAAATAATTGGCAGCGTTTTCCGGTGAAGTTTCATATTCCTTCCAGAATCTCTTCGTCACTTCGCTGGGACGCGGCATCAGACAGTTCATAAGCCTGGTATCAAATAAATCCCTGTAGACGATGCTGTCCTCAATCAGCCCCTGTTCACAGGCATAATCCAGCAAGTCTTTAAGAATCTCTTCCAGGTCCCTGGTTTCTGAGAGTTCCAGGTCTTCGTATTCGTCCATGTTTAATACATCCAGGATCTGGTTTCTGGCATAAATCTGATCTTCTTCCTGTATCAGCCCTTTTTCCAATCCGTATTGTACCAATTCCTTTACTGCTTGATCTACCATATCGCTCCTCCTCGCGCCACGAGGCGCTTATTTCATTCTTCTCTTACTCTCCGGCTGTTTTTATCTGCATGCAGATGATCTGCCGTTACAGCAGTTAAAAAGATAGTGAAAATTATATCAAATACATTATATCCGCATATTCCTGCAAAAACAATATAATATCCAACGCATTATTTATAATATTTCGTGATTGTGCCGACCCGTTCGGCCACCATTCCCCCCACTACGCCGATCACTGCGCCTGCTGCCGTACCGGCAGCCAAAAGGGCAGGCAGATACACCAGAACTCCCGGCTGCTTTGTAACCCAGACCGCAATGCACAATTGACCGATGTTATGGCCGATCCCACCGGCCACGCTGACCCCGATCTGGCTGAACCAGCCTGTCTTTTTTAAAATCACCATAATTACCAGGCTTAAAAGCCCTCCGGCCAAACCATATATCATGCTGAATGAGTTGCCGAATGTGAGGCCCACCAAAACAATTCTTAAAAGCGCAACCGCCGCCGTTCCCGGCACGCTGACCGTATAGAGCCCGACTACGGTAACTAAATTCGCTAACCCCAGCTTCATGCCCGGAACCAGAAGCGGAAGCGGAATCATGGCCTCCACATAGCTGAGCACCATGGCTAACGCGATCAAAAGCCCGTAACGCGCCACCCCGGCCGCCTTATATCTTGAATTCACATTGTATCCTCCTAATGGTTTTATGAATAATACTGTACTTCCGTAGTGAAATTCTACCACACAATACAACCGCTTTCAATATCATTCAGCCATGAACCTCTATTGGTGTTCTTCCTCCACCTCAGGCGTGTAAACTGTTACTTTCCCATCCATTTCCATCAAAACCGAATGCCCTGGTATCACATTCTCCCCATAGGAATATTCTGCGTCCCCGAAGTTAGCCACCGCCGTAAGTTCTTCCCCGTACCGGGTCATCTGAACCAAACCGTCCCCAGACAGGTTTTTAAAATCCGTCATTTCAGACATCACTGCCCGCCTGCTGAATTCAGACCAGACCTTTGTATGCCTCACAATATCCTCTTTATAATTCTTCCATTCCTCCCCGTCCAGATGATAAAGAGGCGGAACATTATACAAAACCTCCCTCAGCATCCGGTCCTGTACCGCGCCTTTGATTTTAAACGTGGACCAGTCCCAGTGATAGCTGGTGATAACGGAATCATTATAAACCAGCTTGAAAAGGGGAATATCGTATTCAGGATCGATAAAAATCTTATCATATTCTTCCTTCACCGGAATCCTTTTAGAAAAATGTTCCGCCACGCCGCCCGCAGGATTATAATATTTTCCGATATAATATTCGCTGTCCCGGTTGCTTTTCATATCCTCATCCATCCAGGAAAAACTTTTCAGTTCGATTCCATGGGCAAACGCGATGTGGGCGGCGGCAAAATCATTTCCGCCCTCCGAACCGATAACCATATTGTGCTGATCCCGGATGTAATCCAAACGCTTCATGCGGGCCTTTAGGTCTTCCTGCTGGGTTGTGAAGCGCCCGGGGGTATAATCATCATAGATTTCACCGGTGGCATCACAGTCGATAAACCAGGAATTAAATGGGATTTTGGCCGACATGATCGTTTCAACCCTCTGTTTTACCGAAGGCAGAGATAACACAGGATTCAGTTTCCGTCCCACGTTTTGGAAGCCTTTTGCTTTCTCCCCGTTTTTCTGCCGGACGGCAGCATTTTCATATAAAGACCGGTCCTCAAATGCCGCTGTTATCCACTGCTCTTCTCCCGGCTTGTGGATGGAATGGTAGGAATCATAGGGGCCGATCAGATATCCCCTTTCAACCGCCCGTTCCACCAATTCAGGCTTCGCATAAGCCTGTTCCCAACTGTTGAGGCCGATCCAGGCCTGTTCTATGCCGGAGGCTTTCATATCGTCAACCAGTCCAGTGGTATGGCTGTCCATCCAGGTCTTTGCCGGTTCAAACACTTCTGGAAGAGCGGCAGCCAAAGCGTGTTTATTGAGCTCTATGAGGCCGGATTCCCCCAGACTTTCCTTCCCCTGGCTTAAAAGTGCCTGTATTGTCTCATCTTTAACAGGAAATACCGCCGGATCATAGAAATTTTCCGATCTCAGCACTTCACTGATATACCGGCACACCACATGTTTCTGGTACTGGTCCACATAATCCTGGTCCGGGATATGGCCGAATACCTCCAGCGCTTCTTTGCCAGTCTCCATTTCCGGGGCCAGGCTGGCCACCCGTTTCATGGCCTGGGAATCCAGATTTCTGCCAAATGCCTGCCAGTTGATATCTTCCGGCGCAATCAGATTCTCTCCCCAAAGATAGATCTGCGGCGCGCCATAAAGCTTTCTGATATCAGGATTCACTTCTGCCTTTTCCTCTAATGTGACAAATTTCCCCTGCTCCCTGATATACCGTCTGTAAATTTTTGCGGCGGAAACAGGGTCATTGTCCGTCAGATAGATCCTGAAACTGTTCTCTTTTTCCGGGTCAATCTCCGGATACCGGTGTGACAGGCCAAACTGCACCGGTTCTTCCTCCGCAAATACCAGACTGGAACGGAACGGATGTTCCATGATGTATAAAACCGCATGATCTCCGTTTACCGCCGCCCAAAACGGCATGGATAGCTGTTCTAATACAGAAAATTCATTTCCCTTCAGATAGCCGGTCCAGGCCGGGTCGTTGCCCGGAATCCGTTTTCCTTCCCCAAACGGCAGGTAATAGGAACTGCCTGATACATAAGGCCATGTAAACTGGTTATCCTCCTGTGTTTCCGAGGTGATTGTAACTCTCAGATAGTCTTCTTCCGGCTTTATGGAAACGGAAATGTGTTCGTCCGGGTATTTCCACCTGGTCTCCTTTCCATCCTCAGTAAATTCAGCAGTCCTGTATTCTTTTCCCGGAAGGGAAACCGGTACCGTAATCGTCCCGTTTCCGATGGAAAGGGAAAAGTCCTCCGGATTCACTTCGTAAGTGACGGTTGATCCCTGATTTTTTAAATGTTCCGTTTCCGACGAAAAAGCAGTGGTTTCAGCAACCTGCCCTTCCACCGCACAACCGGCCAGCAGCGCGGCGGATAGAAGAACGGCCCCGGATTTTTTTATGATTTGTGTATTAATTTTCATTGAAATCCTCCTGTTTTTTATGATTGCAGCACCATCATAAAACAGGCATGTTACATCCGTTTGACATATATGAAATTCTTTTTTCACCGAAAAATAATATAAAAAATTATCCTGTCTCCTTCTAACCTGCATCCATATCCGTAACCGTTTTGTAAAGCAGCAGCCTTAACTATGGCCAGTCCCAGTCCGGTGCCGGACATATCCTTATTCCTCGATTCCTCAGCAACTGCAAATGGTTCCCAGATCCGTCCGGTATCAATCATCCCGGCGTCATTTACCCGGTTTTCAATCCTCAGTTCCACATGGTTGTCCAGTTTGTACAGGCTCACCGAAATCCTTTTATCCGCCGTATATTTCACCGCATTGGATAAAAGATTGGTAATGATTTTGGAAACCGCCTCCCGGTTTCCCACAACCGTCAGACCTTCCTTTACATCACACTCAAAATACGCCTGGCATTCGTTCCCGTAAAACCGGTAATCCTCAATCTGTTCTGCCAGACAACGGCTGATATCCACAGTTTCCCCGGCGGTTTCCATTTTCTCCATTTTTGCCAGATCCAAAAGGCGCTCTATCATCTGCTCCATCCGCTCATTCTGAAGAATGACCGTATCCAGAAATGAGCCGTCGTCCAGTCCGTCCTTCATTCCCCTTGTATACGCCTTTATAAGAGACACCGGTGTCTTCAGATCATGGGAAACATTGGCCAGCAGTTCTTTCATCTGCCGGTTCTTTTGCTCCAGCGATTGGTGGGCTTCTTTCAGATTTCTGCTCATATGGTTTATATCCTCAGCCAGTTTCTCCAGCTCGTCTCCGGTGCAGACCTCCACTGTTTTAAATTCCAGTTCCGAAATGGCTTTTGCCGTTTCTCCGATTGCCTTTAATGGGGCGGTAATTCTTCGCACCAGAACCGTAATTAAAAGGAACATGACCGCCATTGCCCCGGCAAATACCGCTATGGTCACCTGGCTGATCAGGGACAGGGTTCTGTCTATCGAAGGAATGATCCTGGATACGGCCAGAAAATCCCCGTCTATGGGCAGATAGACCACCATCAGGCTGTAATGAAGCTTATTCTGGTGATAGATTCTCATCTTCCTGCCATCCTCCATGGCATCCTGCTGATCCTGATCCCAAAGCCAGTATTTTTTCAGGCTGATTCCCTTGTCCAGAAAAGCAGCTCTCAGCCTTTCGTTCAGCAGTTCATTGTCCGTTGTGCCAGGCACCCAGGCGATGACCACATCTTCCTTTTCCTCGGTCTCCCGGATCATTTCTTCCAACGGCTTAACACCGGATTCCAGATAATCACAAATCCGTCTCATTTCCTGCTTTTCCTGGTATACAAAATAACGCTGCGTAAAATATTTATTGAGCATAAGGGACAGCACCACAACCACTGCAAAAACAGCCGACAGGCTGATAATAAATTTTCGCGTTAACTTACTCACCCGGTTCATCCATCCTGTATCCCATTCCCACGTAGGTGGTAATGTATTCTTTGCCGATCTTGCCCCTCAGCCGCCTGATATGGGTATCCAGGGTCCTTTCGTCACCTTCATATTCCTCTCCCCAACCCCGGCCAAGCAGCACCTCTCTGGACAGGACAATTCCCTGGTTTCTCATAAATAATTCCAGCAGCAGGTATTCCTTCTGGGTCAGCCGCACTTCCTCCCTCCCCACAAATACCGTCTGGTTCTTTCCATTCAATACAATCTCCTTACATCTCATGACCGCTTCCGTCTGAAACATCTTTTGAATCCGCAACAGCAGAATCTTTGGCTCAAATGGCTTCCTTATATAATCATCCGCCCCGCAGGTCAGCCCCCTGATCTCATCCTCCGTCTCACTTTTCGCGGTCAGCATAATGATTTTTACCGGCAGGGAATGGGCCCGCACCTCTTTGCAGAGCTGGATGCCGCTCATTCCAGGCATCATCCAGTCTGCAATTAAAAGGTCATAACCTCCCCCGCATAACAGTTCCAAAGCATCCTTCCCATTTCCCGCCTCAACCGTCTCATACCCTTCCTTCTGCAGGTAAATGCGGATTATTTTCTGCATATCCGGCTCGTCCTCCGCAATTAAAATTCTCATAGCCTCCTCCTTCCGGCTTATATCGTAAGTTGATGATCAGTATACCATTAATACTCTATTTTGCACAGAATATCCTCGTTGAACCAAAAACAGACCGTCCCATTTTCCCACGCCCGGATCCGGCAATTTTTTTTAGGACCACCTTGGTGAAAATTTTTCTATATGATATAATACATGGATAACCAAAAAAAGGACCGCCTTCCCGGAACTTCTTGTTGCGTAAGGCATGTCCTTTTAACAGCAGAAACACGATGAAAACCACACCAATAAAGAGGACCCAATATGGATAAAAAGAAAAAAAGAGATCTCATTCTCGTCGGTGTAATTCTGGCAATCGCCGCAGTAACCGGCGCCGGAAGCTACTTTTATAAACAAAAACCGGCTGTTTATGCAGAAGTCAGCGTGGACGGCAAAGTGGTGGAAACCCTGGATTTAAATGAAGACAGGGAACTGACCGTAGAAGGTTATCAAGGGGGAACCAACCATCTGGTCATAAAAAATAAGGAGGCTTACGTAACGGAAGCCTCCTGTCCTGATAAAGTCTGCATTCATCAGGGTAAAATCCATAACAGCACAGAGATGATCGTCTGCCTGCCAAACCGTTTCAGCGTGAGGATTGTGGGGAACTAGAGTGATCTCCAAACACACGTTAGCAGAGAATCACCGATACCCGGTCCCCGGGTTCCAGTTTCTTCGTTCCGGCCGG
This sequence comes from Clostridiaceae bacterium, assembly GCA_018378255.1. Lineage (GTDB taxonomy): Bacteria > Bacillota > Clostridia > Lachnospirales > Lachnospiraceae > CHH4-2. Next base: position 2,786 of record JAGZXV010000133.1, on the reverse strand, counting down.
AACGTCAATCAGACAATTACAGCCCATCATAGACCCTAAAACGCCTGAGGAGTGAAGCCCCTTAGGCAGGGTTACTCTTCCGTCGGCAATCACTCCCCTGACCATCCTTCTCACCCTGCTCTCTTTAGGAAATGCATCTTCCATAATCCCCTCTTCCACTTTCGGTATCAATGCATCCTGGTGGCTCAGTCTTGCTAAAACCGGCCTTACCAGCACTTCCATGTTCACCACCGCGCCAAAGGGATTGCCCGAAAGGCTGATTACCAGAGTGTTTTCATAAACGGAACAAAGCGTAGGCATTCCCGGTTTCATCCTTATTCCCCAGAACAGACGGCGGGCGCCGATCCCTTCTAATGCGCCATGCATGATATCTTTTTTGCCTACCGATACGCCTCCTGTCGTGATGATCAGATCCGCCTGAGAAGCGGCATTTTTAATCCTATCACCCATGACGGCTTCCTTATCTTCCACCGCCTGCATCATAACCGGCCTGATTCCAAGTTCCATCAGCCTGGAAACCAGCACATAGAGGTTGGAATTATAGATTTTCCCAGGCAGAAGCGGCTGTCCCGGTTCCACCAGTTCATCTCCGGTGGCAAAGACCGCCACTCTTGGCTTTCTGTAGACCCTGACCCGGTCCCTTCCCATGCTGGCCGCAACTCCTATGGCAATGGAATCCAGCGCCGTTCCCTTTTCCACCAGACAATCGCCTTTTCTAAAGTCCTCGCCCTGGAAACAGTAATTTTCAAAAGCGTGATGTTCCACATAGATGCTGACCTTATCTTCTCCATAATCTGTATCTTCCTGACGGACAACACAGTCTGCCCCTTTGGGAACCGGCGCTCCGGTCATGATCCGTACAGCTGTTTTTTCCTTTAAAACAACATCAGTACAGCCTCCTGCCATAACTTCATCTATCACAGTTAAGATAACGGGACATTCCTTAGAAGCTCCTTTTAAATCCTCCGCTCTGACCGCATAACCGTCTAACGGCGACCGTGGAAACGGCGGCTGATCCATGGGCGACAAAAGATCTTCTGCCAGTTCACAGCCAAGGGCATCTAATAAAGAAACTTCTTCTGCAATTCCATGGGGAATCTCCTTCAGCATCAGCTGCATCACTTCTTCAATTGTCGCTCTTTCCATTCTCTTTTCGCTCCTCACTATTTAACATTTACCGGTGTTCGTTACAGCATACCAAATTCTCTTTGAAATGAAAGAACCAGACCGTCCCTGATCCACCGGGTCATAGGCGCGTCATTTACCGCATCAAATCCATGCCCCACTCTGGGCATCATATAAAGTTCCACCGGCACAGCATCCTTCATCAGGCTGCGGGCATATTTGAGCCCTTCGTCCCTCAGCGGATCATATTCGGCCACAATGATCATGGACGGCGGCAGATTGGAATAATCAACAGCGAAGTTCGGTATGGCATAATAAGAGGGAATCTGTCCGTTAAATCCGCCCACATACTCCACAAAAGCAGAGGACAGATTGTCTCCGCAAAGCACCGGCGCCCCATATCTCATCTGTTCTGCCGACAGCGTCGGCCCCACTCCTATGGCAGGCACATTTAAAGCATTAAAAGAGATTTTAGGTCCTCCGTGATCCCGGATATAAAACGCCAGCCCTGCGCACAGATTACCGCCCGCGCTGGTACCGAAAAGCCCCATCCGTTCCTTATCTCCTCCCAATTCCTCTGCGTGCTCATACATCCACTGCCACACGGCCCGGCAGTCGTCCAGGGCCGCAGGGAAGATGTGCTCAGGGGCCAGCCTGTAATTGAGCGCCACCACTACGGCAGGTATATTCATTGCCAGATAGGCGATCCGGTTGCTGTCCATATCATAATCCCCGCTGGTAAAACCGCCTCCATGGACATCCATAATCATAGGCGAACCCACAGGCCCATGATCCGGCCTGAATATACGTATCTCAATATCCGGAGCCCCATCGATTCCCGGCACCGTCCTGTCCTCAACCGAAAGCCCCTCCGGCTTATGAAAAACCCTTAAAAGTTCCTGTGTCTTCTTCATGTCCGCCGATTCAAATACTTTATAATGCGGATGCAGCTGTATCTTCATTTCATTACCCTCCATTTTACACTGGTTTATTTAAACTTACAATTGGGATTTAAATGAGAAAGTTACGCAGAAAAACGGGGAGGGCGGACGGCGGGGACGAAGGCTGGGGAGCGGTACGGGAAACCGGCGATACAGGGGACGGATTCCAACCATTAAGTGGTACTAAGGCTTTCAGCATGAAAGAAGGCGGTCCGATGCCCATTCACGGTGAACCCCTCATGACTTCACCGTTCAGGGGCATCTCAGAAACTGATTCGGTTTTCAGTTTCTGCCCGCCTTCTTTCATGCTGAAAACCTAAGTACCACTAAACGGTTTCCACACGCCCCCTGTATCGCCGGTTTCCCGTACCGCTCCCCAGCCTTCGTCCCCGCCGTCCGCCCTCCCCGCTTTTCTGCTGGTTTTCTCTAGCTCCAGGGATCAAAACAATTAAGACTAAATTCCGTCTTAAAAACTCTTCTACGCTTTTTCTACTCTTCTCCCCAAAAATCTTTATTATAACTCAGCGAATTCAATACACAGCCTGTAAGAAGGGGAACCTGGGGCAGAGGACAAGGCCAGGCGGCCAAAGGGGCGGACCAAAGGTGACGGGGATCCTGTGGAGACCGTATAGTGGAACTTAGGTTTTCAGAAGGGAAAAAGGCGGGCAGACACTGAATTCCGAATCAGTTTCTGAGATGCCCCTGAACGGTAAAGTCATC
>JAGZXV010000132.1 GCA_018378255.1 Clostridiaceae bacterium | reverse complement strand
GGGAGGGGGAGGGAGCCGATAATTTCTTTGTTTTCGGCGTATGCGAAGCCCCCTCCCATTTCTTCTATCTTTTGTACCGCCAGAAGGGCGTCGTCTGCATTCCGGTAAATTACGACCAGATTGTGGCAGTCATGGGCCACCGTAGCGGCAAAAGCCCCTGCTTTAACGCCAAAACCGCGGATCACCGAAATGGTTTTTTGTTCTTTCCCATGCCTGTTGCATACGCAGACATAAGCCAGATCCGGATCGCCGGTCAGATTCACACAGTGATCGTTTATAGGAAGTTTTTCATAGTATGCCCTGTTAAACGGCCCGTCACACCGGCTGTGGATTACCAGGGTTTCGGCCCTGTCATCCGGCGCTTTTAACAGGAAATCGTCCGGTGTTTTCAGGTAAGACAAGTGAACGGTAGAACGCTGTTTCAGAGGGGAAGGGGCCTGATCCCAGAGCAGCTTCCCTTCCCGGCTGACCAGTCTGCCTTCGATCCATACACAGGCGGGGCGTCTGCCGTCCAGTTCGTCCACCAACTGCAGGTCTGCAGCGTATCCGGGGGCGATGGCTCCCAAGTCTTTAAAACCGTATTCCCTGGCCGCATTGTAGGTGGCAAACCGGATGGCCTCTAACGGATCAGCTCCATATGTGACGGCCTTTCCCACCACCCGGTTTAAATGACCCTCTGTGTGGATCACCTGGGCATGGACATCGTCGGTACACAGGGAAACATTGTCATTCCACCTCTGTTCCTTAACCCCCTTCAACGCCTCCGGCAGGTGATTGGACAGGGAACTTGTTTTAAGGTTTACGTGCATGCCGATTCTCGTTTTTTCTTTCGCTTCTTCCCCGCTTCTGCACTCGTGGTCGCTGACCGGCCCGGCCAGCCTGTAGGCTGCTAAAAGGTTTCCCCTGAGCCTGGGTGCGTGTCCCTGCAAAAATGCTCCTCGTTTAATCCCTTCTTCGATAATCCGGTGCATTCTCTGGTCGTCATGGCAGATATCCACATAGTTCATCAGCTCGGCAATTCCAATCACTCCCGGCTGATCCAGCAAAAATCCGATTTCCTTTTCCGTAAACACGCTGCCGCTTTCTTCCTTGCCCGGCACAGAAGGAACACAGGGCGAGGCCAGCATATAATGTCTCAGAGGGGCTTTTTTTGCATTTTTCAGCATAAACAGAACCCCTTCAACTCCCATTACATTGGCTATTTCATGGGGGTCAGAAACAACTGTGGTAGTGCCCCAGGGCAGGACTGCTCTTGCAAAATTCTCAGGAACCATCATAGTGCTTTCCACATGGACGTGAGTGTCGATAAAACCGGGAATCAGATATTTTCCCTCTCCGTCGAAGCGTTCCAGGGCTTCCGGATCCGCCTCATCCCTGGCATCCCTCACCATGATGATCATTCCGTCGGCGATATCCACGGAAGCGGGGTAGATTTCACCTGTGATCACATTTACAAGGCGAATGTTTTCAATGGTTAAGTCCACCGGCCTTTTTCCTAAAACTGCCGCGATCAGACTGCTCCGGTCCGTATTATGTACTGCTTTCATCAATATCCTCCTTTCTATAAGACAAACTGGAGGCAGGAAAGAATCGTAAATGCCCATGTCATCAGAGAAGGCATCTGTCCTTTCTCACCGGTAAACAGGTAATGTGCGGTTTTAATCATACAGTATGCAAACAGCCCGATTCCGATTCCCTGGGAGATGCCGTAAAACAGGGTGGACATGATCAGGATTGCCACAGGAGTCCATTCCGTAGGTTCATAATTCACCGTTTTCAGCCCCTGCATCATGGAAATGCCGATCATAATCAGCACAGGAGTTGTGGCAGCCGTTGGAATCATGAGGAACACCGGCGCAAACAGCATGGTACATAAAAAGAAGAGTCCGGTGAAAATAGAGGACAGCCCCGTTTTTCCACCCACCTCTATGCCGGCCGCGCTTTCCACATAACTGGTGACAATGGTCAGCCCCATCAATGCGCCTGCCACAGAGCCGATGGAATCCGCTAAAAATATCTTCCCGATCACAGGCAGATTGCCGTTTTCATCCAGCATCTCCATCTGGGAACCCAGTCCCAGTGCAGTGGCCAGAGTGCCGAAGAAATCACTGATAAAAAATGCGAAGATGAACGCCGCATATTCCGGCCGCAGGGCGCCGAAGAAATCCAGCTTAAACGCCACATTGCCTAACGCCCGGAGACCGCCCTGGGTAAACACATGGCCCGGCACCTGAGTTACGCCCATGGGAATTCCAATGAGAGTGGTCAGAATGATCGTTACCAGCAGGGAAGCCCGCAGTTTATATTCCCTGCCGTTGATCCGAATCCGTACAAAATAGAGCAGCAGGCACAACACGGTACTGATTGCCGCCAGACGAACGGAAGGGTCGGACAGATTCCCGAAGCCTCTGAAATCGGGGTTGATCAGTTTGGCATTTACCAGGGCGGTGCGGATGATGAATACGCCCAGCCCGGCACTGATGCCGACTTTGATGTTTTTGGGAATCAGGGCGACTACCTTTTCCCGGAGATTAAAGAGACTGAGAATCAGAAACAGCAGGGCGGAAATCATCACCATTCCCAGCCCTGTTTCCCAGGTTGCCAGCCCGGCCTGCACGATGGAAAATGTCAGCACCACGCTGGAGGCAATTCCAGGGGCCAATGCGATGGGCATATTGCTGTACCAGCCCATGAACATGGTGACCAGACCGGAGACCAGGGCAGTGGAGAGCAGGACGCCGACCGCGTCCATGCCGGCCTGTTTCATGTAGAGGGGCTGGAGCACGCAGATGTAGGCCATAGTGGCGAAGGTGGTGGCTCCTGCCAGGAGTTCTGTACGAACAGTCGTCCTGTTTTCCCTGAGGTGGAACATGTTTTCGAGAGTATTCATTTCTTTTCCTCCATTTGTTTTATTTGCCATACCCATCCGGGTAGATGCACAAGGTTTAAAGGTAGCCTCTTTAAACTGCTATGAAGAAAACTAGTAAACGCTCATGTTACTAGTTTCATTCGCTGCGTATTAAATTAAAGCTGATATAATCCGTATCATAAAACGCCATTCCGTACATCACCGGTTCATTTTTCTGATCAAAGCTGCAGGCTTTCAAAAGAAGGACCGATTCGTTCAGGAGGGCGGGGGCGCCTGTTAAGTATTGGGCCATTTTTTTCCGGCTTATGGCTTCCAGTTCCACCTTGTCCCTCACAACCGCCCGGCCTGCGTACCGGGAAAGCAAGGAAAAATAGGGCGTTTCCATCCATTCCTCTTCAGGGGGCATTTCCTCAAATAAATCCTGTTTCATGTATCCGACGCTGACAATGGCCGGATGGTTATCCGCATAATAGATTCGTTCAATCCGGATCAGCTTGCTGCCGGAAGCCGCTTTCAGCTGGAGACAGACATCATCCTGCCCTTTATCGATTGAAAACGAAGACAGCTGCACATGAGAATCATAACCGCACCGGCGGATCACAGTGCCGAATTCCATCATGAGACAGAGATTCACTTTAATCTGCAGCGCTTCCGGATTGACAAAGGTTCCCCGTCCGTGAATCCGCAGCACAAGCCCTTCCTGCTCCAATTCATTCAGCGCCCTGCGGATGGTATTCCTGCTGATTCCCAACAGCTTCGCCAGATCGTTTTCCGCCGGGAGCTTATAGGACGATTTCGAGTTCAGGGACTGTATATAATTTCTCAGATTTTCTTTTGCGCCATCACTTAATGACTTCTTGTTTACCGGTTCAATCATAGATGCCTTCCTTATCGTTCTAAAGTAGTACCTTAGAATCAATATAACATGATTAAATGGGGCCGTCAATGGGGAAAGCCTGCATTTAACTGTATTTTTTACAGGATGCCATCAAAGGCTATTGTAGTATAGTTTTTTCCTCTTTTCCACAATATATTTTTTGCCGTTGAATCCTGCCTGCTTTTTGGTGTAAAATAGGAGATGATTACTAAAAAGTATTAAGGAAGAGTATACAGGATAAAAAAACACAGGCCGCCAAAAGCGGCAGAATGTGAGGAAACAATGTACATAGCGGATTTGCATATCCATTCCAAATATTCCAGGGCCACCAGCAGGGACTGCACGCCGGAATATCTGGATCTTTGGGCCAGGAAAAAGGGAATACAGATTGTGGGAACCGGAGATTTCACCCACCCGGCCTGGCGGGAGGAACTGAGGGAAAAATTAAGGCCCGCAGAAGAGGGATTCTATTGTTTAAAGGATGAATTTGTGCTGGATGGGGGGAGCGGCCTGTCGGCATTTAAACCACGTTTTGTGATCACAGGTGAGATCAGCTCCATTTATAAAAAGGGCGGTAAAGTGCGCAAGGTGCACAGCGTGATCATTCTGCCGGGGCTGGAAGATGCAGAACGGATATCAAGGAAGCTGGAAACCATCGGGAATATCCATTCAGACGGGCGGCCCATCCTGGGGTTGGACTGTCATGACCTTTTGGAGATCGTGCTGGAGCTCTGTCCTAAGGCCATCTATATACCGGCCCATATCTGGACACCTCATTTTTCCCTGTTTGGGGCATTTTCCGGTTTTGACAGAATCGAGGAATGTTTCGGGGATCTCACTCCCCATATCCATGCCCTGGAAACCGGACTTTCTTCCGACCCGCCCATGAACTGGCGGCTTTCCGCACTGGACCGCTTTCAGCTGGTATCCAATTCAGACGCCCATTCCCCGGCGAAGCTGGGCCGGGAAGCTAATCTTCTGGACATTGATTTATCCTATATGGGGCTTTACGGCGCTGTCCAGGAGGGAAAGGGCCTTTTGGGCACCATTGAATTCTATCCCGAAGAGGGGAAATACCATTATGACGGACACCGGAAATGCCATCTCTGCCTCAGCCCGCTGGAAGCGGAAAAGTACGGCGGAAAATGTCCGGTCTGTGGAAAGAAACTTACAATCGGCGTATCCCACCGGGTAGAACAGCTGGCGGACCGTAAAGAGGGCTTTATACTGCCGGGGGCCAAGACATTTGAGAGCCTGGTGCCTCTTCCTGAGGTCATAGGCGCTTCAACGGGACATTCATCAGCAAGTGTTAAGGTCCAGAACCAGTATGAAGCGCTGATCAGGGATCTGGGCTCCGAATTTTCAATCCTGCGGGAAGTTCCGATTGAAGAGATCCGCCATCATTCCGGCCATCTTTTGTCGGAAGGAATCCGGCGTCTGCGTGCAGGCGAGGTGAAGAGAATGCCGGGATTTGACGGTGAATACGGCACAATCCAATTGTTTGAACCTTCAGAGCTTAGGAACACCGATGGCCAGATCAGCCTGTTTGAAGGATTCAGCCTGGCGGAAATGGAGACGGCCGCCGCGGATCAGAGCTTCATAAGGGATATCGGCGCGGAGGAAATAGAGGACGGGGATGAAACAAAAGAAACAGATTTTGCAGCAGGGGAGCAGCTAAATTCCCGGCAGCGGGAAGCGGTGACAACTGCCTGCCGCGGCCTGGCAGTTGTGGCAGGGCCAGGAACAGGCAAGACAAAGACCCTGGTTTCCAGAGTGCTGTATTTATTAAAGGAGAGAAAGGTAAAGCCGTCGGAGATTACGGCGGTGACCTTTACAAACAGGGCGGCAGAAGAGATGAAAGAGCGTCTGGAGCAGGCGGTCGGCAGCAAGCGCACCGCTCATCTCATGAATATAGGGACATTTCATTCCATCTGCAACGATCTGCTTCTTAAACAGGGCATGGAGTTTTCACTGGCATGTGAGGAAGAAACCCTTGGAATTGCTGAAGACGCGGTCCGGGAGTTTGGCCTGAAGCTGTCCGCCAAACAGTTTCTGCGCCAGATTTCACTGATCAAAACGGGCATGTCAAATCTGGCGGATAAAATCACGGCAGAAGCGGCCGGATATTACCAGAACCGTTTAAAGCAGCTACAGGTTCTGGATTTTGACGATCTTCTGACAGAAACCCTGCGCCTGCTGGAAAAGGAAGAAAAGAATAAAATACGAAGGCAGAAATTTGCCTACCTTCTGGTGGATGAATTTCAGGATATCAATCCGGTACAGTACCGGTTAATCCAGGCATGGAATCAGGGAGGCAGGGAGTTGTTTGTGATCGGTGATCCTGATCAGGCCATTTATGGATTCCGGGGGTCGGACGCCGCTTGTTTTGAGCATTTGCAGCGGGACATGCCGGGACTTCATACAGTGCGCCTGGTGCAGAATTACCGTTCGGTACCATCGATTGTCCATGGGGCGGTTTCCGTGATTTCACGGAATGAAGGACAGCCCCGGGAATTGGTTCCCTGGAAGAAGGAAGGGCTGCCAATCCGTTTGGTGACAGCTAAAAGCGAGATGGCCGGGGCTATTTTTACCGCTAAGGAGATTAACCGTCTGATCGGAGGCATTGATATGCTGGATGCCCAGGGGCAAAATGGGCAGGAAGATAAAAAACGGATCAAAGGCTTTTCCGATATCGCCGTTCTTTACCGCACCCACCGCCAGGCCGATCTTTTGGAAAAATGCCTCCGGCAGGAGGGAATCCCCTATGTGGTGGCAGGCAGAGATGATTTCCTGACCGATAAAGCAGTTCAGGGAACGGCTGCATTTTTCCGGTATCTTCTGAATCCGGGAGATCTTTTTTCCAGACAGCTTGCGCTCAAGTATATATGGAATCTGCCGGAGGACTGCATATCCGACTGTGTTTTACAGTCCATGACAGATAAATTTTCCGGGCCGGTTAAAAAGACAAAACCGGATAAGCTGCTGGAAATCTGGATGGATGAGACCGGGCTTGCCGGCAGTCCTGAGATGCAGAAGCTGGTTTCCATGGCAGTATTTTATAAAACCATGGAGGACCTGTTGAAAAATCTCTTGTTTGGCCGGGAAGGTGACCTGAAGCGGTGCGGAGGAAAGTCCTATACTTCAGATGCGGTCACTCTCATGACTTTACACGGAGCAAAAGGGCTGGAATTTCCAGCGGTGATTCTCTGCGGAGTGAAGAAGGGAGTGATTCCGCTTGAAAATGGAAAACAGCCGGTGGATTTGGAAGAAGAACGCCGTCTGTTTTACGTAGGCATGACCCGGGCAAAAGAAGAGCTGGTTCTGGTCACTTCATCAGAGCCATCTCCATTCCTTTCTGAAATACCGGAAGAAGACCTGATAAGGGAGCATGCAAAAAAGCAGGGAAGAGGGGACGGCGGAGTACAGCTGAGCCTGTTTGACTTCATATAGGGAGGAATGGATGAGATGACAGAAGAAAAGAAGTTCAAACCAGCTTCGCCGGAGCTTGTAAAGCCGGTATTAAAAAAGCTGGATGAGTTATATGGAACCACAAAAGAAGGATTTTACCATCAGGAACAATGGCAGCTCCTGGTGGCCATCATGCTGAGCGCCCAGAGTACGGATAAGCAGGTGGATGAAGCTCTTCCCGCGCTGTTCGGGCGTTTTAAGAAAGCGGAGGATGCGGCAGAAGCTTCTGTGGAAGAAATCGAAGAGTATATCCGCTCTGTCGGTCTGTATAAAAACAAAGCGAAAAATATTAAAAAGTGCTGTGGCCAGATTGTGGAAGAATATCATGGAAAGGTGCCGGATACGATTGAGGGCCTGCTTACGCTGGCTGGAGTGGGCAGGAAAACGGCCACGTTATTTTTAGCGGATGCCTACGGAATTCCGGGGGTCACAGTGGACACCCATGTGTTCCGCATCTCCAGACGCCTTGGGTGGGCAAACGGCAGGAACCCCCAGCAGGTAGAGCTGGAACTTCAAAAAGTGCTGCCAAAAGACCACTGGAACAGGATTAATTTTCAGCTGATTTATCACGGCAGAGCGGTGTGTACTGCCAGAAAAGCCAAGTGTGAGATGTGCCAGGTTGAGAAATGGTGCGGGAAAAAGCTTTAGTTAAATTATACCTCAATAGCAATATTTTGCTGTCATTTAGCAAAATATTGCTTTTTTTTGGCTGCAAAAAAAGAATAATGCTAAAAAGTCCAAGATAATGACAATCTATGCCCATCACTGCACAAAACATTCACCTTATAATAGTTAATAGAAAAGGAGGATGCAACATGAATAACGGGAAAAAGAAATGGGGTTTAAAGGCAAAAGCAGGGGGGTTTATGCAGAAACAGGAAAGCAGCATTGTGATAGCTTCAGTGGTTTATATCATATTTGTTACCTGTATAAATCCGGCATTTATTTCTGTAGGAAACATCTTCAATGTGCTCAGAACTACAGGGTTTACGCTGATAACCGTAGTAGGGATGTCCCTGGTTCTTATCACGGGAGGGCTGGATTTGTCTGTCGGATCGGTTTTGGCATTGGGCGGTGTAATAACCGGCATGATGTGTAAGGCCGGCGTTCCTGTTTTTTTCGCCATTGCCGGAGGAATTTTGATGGGGGGAATCATAGGGGGAATAAACGGGTTAATTATTGTAAAAGCGGGAATACCGCCTTTGATCGTCACATTAGGAATGCAGTATGCTGCCAGGGGGCTGGTATCGGTACTGACCCAGGGAGTTCCCATCTATCCTCTGCCTGAGGGGCTGATGAAGATCGAGCAGACCAGGATTTTTAATATCCCGATGGTTGTGATTGTGGCAGTTGTAATAGCTGTGGCCGGCCACATTCTGTTATCAAAAGCGCCTTTTGGAAGAGCTGTTTATGCATTGGGCGGCAATGAAGAGGCGGCGAGGATTTCCGGCATTGATACAAAGAAAACAAAGTTTTCAGTATATGTGATAACTTCCACATTGGCCGCATTGGCAGGTGTTTTTATGGCGGCCCGCCTTGGTTCGGCGGAGGCAGCAGCGGGAAATGGCTACGAACTGACCGTTATCTGCGGCGCCATTATCGGAGGAATATCAACCTTTGGCGGTATGGGAACGATCATAGGAGCTTCTATTGGAGCCTTGTTTATGGAGATACTGACTAATTCACTGACCCTTATGAGAGTATCTGTCTATTGGCAGAATCTGGTGGTAGGCGTGATTTTAGTTTTGGCAGTATTATTGGATCAGTATAAACGCCAGTTAATCTTGAAAAACTCCATTAAGAAAGATTAGAGGGATGCAGTATGAGTGAACCTAAAGTTGTGTTATCTGTTGAACAAATGACAAAACGTTTTTTAGGAACCGTTGCACTAAAAGATGTTTCATTAAAGCTGTACGAGGATGAGATACTTGCAGTTATGGGGGAAAATGGAGCCGGAAAATCCACGCTGATGAAAATCCTCAGTGGTTTGTATCCATGCAGCAGCTATGAGGGGAAACTATTTCTTGACGGCATTGAATGCAGCTTTCAGGCGCCTTCGGATTCAGAAAAAGCAGGGATCGCAATGATATATCAGGAACTGAACCTGGAATTAGATCTGAGCGTTACTGAAAATATATTGCTGGGCATACTGCCTAAAACCAGGTTCGGTCTGGTGGATTGGGAAGAGGCCGGTAAAAAGGCCGGCGCTGCTCTGGAAAAAATCCATGCGGATATCGATATCAATGTGACTGCCAGAAGTTTAAGTCCGTCCATGCAGCAGCTGGTCTGCATCGCCCGGGCTTTGGTAAGGGAACCGAAGATCCTCATTTTAGACGAACCGACGTCTGTTTTGACGGAAGGGGAGACACAAAAACTCATGGCTGTTTTAAGGCAGCTTAAAAGAGAAGGTCTGTCCTGCATTTACATATCACATAAGCTGGATGAAGTATTTGCCCTGTGTGACAGAATGGTAATATTAAGGGACGGCGCCTATATCAGCCAATACAAAAAAACAGACGGTTATGACAGCACAAGGATTATTGAAGATATGATCGGCCGCCACCTGGATGTGATGTATCCGAAGGTGGAGGGCAGAAAAATTGGGGAAGAGCTGCTGAGAGTGGAACATTTTAAAGTTCCCCATACATTTGCATATGGCAAAAATATCATAGAAGATGTCAGTTTCAATTTGAAAAAGGGAGAAATACTTGGTCTGGCCGGTCTTGTTGGCGCCGGAAGATCTGAACTGGTGAATGCTCTTTTTGGGGCGGTTACCAAAACAGGCGGAAGAGTTTTTCTGGAAGGAAAGGAAATAAACATAAGATCTCCCCGGGATGCTAAAAAGTATGGAATCGGCCTGCTGACCGAAGACCGGAAGAAAAATGGGTTTATCGGAACAATGTCCATAAAGCACAATATGACCCTGACTGTTTTAAAAGAGATATCCGGTATGATGCTGATCGATCCTAAAAAAGAATATAAGAAAGCATTGACATTTTATGATACTCTTAGAGTAAAGGCCCCGGGCATGGACACTCTGATCTCCAATTTATCAGGAGGAAACCAGCAGAAAGTGATTCTGGCCAAATGGCTTATGACGGATTTAAAGATAATCCTCCTGGACGAACCGACCAGGGGAATCGATGTGGGGACCAAGGCAGAGATTTATAAAATCATACAGGACCTGGCGGCAAAGGGCATCAGTATCATCATGATTTCTTCCGAGATGCCGGAACTGATTGCAATGTGTGACAGATTTGTGGTTTTAGGTAAAGGGAAGGTTCAAAAGATCCTCAGCAAAGAAGAGGCGAATGAAGTTACGCTCTTAAAAATAGCATCCAATACGTAAGGTGGATGATTAAAAAAAGAATTCCTATAAAAACAGTGTCGTTTAAACGGCGGAAAGAGAGAAGAGTATGAAAAAATTATTATCAGCAGTATTAGCATTATCCATGGCAGCATCATTAGCGGCATGTTCGTCACCGGCGGCAAAACAGACGGGGGGAACAGGAGAAAAAAAGGAAGAAACGGCTTCTGCGGACCAGCTTCATTTTGTGTATGTATCACCGCTTCTGGCTCATCCGGTCTGGCTGATTGCAAAGCAGGGATTTGAACAGGCATGTGAAGAACTGAACATACAGGGAGACTGGGTTGGGCCTCAGAATATCTCACCGGAAGAAATGTCAAAACTGGTTGAAACAGCGGTGGCTCAGAAGGCGGACGGCATTATCACCCAGGGTTTAGTACCGGCGGAACCGGTTAAAACAGCTATCAGTGCGGGAATTCCTATGCTGATTGTGGATTCCGATATTCCTGACGCGGACAGACTGGCATTCTTTGGAAAGGATGTGAAAAAACAGGCGGATGTACTGTATGAAGGAGTATGCAAAAAAATCGATCAGAATACGCCGATTAAAGCATCCATCCAGGTAGCTGCGTTAAATTACCAGACTGCCCATGATCAGATTGATGCTATTAAAGAGGTATTTTCCAAACATCCGGGCGGTTTTGAAGTGGTTAATATTTCCGAATCGAAATCAGATAAGATGAAATCCACAACTGAATGGGAGAATACATTTAAAGCATATCCGGAAACCAATGTGGCCATAAACCTGGCGGCGGAAGCAGGTCCTGCCTGTGCTAAAGTAGTCCAGGATAAAGGAATCCGGGATAAGGTGATGGTATTCGGAGTGGATGATACGGAAGAGACCCTTGATCTGATTAGAAAAGATGAATTGGACGGAACGGTTGCCACCTCTTTCTTTAACTATGGTTATCAGGCGGCTTACTGGCTGTACCAGAACATTACAGAAGGCAAAAAACCGGAACAGGTAATCAATGACGCCGGTACCATCATTATAACCAAGGAAAATATCGATACATACAGCGAAGCTTTAAAAGTAAAAGTTGACCTGAAGTAATGCAGGATATAGAATGAAAGAGGAAGATAAATGACTGGATATGAAAAAATCAAACGGGTACTGGATGGAGAAAAAATCGGTGAAACTCCGATCATGCTGCATAATTTTATGTCAGCGGCCAGGGAATGCGGATATACTATGAAAGAGTATCGGGAAAATGCCGCTGCGATTGCCCGGTCACACATCGATACGGCCCGAAAATATGGCTTGGACGGTATTTTAGTGGATATTGATACCTGCATGGAAGCTTATGCGGTAGGCGTTCCGGTCGATTTCCCGGAGGATGAACCGGCACGGGTTACCGGTCCTGCATCCGATCAGATTGAATATCTGATTGAGGCTATGGATCCGGAAAAGCTGGTTAAAAACGAACGGGTAAAGATACTGATGGAAGCGATTCATCTGATCAAGCGGGAAGTAAAGGAGGAGATCTTTTTAAGAGGCAACTGTGATCAGATGGCCTTTAGCCTGGCAATGCTGTCCTATGGGATGCAGGACTTCATGATGGATCTTTTGGATGAAGATTGTGAAGAGGATATTTTTCGTCTGATGGACCGGGCTTATGAGGTGCATCTGACATTTCACAAGATGATGAACGAAGCGGGGGCGGATATGACCAGTTTTGGTGACAGTTCCTGCGGCCCGGATCTGATCAGCAGGGATCTGTATAGAAAATATGCTATGCCATATCACAAACGGCTGCAGCAGGATCTGTCCGCATTGGGAATAAAAACACTATGCCATATCTGTGGAAACATGGATCGGATTATTGAAGATGTGGCGAGTGTGGGCTTTGATGCGGTGGAGGTGGATTATAAAACGGATATAGTCAGAGCCGCTGAAGTTTTAAGAGGGAAATCAGTGATGTTTGGTCCCATCGATCCGTCGGGGATGTTCTATTTCAGCACACCAGAAGCCTTAGCAGCAGAAACAAAAAGGGTATTGAATCTATTTGGGGGAGAAGGGCTGGTAATTGGGGCAGGATGCGCCCTTCCTGCCACAACTCCGGAGAAGAATATCAGAGCATTTGTGGAAACGGTCAGAAGCTACAGACCATAAAGAAAAGGGGGAGAGAAAGAGTGAAACAGAGGACAATCAATCAGAGACTGTTGGCCTATTACCTGGTTTTATTCTTTCTCTCCGCCGCCATTGCCACATATATCAATGTGGGTACGGAAAAGGCGCTGAAAATATATAATAATTTTACGAATCAATACAGCGAACTGAACGCTTTTTATAAAGATGTGGCCGCTTTGGATGGTTATGCACAGATGTATTTGTATTCATCGGATGAAGAATATCTTAATCTCTATACGGATATGCTGAATGAGTGCTATGAGGATCTTTCCGGACTGCAGAGATCGGCATCGAATGAGAAATTAATTTGGAAGTATATAAGGCTTCAGAATATGGTGGATACCTATTCTGAAGTTTTTGAGGAAATTGGAATCAGACGGCAGGGGTTACAGGAAAAATACGGATTTTACAGCCGTATCGCAGAAAACATACAGAATACCTACATAGAGTACTCCACATTAATATCGGATGAGATGAATACGGCCAAGGAACAGATGAATATACAGCTGAAAAGGCAGATTGTCACAACGGCGGTATTTGTCTTTGCAATGATGGCCAGCGCACTGCTGTTTGCGTATTTTTCGGCCAGGAATATCACTTATCCCATCGAAAGAATTGTTTCAAACATTGAAAAAATAAAAAAAGGAAATTATGATTTAAACCTGCCGGAAAAGGAGAGCACTGTAGAGGTGGGGATTTTAAAAGAGGCAGTGCAGGAAATGGCAGAAGAGGTGCAGAACAGCATCCTTCATGTACAGGAAAAATCCCAGTTGGAAAACCAATTGCTGGAAAAGGAAAATGAAAATTTAAAGGTGAAGGAACTGCTGATCGAAACGGAATTAAAAGTTCTTCAGGGTCAGATGAATCCTCATTTTTTATTTAATACATTGAGTTTAATTTCCAAAATGGCTTATTTGGAAGGTGCGGAAAAGACGTTGGAGCTGATGGAGACGACAACAGATCTTCTCAGATACAGCCTGGATAAGTCCAACAGCGTTTCCGATCTGCACAGTGAGATTGACAGCGTTAAGAATTATATTAAAATCCAGGAAGTGAGATTCGGGCACAGGATCAAATTTGAACTGAATGTTGGAAACGATATCCCCAATATAATCATGCCCGGGATGATCATACAGCCGTTGATCGAAAATGCGGTGAAACACGGTGTCAAAAATATGACCAGCGGTGCTTATGTCCAGGTATCCATAAAAAATGGCGGAGACAAAGTTTCTATCCTGGTGGAAGACAATGAATCAGGAATGGACAGTTCCAGACTGGAAGCGGTTCAGTCCGGCGTAGAAGGAAAGAGCATTGGAATTAATAATGTGAGAATGAGGCTTGAACTGTTTTTTGGAATCAAGCCGGTCTTGAGCATCGAAAGCGCAGTACAGTGCGGAACCGCAGTCACGGTTTTACTGCCGGTTCCAAATGGAATGGAGGAAGTTTATGAGCAGTCTGATGATAGTGGAAGATGAACCGATAGAGAGAGCCGCGCTTAAACTGATGATCCAGTCGAACTGCCCTCAGATTTCCCGGATTGAGGAGGCGGAAAATGGACTTCAGGCGCTGGAACTTTGTAAAAAGCTGATTCCTGACATTGTTATGGTTGATATTAATATGCCGGGGATCAACGGCCTGGAAACCATAAGGGAGATGAAAAAAATAAGCGGCTGCAGCCGGTATATCATCCTTTCCTCTTATAATCAATTTGAATACGCACAGAGTGCGCTTACCTTAGGCGTGGAGCAGTTCCTTTTAAAGCCGGCAAAAATCTCAGAGCTGAAAAAGGCGATCGATGATGTGATACAAAAAATCAATGCAGAACAAGAAACAGAGGAGAAGAAATCCGCTCTTTTAACGAGCGTAGAAGCGATAAAACCTATTGTGGAGCTGGACTGCATCTATGGAATGATATCGGGAAAATCCAAAGAAGAGCTTCAACGGATGATTTCATTTTTGGGATTTGAGGCGAATACGGGTTTTTGTTTTGTCTGCAGTTATGAGAAAAATTCAAGATATTTGTTGAGGAAAGTAAAAGGCGCATTGCAGGAAGTGGGCCTTAATTGTATTGGAGAACTGTTTCATACGGAACTGGTCTTTTTTATTCTCAGCAGAAACCAGATTGAGCCGAGAAAAACTTCGGAAGTGGGCCATTTTGTCAGAATGCTTTTAGATGAGCTGGGGCGCAGTGAGTGCCGTTTGGGCATTGGAACGATCTATGGACTGGAAAATGGTTTGAGGGAATCCTATAAGGAAGCGCTGCGGGCTGTGGAGTTATGTGAAGAGTCCTCTTATCTGGTTTACAAAAAGACCGGGGAGGGGGAAAACGATGTCAGGAATAGTTACGATGAAGTGATTGTAAAAATATTAAACGGCATAAAATCAGGAGAAGAAGAGGCGGTTATGTGCTGCACCGGCGAGATTCTCAGGGCGGCAACGATAAATACTTATTCTTTTAAGCAGTTAAAAGAGAATATCTATCAATTCATGATTTTGTGCATGAAGGAGATACAGCGGTATTATATCAGGCTGGAATCCGCTGATTATTCCAAAATATCAATTGATGAGGTGACAGCTCTTGAAGATCACATGGCAGTGGAAACCTATATTAAGCTTCATTTAAAAGCGGTATTGGAGGAGGCAGGAGGGTTAAACAAAGAAAAATCAGGCCAGATTGTGAGCCGGGCTTTAAGTTATATAGAAAAAAATTATAAAAACAATATTATGCTGGAACATGTGTCGGAAGCCCTTGATATTTCACCTTATTATCTGAGCCGCCTGCTCAAAAAATATACGGAAAAGAATTTTACCGATCTTTTGTCCGAAAAACGGGTGGAAGAGGCTAAAAAACTTTTAAAAGGCAATAAGAGCATGAAAGAAATTACTTATGAAGTGGGGTTTAACAGCCAGAATTATTTTGCTAAAATATTTAAAAAATATGAAAACTGCACGCCTACAGAATATCGTGCAAACAGAGGAGGATGAAATGAATTATTCAGTGAAAACAATCGAAACTGCAGAGGAATTACAGGCATGCCAGGTGTTCTGCGTGGACCGTTATAACTGGGGCGGGGATTACAGGCCGGTGACATACGGCAGAATGGGATATTGGAAAAACCATGGTTTTTTGGTGGAGATGGTTTCAGAGGAAAAGAATCCGGCAGGAGCCTGCACAGAGCCGGACGGAATGGTGTGCCGGGAAACTGCGATGGAAGCATTTTTCCAGTTCTTTCCCCAGGATGAAAAAGAGCAGTTTTATCTGAATTTCGAGGCAAATGTGCTGGGAACTCTGCACGTGAAATTCGGCCGCCAGCGTAAAGAACGCCAGCCGCTGCCAAAAGATCTTAGGGAAGCCTGCAACTGCCACTGCCAGATTTTAGAGAACTGCTGGAAATTAAAACTCCTGGTTCCTCTTGAAGTAATTGAATATGTATACAAAAAGAATGAATTCCACAGCGGCGACAGTTTTAAATGCAATTTTTATAAGATCAGCGAAGTTCAAGAACCGGTTCATTTTGGAAGTTATACGGAAATAAAAAGTGAAAAGCCTGATTTTCATCTGCCGGAATATTTTGCGGAAGCAGTGATTGAATAGAGGCGGCAGTATGGATTTTTATCAGAGAGTAATTCTTGTGTGCAGACAGATCCCAGAGGGAAAAGTGGCGTCTTACGGCCAGATCGCCTTGCTGTGCGGCATGCCGAAAAATGCGAGGCAGGTGGGTTACGGCCTGAACCGGCGCATACAGGAAGGCGAAGTTCCCGCCCACCGGGTAGTGAACGGCCAGGGATACTTAAGCGGCGCCAGAGCCTTCGCTCAACCGGATCTCCAAAAGATTATGTTGGAGGCAGAAGGCGTTGAAGTGAGGGAAAACAGGGTGGATTTAAAACGGTTTGGATGGCATAATACCCTTAAAGATGCAGTCGGGCTGAGGGAGCGATTTGAGGAGAGGGGGATTTGAAGAGTTTTTTTTGTGATTG
>JAGZXV010000131.1 GCA_018378255.1 Clostridiaceae bacterium | reverse complement strand
CCCATCTCATCTTTCATCATAAGTCCCTCTGACCCGGATCTCTCCGCCCTGCATCATCACTTTTCCCCCGGCAATCACAGTATCGAGATTTAAACTGTCATCCACCAGCAGGATATCCGCATCAGCACCCTCACGGATATGGCCTTTCAGTCCCTCAATTTCAAGAGCTCTTGCCACATTAGAGGTTCCAAACGGAATCACTTCTTCTAATGCAAAACCTGCTTCATTTACAAGATAAGCCAGATCCTTTATGATGGTGTCCACGCTGGACACGCCGATCTTCAGCAGTTTTCCATTTTCATCGTATTTCGACCAGCTTCCCTGTCCGTCAGAGCTGAAAGTCAGGTTTTCCATAGGAACGCCCTGGTTCTTCGCTTCTTTCAGGAGAGCGGCAACCTTATCCCGTTTGGATTCTCCGCAGGTGATATCGATGGTTCCGCCCATCTTGGCAAATTTCAGCCCGTCCTTTAATAATTTATCTGTACGGCTGATGTGAGTGGGCTGGAATGTTTTAATCGGTATGGAGGTCCTCTCCAGAGCTTCAAATACTGGTTCCAATCCCCGTATATCATCTCCCATGTGCAGGACAACAATTCCGGCTTTTCCGGAAAGCATACCGGCAGTCCGGACATCACTTGCCAGACGGATTAATTCCTCTGTGGAAATATTAGGTGCCCGATGATCAGAAATTGCCAGTTTTACACCGATCACTTCATCAATGAATGCAATATCCTTCTGAAGATCTCCAGTAATCGTTACCGGCGGATAACCATAGGAACCGGAAACAGCATAGGCGCTGATTCCTTCCTCTTTAAGAGCTTTTACCTTTGCTACAAGATTTTCAACACTTCTGGTGATTCCATCCGTTCCAAGCAGACCCAGAACTGTAGTTACACCTCCCTGGATCAGAGAAGAAAGCCGGACCTCGGGAGCTCTCGTATGAAAACTACCTTCACCGCCGCCGCCTGTAACATGGACGTGGCGGTCAATGATTCCGGGAATCAGTTTCATCCCTGATGCATCGATAACCTGACATCCGCAGACAGGGGAAAGGTCTTTTCCAATTGCTTCTATCTTCCCGGCACAAAGCAGCACATCCTGGATTCCCATGGATTCCGGCCCATAGATATCTGCTTGTTTTATCAATATCATAATGATACCCCTCTTTACATTTGATAATAATCTACAGGCTTATTCGCCTTGCACCTGATGACAGGCAACACAATGTCCGCCTCCGATATCTTTCAATGCCGGACGTTCTTTTCTGCACAAATCCGTAGCATATGGACAGCGGTCATGAAAATAACATCCGCTGGGAAGATTTACCGGGTTCGGAATTTCACCTTCAATTTCCACACTTTCTACCAAAGGATCTTCTCCTACGGTAGGAACAGCGGAAAACAGAAGTCTTGTATATGGGTGAAGCGGGTTCGCAAAGATTGTATTTTTGTCTCCCATTTCCACAATCCCTCCCAGATACATAACACCCAGACGGTCGCTGATATGGCGTACAACGGAAAGATCATGGGCGATGAACAGATAGGAGAAATTAAATTCATCTTTCAGATCCATCAACAGATTCAGGATCTGGGCCTGGATGGACACATCCAGGGCGGATACCGGTTCATCGGCAATGATGAATTCAGGCTGCACCGCCAGCGCTCTGGCTACACCGATACGCTGTCTCTGGCCGCCGGAAAACTGGTGCGGATAACGGGATGCCTGTTCCGGACGGAGTCCCACACGCTCCAGAATCTCCATACATCTTTTTCTCGCTTCTTCTTTTGTATTCACAATCTTATGGAACAGCATCGGTTCCATAATAATATCTTCAACCCTCTGTTTCGGGTTAAGAGACGCATAAGGATCCTGGAAGATCATCTGCATATCTTTTCTATAGGAAAGGAGCTGGTTTGATTTCAAATGGCTGATATCATTTCCTTTATAAAAAACCTGGCCTCCGGCCGGCTCCAACAGGCGGATGATCGTTCTGGCAGTCGTGGATTTTCCACAGCCGCTCTCTCCAACCAAGCTGAAAACCTCCCCTTTCTGGATCGTAAAGCTGACATCATTGACAGCGTGAACAATCTTATCTTCTTTTACAATTTTTCCGTCTTCAAAACGAAGGGACTGTAGAAGACCTTTTGTGAGACGGAACTCCTGTTTTAAATTTTTAACTTCAATTAATGGTTCCTGCATTGCGGTCCTCCTATTTAACTTCCTTCGAGATCAATGGAAAATGGCATGCTACCCTGTGCTCATTCCCCAAATCCTGCATTTGAGGCTGTTCTCTATTACAGATCTCCTGGCAGTATTTACATCTCGGTGCAAAGTAACATCCCTGAGGTAATTCAAACATGTTTGGAACCATACCAGGTATGAAATCCAGGCGGTCTTTATCTTCTCTTAATTTAGGAATTGAGTTCAGAAGGCCTTCTGTATACGGGTGGGCGCTGTGATAAACCACATCCTTATTGCTTCCTGTTTCAACAAGCTTGCCGCAGTACATAACATTAATTTTATCAACCATCTCCGAAACCACAGCCAGATCGTGAGTGATCAAAATCAAGGATGCATGTTTTTCATTCACTAATTTTTTCATCAATCTCAGGATTTGGGCCTGAATGGTAACATCAAGAGCTGTGGTCGGCTCGTCTGCAATCAGCAGTTTTGGATCCGTGGCCAGTGAAATTGCAATAATTACCCTTTGTCTCATACCGCCGGAAAACTCATGCGGATAGGCCTTTAAACGGTCTTCCGGATTAGGAATTCCCACCTGCCTTAAGAGCTCAATGCAGCGCTCTTTCCTCTGGGCCGCATTCATCTGCGGCGCATGAAGGATCAACACTTCCTCCATCTGTTTTTGTATCGTATAGAGCGGATTTAAAGAGGTCATGGGATCCTGGAATACCATGGAGATATCCTTTCCCCGGATCTGCGTCATATCCTTCTCGCTCAAATTTGTCAGTTCTTTACCATCAAACTTAATGCTTTCAGCCTGTACAACTCCCGGCTCTTCCACCAATTTTAAAATGGAGAAGCTGGTAACCGACTTTCCGCTTCCGGATTCGCCTACTATACCGAGAATCTCGCCCTTTTTCAGGGAAAAGCTGACATCATCAACTGCTTTTACTACGCCTTTAAATGTATGGAAATACGTTTTCAGATTTTTTACGTCCAATAACGTCGTTTCTTCATTTGCCATTGTCATTCTCCCTTCCAGCTTACTTCAGATTCGGGTTCAATTCATCGCGCAGGAAATCTCCCAGCAGATTGATACCGAACACAACCAGCATAATATAAAGTCCCGGGAATACAGATGCCCACCAAAGCCCGCTGAACAGTACATCGAATCCTGTTTTTACCAGCAGTCCCAAAGATGGCTCCGTAATCGGTACACCAACGCCAAGGAAACTGAGCGTTGCCTCGGTCAGAATGAAGTCACCAACCTGAATCGTCGCCAAAACGATGATTGACGTCACTACATTCGGCATTACATGTTTTAATATAATACGGTGGTTTGGAAGGCCAATGGTACGGGCGGCTTCCACATATTCCTTATTTCGTACCGACAGCGTCTCGCCTCTTACCGTTCGGGCATATTTCACCCATCCTACCATGGTCAGGGCAATGAGCAGTTTATCAATACCGCGTCCGAATACGGACATGATGAATAACGCGATCAGCATGGATGGAAAAGAAAGCTGGATATCAGCAATTCTCATAATAACAGAATCCACTTTTCCTCCAAAATATCCGGCGATCAGGCCCAGTGTGGTGCCGATCAGACAGGAGGCCAGCATACCCACAAGGCCAATGGTTAAGGAGCTTACGCTTCCATAAATGATTGCGCTTAAAATATCACGGCCCTGGTTGTCCGTTCCCAAAAGGAACTTCATACTGCCGCCATCGCTCCATGCCGGAGGCAGATAGGAATCCATCAAATCGATCTGTGTCAGGTCATATGGGTTCTGGGGAGCCAGAAATTTTCCGAAAACAGCGACCAGAATTGCAATCAAAACCAATATGCTGCCGATGATGGCGGGCAAATTATTTTTATAGTGATAGAAGAATTCCGATTTAAGGAAATTCCTCCACACGGAGTTCTTTTCATTTTTTGTATTCTTTGTCTCAGCCATGTCGTCACCTCAACTCAATTCTAGGGTCTATAAAGGTATATAAAATATCTACGATGAAATTAAGCACTACGAACAGGCAGGAAGTTGCCATCAGATAGGCCACAATAATCGGACGGTCCGCTTTTCCAATCGCATCGATCAGCAGTTTTCCCATCCCCGGCCAGGCAAAAATGGTCTCCGTGATCGTCGTAAATGCAATCATGCTTCCCAAATTCATACCAAAAATAGTGATAACCGGAATCAAAGCATTTTTAAGGGCATGCCCGAATAAAACCGATTTAGCTGGAACACCTTTTGCTCTTGCAAACTTGATATAATCCTGCTTCATATTTTCCAGAATACCGGAACGTGTTAAACGCAGGGTGGTCGCGATATTAGTCATCGCCAGGGTGATTGCAGGCAGCAGGATATACTTCCATCCTCCCGGTGCAAAAAGGCTTGTTTTGATGCCCAATACCGTTACGGTATCTCCTCTTCCTGAAGCCGGAAGCACTCTGAGCACTACAGCGAATATGTAAATCATCATCATGCCCAGCCAGAATGAAGGCAGGGAAATTCCCAGGATTGAACCTGACATGATGATTTTGCTTGATTTCCTTTTTGGGAATGCGCCTGCATATACTCCCAGAGGAATTGCAATAAAAAGAGTCAGCAGCGCTGCTATAATTACGATTTCCATAGTTGCGGGGATTCGTTCAACGATCAGCCCCATAGCCGGCAATCCATAAGAATAGGATTTTCCAAAATTGCCGTGAAGAACATCATTCAAAAAGATTCCGTACTGAACAGGAAGCGGACGGTCCAGACCCAGTCTGGCGCGGGCGGATTCAATCTGCTCTAATGTTGCATTTTCCGGAACCAGCATATCAACCGGATCACCGATAAAATTGGTCAGCAAAAAGACGAGTACTGATACTATAAACAATACTACAAGCATTTGAACAAACCGTTTGATAATATACTTAATCACTTTTCTCTCACCTCAATGTGTAGTTCTTGTCAATAAAACAGGCTTCCAGCGGCAGACCCTTATTTCAGCTGACTGCCGTGAAAGCCTGTAGCCTATATTCGTTTCAATTCCTTATAAGTCAATGCTTATTTGTAAGAGAACTCCCAAGCAAATACATAGTTATTTGGTCTTGGTGTATAGTTGATAGTATCTTTGATTGCATAAGTATCCTGCTCAAAATGAAGCGGAATGTAAGCAAAATCTTCTCTGGCAACCTGATCTGCTTTAGCAACGATCTCGCCGCGTTTTGTTTCATCGATCTCAGCATATGCCTGATCGATCAGCTTATCAACTTCTGCATTGGAGTAATGGCCTCTGTTTACAGTACCAACAGCAGCTTCTCTGTCAAATGTATAAAGCATATCATGAAGCAGAGATGTTCCGTCGCCTGAAGAATCAGACCATCCGGTCATAAGCAGCATGGAATTATTTTCAGCTGGTTTAATATAAGTGAAGAAGTTAGCTTTTGGCATCAGGTTCAGGTTAACCTTAATGCCTACCTTCTCAAAGTATCCTGCAACTGCCTGTGCGATCTCAGCATCTTTTACATAACGGTCATTCGGCGCATCCAGAGTAACTTCAAATCCATCCGGATATCCGGCTTCAGTAAGAAGCTGTTTTGCGCGTTCCGGATCATAAGCAGGACGCTCTACCGGCTGATAGCCTACATAATTCTCAGGAATGATTGAATTCATGGTATATGCAGCGCCGTTCATAACGGATTTAATAATTGCATCTTCATCAATTGCAAGGTACATAGCCTCTCTGACCTTAGGATCAGACATCGGATTTTTCACTCCTGGGAATAAAGGAGAATCTTCACGGCTGTCCAGGTTTAAGTAGATTTCACGTAAGCCTTTCTGTTTCAGCACTACGATTCCAGGTGTGTTCTCAAGTCTTTCCACATCTCTTACAGCTACGTTGATCGTAACGTCAACATCACCGGTCAGCATGGTTGCTGTTCTGGTGGCTTCATTGCTGATTGGACGCCATCTTACATTCTTGATTGGAGGAAGTTCGCCCCAGTAATCTTCATTAACAGTGAGATCGATATGATCTTCTTTTACCTGCTCAACAAATTTATAACGTCCTGTACCACAGACATTGGCTGCGATCTCTTCTTCTGTCTTGCCTTCGATGTTCTCTTTTTTCAGTATGTAAATCTGTGCAACGCTGAAAAGCATGATCGGATTTAACTGGTTTGTTTTGATTTCAACTGTGTAATCATCAACAGCAGTTACAGATTCAAATGTTGATGTATAGCTGCTGAATGCGGATGGAGAATCCGGATTAGATGCCAGATTAAAGGAAGCAACAACATCCTCTGCATTCATCTCTTCGCCGTCGTGGAATTTAACGCCTTTTCTTAAGTGGAATGTCCAGGTAAGTCCGTCTTCTGACTGCTCCCAGCTTTCAGCAAGGTGTGGCTGGAACTTCATCTCAGGATCTCCCATTACAAGAGGCTCATAGATATGAAGCATAAACTGGTTTGTAGGACCTTCATCATAACGGTATGGATCCATAGAAAGAATATCAGATGAAGTAACGATAACAATGCTGTCTTTACCCTCTGAAGATGTTCCTTCTGCTGCCGCTGCAGTGGTGGTGTCACCGGATGCTGCCGTCGTAGCGTCTGCTGCTGCCGTAGTGCCTGCCGCGGTTGTTCCCGCTGCTGTGGTTCCTGATGAGGAAGAACCGCCGCCGCATCCTGCTAATGATGCGGAGATCATGGTTGCTGCCAGAACCAAAGAAATCATTCTCTTTTTCATAGTACACTCTCCTATCTTTTTGCTTAACAAAAAACAAAGGCGCAGATCACCCGTAAAAGTGTAAGCGTCTTTGCTTTTCCTTTATTCAAATTTTACATACCCTGACTTCATTCGTCAAATATTTTATCATTAATTGTTAAATTTTCCTTACCATTTCCATTCGGGATTTATCATTAGGTTGTTTTATTTGTAATTTTATATTATAATCAACCTAATAACTGATGATAAAGGAGAATCATTATGAAAGAAAAACTTGTGATAATAACACTCAATTCCACGGCCCGCATCGGTCTTCTCTCCTATCTTTCCTCTATCTTCCACAATTATCTGGAAATTGAGTCTGTATTGCTGCCTGATGTCACTCCAAATCTCCTGGCTTCCACGTCATGCGTCCTTTATTCTGCCGCTGATATTCAGCCCAAATGCCAGGATATGGTGCCGGATCATGTTCACGAACTGATCTGTATCCGTACATTTAACCATACCTATCTACATAAAATACTTCAGATTCCGCCCGGCTCCTTTGTCTATCTGGTCAACGATTCCGAGCGCAATACATACGAAGTCATCCGCCAATTACAGGATTTCGGCATTTCCCAATATCATTTTCTGCCCTATTATCCGGGCTGCGGTCCGGTATCATCGGAAATAAAATACGCGGTTACAGTAGGCGAAGTCCATCTGGTGCCCAAAAACATTTCCACCGTAATAGACATTGGAAACCGTGTGGTGGATATCTCCACAATTAATGAAATCATCGCCTGGTATCATCTTCCTCTCAATCTGGCGGACGAAATCACACGCAATTATATCAACCACATTGTGCAGATTATCAAACTTTCCAACATGCAGCTTTCCCATGCTCTTGATACCCAGATGATCACTCAGGCTATTATTAATACAATTGTCAACGGTATCTGCCTGATCGACAGCAATGATTCCATTCAGATGGTAAATCACCCTTTTACTTCCATGCTCTGCCTTCTGGACCAGGAACTGATTGGCCAGAGCCTGCCTGATCTTTTAGAAGAACATGCCATCACCTGCGATCTCCACGACAGCAGCGAATTTCTGCTCAGGAACGCTAATGGGGAACTGATTCGTCTCTGGATACAGGAAATCGACACGATCAATACCTCCCGCATGTATCTGATCCACTCCTACCGGGCCAATGATGCCGGCGAACAGATGGACGATACAATTCCCGGTTCTATGGTAAGAAGGCTTTATGATTTTAACCATATTATCACTCAGACGCCTTCTGTCCTCCACTTGATTGAAAATGCTAAAAGGATCTCTTTAAATGATTTCCATGTCATTATTCAGGGAGAAAGCGGCACGGAAAAGGAAGTGCTGGCGCAGGCCATTCATAATAACTCCAGACGCCATGATGCGCCCTTTGTTACCCTGAATCTCACGTCTTTGGAAACGGCCATCATAAACACCGAACTGCTTGGCTATGAAGACGGCGCCTTTCCAGGTTCCCGTCCGGGAGGGATGACCGGAATTTTGGAATCAGCAGACGGCGGCACCTTGTTCATCGACGGAATCCAGTACATGCCCCATCATATCCAGGCAATCCTGCTCCATGTTCTCAGGAACGGAACGCTGAAAAGGATTGGTGGAAGCCGTACTATTCCGGTCAACATCAGGGTCATTGCCACCACCACCAGGGACCTGTATCAGATGGTCCAGGAAGGAAGCTTTATTGATGAGTTATTCTTCACCATCAATTCCGTTTCCCTGATCACAATTCCTCTCAGACAGAGGGAGGAGGATATTCCCCTGCTGCTGAACCATTTTCTAAAAAATGTTTTCAATAATTATAATATAAATGCGGAAAACATAATGTCGGAACATTTGCTTCAATATTTAAAACAATACTCCTGGCCTGGAAATACCCAGGAACTGAACAATTTATGCCGTCACTTTTTCAGCATTTATAACCGGGAACCGCTTTCCCTTCAAAATCTTCCGCCCTATATAATAAACCAGATAACTGCCACCCAGTCTAAATTAAGCATTGCTGAAAAACAGATATTAAAGCTGATAGCTGCTGCTCCGCATATCGGCCGTTCCGGCATCAAGAGGCAGTTGGAGGAAAACGGGGTTTCCATTACGGAAGGGAAAATAAGAAGTACGCTGCAGATCTTGAATGAGTATGACTATATCAAGGTGCACCGGACCAGGGGCGGCTGCGAAATCACGGAATTGGGGCAGGTTGTTTTGGGGTAATTTTTTTTGATTTTGGGGGAATTGGCGGGGAGTACGCAGGAAAGGGGATCCGGGCGAAGGGACGGCGGTTTAGCTTGAAGGGGAGGCTGGCAGGGATGGGAGTGGGACCCTAAAGTTTCTGGCTGCGGGATTCGGAGTTAAGATTTACTAAGTCCCTGGAATTTTGCTAAAAGCGCAGGCTAAAATAAAACAACTCGCGATAAAGCCGCTCAGACAATTTTAAGACAGTTAAATCAATTTAACATCAAACGTGAAGGCATTTTCGAAAAAGCCTTCACGTTTTAATGTTAATCCCCATGTCATCTATATTAAATCTCCATATCTTAGCTGGAATTGCCAGAAAGGCAGGGTATTACCTTCACTAGAGTGTGTTTGAAAATCTTTCATTTTATTCTTTATCCTCAACCAGTTTAGTATTTCCGTTATAATTGCCGCAAAAAATCCCCTTTTTAATCGGAGAGATCAAAAAACCAACAACAACGCCGAGCAGGGAAGCAGTTGCCAGAACCAGACATTTATCTGCCGGGCACCATTCTTTATAGAAAAACTCCTTCATAGTCTTCTCCTTTCCATATAAATATTATAATTACTTAAAAAAAGTATATGTAAATTCCTGTTAAACTACAAGGCCGGAAGCCATAATTTTAGAAATCACTTCTATGAACTGTCTCCATTTTTTCAATTTTTTTCTTGTATCGTGGATTTATTATGGGCTTTCGGCTGTGTAACTAAAAATAAGGAGAATTACAAACCGGACATGAGGATGTCATTCCAACGAGTAAGCATGCCGCACAAAAAAACAGCAGCAACAGCAAAGCATAGATTAAAAAGCCATTTTGAAACTTTCTTGCCGGTTTTATCAGACAGAGTATTAGAGACAGAATGAGCACAGCCAAAAAACAGACAGCCGGGTAGGCTGTTTGTTCATCCATATGCTGGGCGGACAGGCCGGGGGCCAAAAAAAATTTATAAAGCAGGCAGAAAATAATGCCGCTCACGGATTCAAAAAAGAGTGCAGCCTTAAAGTAACGATTCATTAAAATTCCTCCCAATCTTTTTATCCATCATTTAGTAGATTCCGGCCGGCAAAACGGGCGGTATCCGGTGCGGAAAGAAAAGATGCCGTTCAACCAGAATGAGCCAGGCATTCTGGTTGAACGGCATTTAGTATCCGGATACTATAGTGATGTTTAATATGACTTATGCGCGCAGTTCAATTCCCATTCCCTGAAGGCCATTTAAAATCTTCTTCATGGCAGCTCCAACTTCATCATCCGTTAACGTTCTGTCGCTTGCGCGGAATACGATGGAATAAGCTACCGACTTGTGGCCTGCCAGGATTTGTGCTCCTTCATAGATATCAAATAACTGATAGCTCTCCAGAATCTTTCCACCCCTCTGTGCGATGATGTCTTCGATCTGTCCAACCAGAATATTTTTTGGAACTACCATACTGATATCTCTGGTAACAGCCGGATATTTGGCTATTCCGGTATATTTTCTGTCGAAATCTGCAAATGGAATTACGTTCGGCATATCCAGGACAGCCACATAGGCTCTTTCACCGATTTTATAATTATCAGCCACATCGGGATGGATCTCACCGATGTATCCTAAAGTAACTCCTTCATATACAATATCCGCCTTTCTGCCCGGATGCAGGTAAGGACGGTTGGCCTGTGGATCGTAGTGGACCTTCTTCTTCATCCCCAGCTTATCAAACAGCTCTTCCACCACACCTTTCATGGTAAAGAAATCGCCCTCTCCGTACATTCCAAGCGCAAACTGCATTCTCTCGTCCGGAAGTTCTGTAAGCGGAAGGCTCTTAGGCAGGTATATATTAGCCAGTTCGTATAATTTAACATCCTTATTTCTTCTGTTATAATTAGTCGACAGAGAAGTTAAAAGGCCGTTTAATGGTGAAGTTCTCATGATGGAGAAATCCTCGCCTAAAGGATTTAAAATGGTTACGGTCTTTCTCAGCCGGCAGTCCTTTGGAAGCAGCAGTTTATCAAATGCCTTCGGGCTCTCAAAGGAGTATGTCATGCTCTGGCTGAAGCCGGAAAACTCTGCCACTTCCCTGGCAACCTCTTCAATTCTAAGTTTATAAGACAATTTTCCTGTTGTGGCCTCCCCTGAAGGAAGTGTGGTAGGAATATTATCATAACCATAGAAACGCGCCACTTCTTCTGCAATATCTGCCGGGCGCTCCAAATCCTGGCGGAAACTCGGTACCAGGACTTCCTGGGTTTCTTCATCAAATCCTAAATCCAGTTTTTGGAAGTAGCCTTTCATGGTGTCCGCATCGATTTCTGTTCCCAACAAGTTATTGATCTTTTCCGCATTGAAGGGAATTCTTCTGCCTTCCCGTTTTACCGGATATACATCGATCATTCCGCCTATGACTTCCCCTGCCCCTAATTCTTCAATCAACTGGCATGCGCGGTCAATGGCTGCCTGGGCATTATTGGGATCCAGCCCCTTTTCAAACTTTCCTGACGCATCTGTTCTAAGGCCCACTTTCTTTGCGGAAAGCCGGATATTCGTTCCGTTAAAACAGGCTGCTTCAAATACCATTGTTTTTACATCATCCGTAATTTTTGAGTTTTCACCGCCCATGATTCCGGCGATTCCTACTTCTTTTTCTCCGTCATTGATCATCAGTACGCTGCTGTCCAGTTTTCTTTCCTGTCCGTCCAGTGTCTGGAATGTATCACCGTCTGAAGCGCATTTTACAACGATCTCATGGCCTGCGAGCAGGTCGTAATCAAATGCATGCATAGGCTGGCCATACTCTTCCATCACATAGTTTGTGATATCCACAATATTGTTGATCGGACGGATTCCGCTGGCCGCCAGGCGTCTCTGCATCCATTCCGGTGATGGCGCAAGTTTAATGTTCTTAACCATTCTTGCACAGTAACGCGGGCAGAGTTCCGTATTTTCAACGCGTACTTTCAGGTAAGCATTGATATCTTCGTCATTTCCGGTCGAAGCCACCACAGGAGGCACAAATTCTTTATTGAATGTAGCAGCGGCTTCTCTGGCAATTCCAAGCACGCTGTAACAGTCCACACGGTTGGAGGTGATTTCGTATTCGAATACCACATCCCGCAGCCCCAGCAGTTCCACCGCATCCGCGCCGATTACGGCGTCTTCCGGAAGAATATAAATTCCGCTTTCCGGCGCATCCGGATACATGTCCCTGGAGGAACCCAGCTCTTCGATCGAGCACATCATACCGCAGGATTCAATTCCTCTTAACTTACCTTTTTTAATTTTTATGCCGTCCTCCGGAAGGGGGCCGCCGTCGTGTCCGCCCGCAACTTTGCCGCCGTCCAACACAACCGGAACCTTATCACCCTCTTTTACATTGGGCGCGCCTGTCACGATCTGAATGGATTCTGATCCGATATTAACCTGACAGATAATCAGTTTATCTGCATCCGGATGGCCCTCGATCTTTGTGATCTGGCCTACCACGATTTTCTCTAAATTTTTATCCAGGGCTTCATAGCCTTCTACCTTTGTTCCTGACAATGTCATTGCATCTGTGTATTCCTGAGCAGTTACATTCAAATCCGGAACATATGCTTTTATCCATGATAATGCTGTGTTCATTTGAAAAATCTCCTTTTTTATTATACTGACCTGGTCATTTAACTTAAAACGTCAAGGCATTTTACAAAATGCCTTGAGGATCGATGTAAAAAACCGCTGCCAAATACATTCTAATCCTACATGCCGGAGCGTATTTTTACACAGGCACGCGCTGTGAATTTCAATTTCTCAGCTGCGATTCAAATTTGTGCCTCCGGCGCTAATTGGGATGTGAAAAATAACCCAGCCGGATTATCTTTCACACTGGGTGCATTTCAAAATTGCTTTCCGACAGATGTTCGTCACAGTTTGCGGAAGGTTTTCACCGTATGAAGGGCACATAGCGGGCTATGTAACCTGAATTCGGGATAAATATACCGCAAAGCGGGGCCTGCAGATGGTGGAAATGAATTTTCAAACACACTCTATAGCTCTATATTAAAATTGTTTCAGGAAACGAATATCGTTCTCATACAGCAGACGCATATCGTCTATCTCATATTTCAAAAGTGCAATACGCTCAAGACCCACCCCAAATGCGAAACCGGAATATTCCTCAGGATCAATTCCACACATTTCCAGCACATGAGGATGCACCATACCGCAGCCCAGAATCTCAATCCAGCCTGATCCCTTACAGAAACGGCATCCGCTTCCGCCGCATTTAAAACAGGTAACGTCCACTTCTGCACTCGGTTCTGTAAATGGGAAATGATGAGGACGGAATTTAACCTTTGTGTCTTCCCCGAACAGTTCTTTCGCAAATTCTGCCAGCGTGCCCTTTAAATCGGCAAATGTAATGTGTTTATCGATTACCAGACCTTCAATCTGATGGAAGGACGGAGAATGGGTTGCATCCACTTCGTCAGAACGGAATACGCGGCCCGGCGCGATCATACGGATCGGCAGTTTGCCCTGCTCCATCACTCTGGCCTGCACCGGTGATGTCTGAGTTCTCAGCACAATGTCTTTATTGATATAGAAGGTATCCTGTTCATCCTTTGCCGGATGGTTGGCCGGGATGTTCAGTTTTTCGAAGTTATACAGATCATATTCCACTTCCGGTCCTTCCACCACCTCGTAACCCATGCCGACGAAAATACGCTCTACTTCTTCTAATGCAATGGTGTTGGGATGGCTGTGCCCTATGCTGCTCTTCTTAGCAGGCAGAGTGACATCGATTACTTCTTTCTTCATCTGCTCTTCCCGGGCTTTTCTGGCAAGAGCCTGTTTTGTCTCTTCCATTTTCGCTTCAATCACTTCCCGGGCTTCATTTACCATCTGGCCCACTTTGGGACGCTCTTCCGGCGCAACATCTTTCATACTCTTTAATACGGTAGTCAGCTGCCCTTTCTTGCCCAGGTATGCAACCCTGATTTCATTTAATTTTTCAAGGGCATCAGAAGCTTCAATCTGTTTTAATGCTTCTTCTTTGATTTTTTCTAACTGCTCTCTCATTTTTTCCTCCATTTCATTTGTATTTCACAGAAAAATTTTCCTATGAAATAAAAAAACTCCATCCCAAATAGGGACGAAGTTAAATTCGCGGTACCACCCTGATTCCTGCCGGACAAACCGGACAGACACTCGGCATACAAACTATGCAGGTACACATAAATGTGTATACAAACTTTGTATCTATACGTAACGTGTATAAACGGCAGAACCTACTGACATATTAAATGGTTCAATCCTGCAGCTCCGGCGGGAATTTCGAACACTTATCTGAACTAAAGGGAATTTTCAGCCGGTGATCCCCTCTCTCTGCTAGAAAATAAATGTCTACTGACGCTTTCACAGCTTTTTTGTTATATTATTTTATAAAATCTGAGTATCATTTTAGCACATCTAAAAAAAATGTCAAGATTAGACTTGATAACTGGGTAAAAACAGTGTAAAATAAGTTTCCATTGACAACTGTTGCAATTAACAACTGTTATTTTAAAAGAAAGGAACTCATTATGCTCAATCCCATCAACATCATAAGGCGCTCCGAACAAAGCTACATAAGAAACCGGGTGGAGTCATACGGCCTTCATCCTCTGGATGCGCTCACCCTATATGTTCTGATGGCAATGGATACATGCAATCAGGATTCGCTCTGCTGTGAGATGAATGTGGATAAAGGCCGGATCGCCAAAACCGTTTCACACCTGGAAGAAGGCGGTTTTCTGGTCAGAACTGTCAATCTTAACAACAAGCGGGAAAAACTGCTTCATCTGACAGACAGCGGAAAAGAAATGGCTTCTGTTGTACGGCAGATTTTCGATGACTGGAATGCCATTTGTTTTAATGGATTCTCTCCTGAAGAACAGGCCCAGTATCACTCATTTTTAAAACGAATTGCGCACAATGCCGCGGAAAGCCGAAAGGAGTTTAGACAACATGATTAAAAATCTGACCGAGGGCAATCCCTTAAAAACTTTATTTTTCTTTGCACTTCCAATGCTAGCTGGAAATCTGTTCCAGCAGCTTTACAATATGGTAGATTCCATGGTAGTCGGGCGTTTCGTGGGTTCTGACGCACTGGCAGCCGTAGGCTCTTCTTTCCCAATTGTATTTCTGGCAGTTGCCCTAGCCAGCGGGTTATCCATGGGGTGTACCGTTGTGGTATCCCAGCAGTTCGGCGCCGGGCAGATCAGGGAAATGAAGACCACAATTTCCACTGCAGTCATCTCTCTTTTTATTCTGGGAGCCATGATTATGGTCATCGGAGAACTGCTGGCCCTTCCGCTTCTCTCCCTGTTAAAAACACCGGACAATATTATCGGAAGCTCTTTAAGCTATTTGAGAATTTATTTTGGCGGCGTAATCTTCTTGTTTTTGTACAATGCGTTAAATGCCATTTACAATGCTCTGGGAGACAGCAAAACGCCTCTCTTCTTTTTGATGATATCCACACTGACCAATATTGTGCTGGATCTCACATTTGTGATTAAATTCAACATGGGCGTAGCCGGTGTTGCCTGGGCTACCCTGATCGCCCAGGGCATGTGTGCCGTACTATCTTTTATCGTGCTGGTCAAACGGATTGTCCATATGCCGGATGAGATGGAGTATCCTGCCATTCCCAAACGGCCGCTGTTCCACTCATCGGCTGTTCGCAGAATTGCCAAGGTCGGGGTACCATCTATGATACAGCAGTCTATTGTCTCCTTCAGCATGCTGATGATGCAGGGCTTGGTGAACTCCTATGGTTCCACATTTATTGCAGGATACACAGCTGCTACTAAAATCGATACTCTGGCTATGATGCCGAATATGAACTTCTCCAACGCCATGTCCAGCTATACCGCCCAAAATATCGGCGCCAATAAACCAGAACGCGTCAGACAGGGGTACAGGGCCAATCTGTTCATGGTGCTGATTTTCAGCATTATTATCACCGCTGTGATTTTCCTGTTCGGCCCGAACCTGCTCAACTTGTTTATGGATTCCAATACGGACACTGAGGCCATCAACTACGGCATGAAATACATGACCACAGTCTCCACCTTCTACATTCTGATGGGAATCATGTTCTCCTCCAACGGGCTTTTACGCGGTGCCGGAGATATGAGAGCATTTATGGCAAGTTCCCTGTTCAACCTGTTTTCCCGTGTAGCCATGGCTTATTCCCTGGCTCATTTCATCGGTGAAGACGCAATCTGGTGGTCCATCCCAATCGGCTGGGCAATCGGGTCTGCAATTTCGTATGGTCGTTACCGAAGCGGTAAATGGGAAAATACAAAGGTGATTGAATAGGGATTTGGTTGAGAAAGATACGCAGAAAAGCGGGGCGGAGGGATGGCGGAGAACCAGGGCGGGAACCGGAACGGAGGAACCACACGATCCCTGTATCGTTTGGTTCCTCCGTTCCGGTTCCCGCCCTGGTTCTCCGTCATCCGCCCGCCCCGCTTTCCTGCTGTTTTTCTCTGGAGCAAGGAATTAAAAACAATTTTGTAAATTATAAGAAAATTTAACGTCGAACGTCAAGGCATTTTCGAAAAAGCCTTGACGTTTTACTGTTAATCCTCAAGCCATTTACATTAAATCT